>SFOB01000034.1 GCA_004554075.1 Treponema sp.
TATTCTGCCAAAACCTTTACTCTCAAGTCAATTGGATAAGGAATTGTAACTCCCATTTTCTAACCTCCAAAAAGTGTCTAACTTTTTGGGGTCAGTTCAAAATCCCCCATATTATACAGTTTTCCCCCCTATTAAACAACAAGCATAAAAAAACAATAAATCAATATTGAGTTTCTTCTAGCATTGATTTTTTCACCTCTTAATCAATACTTCCATTTAGCAGGTTTTCCCACTATAATGAACTCATGTTTGATTTCCTTGCTTCCATGCTGAAAGTTGCAAAAATACCTTACACAGAAAACGAGCCTCTGGCACCTAAATCTACATTTAAGGTTGGGGGTACAGCACGTCTTTATATCAGACCGCAGACACCTGAGCAGCTGGAATCAACAATCAGTGCCGCACGCTCTTCTGAACTGCCTTTTTTTGTTACAGGTGGAGCAAGCAACCTGGTTTACCCGGATGGAATTTACGAAGGGGCAATTATTTCCACACAGGAAATCAAAGAAATCTTTTATGATCCGGATGAAAGAACATCGGATGGCTCTGTTCTTGTGACCTGCCAGTGCGGGCTTCCTATGGCAGCCTTTGTAGACTTCTGTACACGAAAAAATCTTTCAGGAGCAGAACAGTTTGCCGGGCTTCCTGGCACTGTTGGTGGCGCTGTTTATATGAATGCCCGCTGCTTTGACCGTTCTGTCAGCGATATTCTTTATTCTACAAAACATATTGAATTTGAAGGCCAAAAGGCCCGACAGGTAGAACTCCCCTTCAATGCAGAAGACTGGGATTATAAAAAATCTCCTTTCCAGGCTTCAGAAGGCCGGCCACAGCGTTACATCACTCAGGCAACCTTCCGTCTCTCACCTGCAGGAGCAGAAGCCCACGACCGCATAACAGCAGATTGCAAAAAATACATTGCAGAACGCGTAGACAAAGGCCACTTCAAGTATCCGAGTGCTGGCAGCGTTTTTAAGAATAACCATGCTTTTGGTGCTCCTTCCGGTAAGCTTATAGACGAATGCGGGCTTAAAGGTCTTTCCATCGGCGGCGCCCAGATCGCTCCATTCCACGGTAATTTCATAATAAACACAGGCAGCGCCACCGCCTCAGACATCAAAACCCTTGTAGAAGCAGCTAAAAAAGCGGTGCACGACAAGTTTGGCTTTGACCTGGAAGCAGAAATCATTTTTGTCTAAAAAGCAGTCAAAAACCACTCAACACCTGTCAAAATCCACCAGAATCCTCATTTTTCCCCTCAAAAACATACATTGACAAACCTAGATTGTAAATTTATACTTATATACTGAATACATTTAGGAGAGTACACTCTTGCTGCAGTTACAAATTGTTAGTTTCAGAAAAGGTTCATATCTCGTCGTAGAAGGCAAGGAAAATACTGATCATTTCTATATTATCCAGAAAGGTAATGTTCAGTGTATGAAGGCTTCCGGCTCGGGCATCGCACCTACAGTTTATGGACCAGGAGACTTCGTTGGTGTAGTACCTTGTATGTCTGACCATCTCCAGATTGAAACTGCAATCGCCGTAACTGATGTAATGGCAATTTCTGTACGCAAAGACCAGTATCCGGAACTTATTTCTCAAAACACACCGGTAGCTCTTAAAATCATCAAAACCTTTGCAAACCGCATGCGTGTAATGAACGAAATGCTTACCAAAGCAACACTTCATTCCGTAGTTCAGGACACCTACGAACAGATTTTTAAGGTTGCTTCTTTTTATGAAAAAAATGCCTTACCTGATGTAGCCGTCTACGCATATTATCAGTATCTCAAAACAAAACCGGAAGGTCCTAATGCAGACCTTGCAAAACAGAAGTTTGTTGCCCTTAAGCCAAAAACTCATGCCGTTTATTTTGAACCTACAGCAGAACCTTCACGCCAGTATCCAAAAGATACAATGATCTTCTCTGAGGCTCAGACCGGTTCAGATATGTTTATTATTCAGCGCGGAGAAGTTTCTATCACAAAAGTTGTAAACGGAAACGAAGTAACACTCGCAGTGCTTAAAAAAGGCGATATGTTTGGTGAAATGGCCCTTATTGAAAATAAGCCGCGTTCTGCAAACGCCCTTGCCCACAGCGACTGTACACTTATGGTTATCAACCGTTCTAACTTCAATCAGATGGTAGCAACACAGCCTCAGCTGATTGCAAAGCTTACAACAACTCTTGCAGACCGTCTCTGGTCAATGTACCGCCAGCTTGATAATGCGACTCTTACAGAGCCACTTGCAAAAATGCTGGATATGCTTTCCCTTCAGCTGGAAAAACAGCGTGTTAAAATTGGTCTTTCAAAGCTTTCTATGCAGACTGAATTTACACCAAAAGATCTTGCAAATATGTGTGGTCTTGCAAGTGAATATCAGGCAAAAGCAATTTACGAATTCGAGCAGTATGACCAGATTCGTATAGAAAACGGTAAGATTTTCATTAAGGACGCTCAGGAATTAATGAAAGCAGCCGCCTTCTACCGCAAACAAAATAAATAATATAAAAAAACAATTATCTTCCGATAATTTAAGTATGATTTCTTTAAAGAAAAAAATCGCTTTTCTCACTATCCTTACCGCAGGCTTTGTATTTTTAAACGCAGAAAGCCTTCCTCACGGCTATAAAAACATTATGCTCGGTATGAGCCTTGACGAAACTAAAGACAACCTTGTAAAAGACCCTGATTTTGGATATCACGGAGACAGAGACGTTTCTCTTGTTCCAAATTCCAGCAAAACTTTAATCGAAACAGATGCAGAACGTGGTCTTGGTTCTAATTTCCTTACCCGCTGCTGGTTCCAGTTCACTTTTGATGAACTCTACATCATTACAATCAATGTTAATCCTGAAAAAATGGATTATTACAGCATTTTTACAAAACTGACAGAAAAATACGGCCAACCAACAAGCTTCAGTCCACAGGCAGCCACCTGGAAAGACGATGAAGTAACAATGAGCCTTGAAAAGCCTCTTACCCTTAAATATATAGACAATAAATTATTTGAACAGACACAAAATTATTCAAATATTCAGGAATCACCTGTGGAAATCACCAGAGAAATGTTTCTTGATGAACTTTAATTTACTTTACAGGATATAAAAATGAAATCAATTAAAAAACTCACACTCACAATTTTTGCGCTTGCAGCCCTTACTTCTTTACTTTCCTGCAAAACAAAAAAACTCCCCGTTCAGGATGTTAAAATTATTCGCCAGGATGGAAGTGAATTTATCGTAAAAGCAGAAATTGCCATTAAACCGGAAGATCGCAACCATGGTTTCATGGAAAGAAAAAACATCCCGGATGGAACCGGAATGCTCTTTATATTTGAACGCGACCAGACTCTTTCTTTCTGGATGAAAAATACTCCTCATCCCCTTTCTATAGCTTATATCGATTCAAAAGGCAAAATCAGAAATATTTTTGATATGAATCCATACAGCACAGATTCAATCATAAGCACTGTTTCTGTACGCTATGCCCTTGAAGTTCCACAGGGCTGGTACAAAAAAAACGGCATCACCGAGGGTGACACCGTTGTACTGCCGTAATTACTCTGCTTCCTGCTCCAGCTTCATCAGCTCGCTAGCAGCAATCTTGTCTTTTGGATCAAACTCAAGAACTGCAGTAAAGTAATTTCTTGCTTCCTGCTTATTTCCCATTGCAAGGGCCAGATAACCAAGATTAGAAATAATTTTTGTGCTTTCCGGCTCCATAGAGAGAGCTTTCAAAAGACACTTTTTTGCTTCAGCAAAATCCTTTTCCTGAACATAGCACAAAGAAAGTTCGTTATAAGTATCCGCGTTTGTATCTCCGCCATACTTAAGAGCCTCAAGGAAGGCCTGTTTAGCATCTGTAAATCTTTCAAGACGACGCAAGCCCCAGCCCAGCATAAACCAGCCGTTCCATACTTTTGGATTTGTCTGCAGGAAGTCACGAATCTGCTCAAGACCTTTTTCTTCCTGACCGCTTGAAATCAAGTCGTAGGCAGCTTTAAAAGCTTCATCATCCATATTCTGATTATTAATATTGTTGATGATTTCCTGGGCACGCTCTTTTTTATAAACTCCGTTTTCCCCCATCTCTTCATCACTTGTTTCACAAGTCAAAGCAAGATAAGTTTCAAAAGCATCCTTTGCTTCGCGGTATTTATGCTGCTTCATATAATAGAAACCAACATTAAAATATACATCAGGAAGCGGTGGCTCAGCATTCATTGCCTGTTCATAATAAGAATAAGCATCTGCATCATATGCATCTGCATCTTCAAAAAGTCCGGAATTTCTATATGAATCAGCTCTCTGGTCCAGAAACAAAGCCATATTAAGAATAATAGCAACATCTTCCGGATCGTAACCAATAAGGGCTCTGAAAATCTCTTCTGCAAGATCAAAATCTTCATTCTTTGTTTTAAGAATTGCAGCCTCGCAAAGTTCTTTTTTTAGATTTGGTTTGATTTTCTTTAAGAGAGAGCGGTAATAATCAAGCTGAGTATTCTTTGAATCATAAGCGAGAATAGTGAGCATTCCGGCAAGGATCTGCTCCGCTTCTATCTCTTTTGGATCAAAGTTTTCTCCTGTTTCTCCCGGCTTTTTCTGAACCGGCAAAGGAATTGTAGGGTCAATTTCAAAAGAATTACATGACGAAAGGTCAAGCTTTGGAATGTTAATAAAATAAATAGATTCCAATGGGTTTGATGGATTCATAATAATACCACTTATAATATGAGTTTAGATTTATTGAGCACCAGCTGGAGCAGGATTTGGTGTTGATGTTTCTGCATTAGAAGCCGGTGCGGCCTTCTGATCAGCAGCAGCTTTTTTAGCAGCTGCTTCTGCCTCTGCTTTTTCTTCTGCAGCTTTATTATTAATCTGGTTCTGAATCAACTGCTTCTGATATGAAGTAATATAACTGTTGATGTGGAACTTATAAGTCATAGGAATTTCATCCGGAATAAACTCGATATGAACAATAGAAATATCCTTACGACCAGGCAAGAAGTCAGACTGTTTAATAACTCCCTGAAGAGAGATCTTTTCATTTGTATCTATAAAGAAGAGACGCAAATCTACAGCTTTATTTTCAAGGAACTTTGGAATACCAACAAGCATTGCCTTTGCACCACCAAAAGACAAATCCTTTAAGATACATTTACGAGGAACCCCTGCAATAAAAATGTAAGATTCTTCTTTTGGTATATTCAAGAGACGCAAAGAGTTTTCATTTATAGCAATACGCTCTTCTTTTCTGTTCTGGAAGTTTTCATTTACTTCAATGAACTCGCCAATACGCAAAATTAAATCATCAGGCGGTCGCTGAGTAAATGTAAGGGTAACCAATGCCAGTTCATTAGAATTCTGGAAAGGCTTAATATCAAGAACAGTACAATTTACAGAAAACTGAATAGGCTCGTTATTCTGATCAAAGAAGCAATAGCGGATACTTATTGGTGCAGTTCTGTTCTTCTGAACTGTAGTATATATTCCACTTGATGTTCCAATGATTACTTTAGCCTGCTGAAGTGATGATGAGTTTATAATACAAGGCCACTGTCCGCCGTTACTCTTAAGATAAATCTGACGTGGGTCAATGCGGAGAGATTTCAAGTTTGCCTTTGTAAAAACAATTTCCTTATCACGATAGTAATCGTAATATCTGGAAATGTGATGACTTGTTGCTACACTCATTACCTTATAATTATATTTCAACTTGCCTTTTCTTTCAAGGCAATAAAACAGGAATAATCCCTTAAATTAAAAAAACCGTCACCCTTAAAGATGACGGTTTACAATGTCTGTAAAAGAGAACTTACTCAGCAGCAGCTGGAGTTTCTTCTGCAGGAGCTTCAGCAGCAGGTGCTTCTTCAGCAGCTGGCTTTGCCTTTCTTGCTTCTACGCGTGCTTCATTCTTGAGCTTAGCGTTGCAGAACTTACAAACATTTACAGTCTGACCATTAATTTCCTTTTCCCAGAGAACTTTGATATCTGTTTTTCCACAGATAGCACAAGTTCCTCTTCCGTGTGAAGGTAATGATCTAATTCCAGATCCACGATGGTTCTTTGACATATTAAACTCCTATTTAGCTTAGTTAGCAGGAGCTTCTTCTTTCTTTTCAGAAGCTTTCTTTGTAGTTTTCTTTGGCTTTGCCTCAGAACTTGCATCTTTAGCCTTTGCTGCAGGCTTTTTAGCCTTTGGTTCAGCTTTCTTAGCAGGCTTTTCTTCAGACTTTTCAGCATCAAGCTTATAGTCTACCAGCTCAAGAATTACAACATCTGCAGCATCGCCCTGACGATATCCAAGCTTAAGAACGCGAGTGTAACCACCGTTTCTTTCCTTCATGCGAGGACCAATCTCAGTGAAAAGTTTGTTCAAGATCTTTTCATCCTGAATAAACTTTGCAGCTTCACGACGATTGTGTACAGTATCTTCTTTTGCTCTTGTAATGAGCTTTTCAGCTGATTTTCTTACTTCAAGAGCCTTAGATTTAGTTGTAGTAATACGCTCATATCTGAAGAGCGAAGTTACCATATTGCGTGACATAGCACGGCGGTGTGCTGTTGTACGTGAAAGCGGATTAAAACCATTTCTATGATTCATCGTTTTCTTCCTTCTGCTTAATTATATTGGCAGCATTCTTCAGATGACTGTAATCTGTCATACCAAGTGTAAGGTTCCATTCCTGGAGCTTTTCCTTGATTTCCTGCAGACTCTTCTTTCCAAAGTTTCTTGTCTTTGCAATGTCATCTTCAGTTTTCTTAGTTAATTCGCCGATTGTACGAATATTTGCATTCTTCAAACAATTTGATGAACGTACTGAAAGCTCGAGTTCCTCAACAGGTGTGTCGAGAATCTTCTTGATTGTCTCGTCACCCTCATCACCTTCATCACCACCAGAAATCTCACTATCGTTGAAGTTAACAAAAATTGCAAAATGATCTTTAGCAATTTTAGCTGCTTCACCAAGTGCATTTACAGGTGAAATTGTTCCATCAGTCCAAATCTCAAGAACAAGCTTATCGTAGTCATTGCGCTGACCTACACGACAAGGCTCAATAGAATATTTTACTTTTGGAACAGGAGTGAAAATGGCATCCATAGGAATTGTACCAACAACTTCTATGTAATGTTCATTCGTTTCTGCAGGTACGTATCCTCTACCAAGGTCAACCTGAATTTCAATATCAAGCTGAGCGCCTTCCATCATTGTAAAGATTACCTGATCCTTAGTCTTGACTTCAAGCTGTCCTTCCTTAGCAAAATTATCACTCTTTACTACACCAGGACCTTTGAATTCATACTGAATAGTGTCTGATTCAACGTCTTCTGGCAAGCACAACCGTATCATCTTAAGACTGTTGATAATCTCAAGTGTATCTTCAGCTACATTTGGAATTGCTTCAAATTCACTGGAAATAATATGAGAAATTCCACTCTCATCATAAGATGTGATACGGATAGAGGTAATTGCATAACCTTGGATAGATGACAACAATACTCTTCTTAAAGTGTTTCCAACTGTTGTACCAAAACCTGTTTCAAACGGGTAGGCATAAAACTTCTGATAATTCGGATTGGTACTGTCAATCGGTTCAAATGAAATACCTTTAGGTTTTTTGAAACCTTTAAGCAAGTTTTTGCGAGCCATCTAAACTCCTCTTTATTATTTAGAATAATATTCAACAATAAGGTTCTCTTTAACTGCGTAG
This sequence comes from Treponema sp., assembly GCA_004554075.1. Classification (GTDB taxonomy): domain Bacteria; phylum Spirochaetota; class Spirochaetia; order Treponematales; family Treponemataceae; genus Treponema_D. Next base: position 7,724 of record SFOB01000034.1, read on the forward strand.
TCAATGTCTGAACGAGCAGCCAAGTTTACAACCTTTCCAGTAAATTTCTCAGCATCTACTTCGAGCCAACCAGGAACAACCTTGTCGCCATTAGCGAGAACGATTGTTTTGATTCCAGCAGAAGTTCTGCTTTCTTCTTTGATGGAAATCTCATCGCCTACCTTTACGAGGTAAGAAGGAATATCAACCTTCTTTCCATTTACAGTAATGTGACCATGGCTTACCATCTGTCTAGCCTGCTGACGAGTCTTAGCGAATCCCATTCTATAAACAACATTGTCAAGACGAGATTCAAGAATCTGCAGCAAAACTTCACCAGTTACGCCAGTCTTTTTTGTAGCCATTACATAGTACTTGCGGAACTGCTTTTCGAGAACACCATAGATGAAGCGGAGCTTCTGCTTTTCTGTAAGCTGAAGACCATATTCAGACTTCTTAGCGCGTCTAACTTCTTTCTGATTTCTCTTTGATTCCTTTGTATAACCCATTACAACCGGGTTGATACCCAAGGCTTTACATCTCTTTAAGAGAGGCTGTGTGCTTTTACCCATAACGTATTCTCCTTAAGATTTACATGCGTCGAGTCTTACGAGGACGACAGCCATTGTGAGGAATTGGAGTAACATCAGAAATAGACTTTACTCTCAAGCCCATAGCACCAATAGAACGGATAGCGTTTTCACGACCCATTCCTGGTCCCTTTACATATACGTGAACTTCACGCAAACCGTAACTTGCAGCCTTCTGAAGAGCTGTTTCAGCAACTGACTGTGCTGCAAATGGAGTAGATTTCTTTGCTCCACGGAATCCGAGTCCGCCAGAAGATGCCCAAGAAAGAGCATTTCCCTTCATGTCTGTTACAGTTACGATAGTATTATTGAACGTAGCCTGGATATATACATTTCCTTCGTATACGCTCTTTTTTTCCTTTCGTTTCTTAACGGTAGCCATTATCTATCCTCCGCCTTATGCTTTCTTCTTGTTAGCAACAGTCTTCTTCTTACCCTTACGAGTACGTGCGTTTGTACGAGTTCTCTGACCGCGTACTGGAAGACCATGCTTGTGACGAAGACCACGATAGCAACCAATATCCATCAAACGCTTAAGGTTAAGACCGATTTCAGAACGAAGACGTCCTTCAGTCTTGTATTCAGCGTCCATGATTTCACGAATTCTTGCCAATTCATCCTGTGTAAGATCATTAGCCATTTTAGTTGGTTCAATCTTAGCTTTCTCGCAGATTTCTTCTGCAGATGAACGGCCGATACCATAAATATAAGTTAAAGCAATTCTAACATGCTTATTTGGGATATCAACTCCCGCAATTCGAGCCATCTGTTTCTCCTTAAGCCTTAGCCCTGTCTCTGCTTATGTTTTGGGTTTGAACAAATGATACGAATAATACCATTTCTCTTAATAACCTTACACTTGTCACAGATAGGTTTTACACTGGTTCGTACTTTCATATAAAAGCCCCCATGAGAATATTTTTTACCGAATCTTAGGCACCTCGCAATGAGAGCAATTCGGTAAAAGATAATATATCACATATTCCCAGTTCTTTTCTACTGCTAATTCGCGAATTTTCTAAAAATTTATTTTAGAGATTTCGTGATCTGATTTTGCCCTTCTTAGTAAGTCCTTCATGATGATGCATTTTAAGGAGAGCCTCAACCTGACTCATTGTGTCAAGATCAACACCAATCAAGATGATAAGTGAAGTTCCTCCCATCAACTGGGCTACTGACTGCGGGAATCCGAACCAGCTCTGAATGAGGGTTGGAATAATTGCAATCAATGCAAGGAACAATGAACCTGGTAATATAAGTCTGTTCAATATTTTTGTAAGGTACTCTTCTGTCTTATCTGTACGCACACCCGGAATGGAGCCGCCGTTTTCACGGATGTTCTTTGCAATTTCTGTAGGGTTCAGGGTTACCTGAGTGTAGAAGTAAGCAAAGAAGATAATAAGAATTACCAATATTATATTGTACCACTTTCCATTAGGAGTAAGAACTCTTGCGATAGAACTAATCCATCTTGCAGAATTTTCTCCCTTTGCAACTGACTGTACAAACATCAGAGGCATTGTAAGAATAGAGTTTGCAAAAATCAAAGGAATAACGTTTGAAGGGTTAACCTTGAAAGGAATGTATGTGCTCTGTCCGCCATACATTTTTCTTCCTACTACGCGCTTAGCATAGTGTACCGGAATCTTTCTCTGTCCAGACTCTTCATAAATTACAAGTCCGATAATTGCAATGAACATGATGATTACGAGAATAATGAATACAAGCTGTATTTCGCCAGCCACTCTTTTCTGGTGAAGTTCAATAATTGCATTAGGCAAGCGGGCAACGATACCTGCGAAAATCATCATGGAAATACCATTTCCAATACCACGTGCTGTAATCTGGTCGCCTAACCAAACAGTAACCATAGAACCAGTTGTAACAGTTACGAGGAAGAGGGCCTTGAAGGCCATCTTGTTCTCGAGAACGATACAACCAGGGATACTGTTTGCATAAACTGACATACCCCAGGCCTGGATAAGACATACAATGATTGTTCCGATACGAGTGTACTGAGCAATCTTTCTCTGTCCGCCATCTTCCTGAGATATGCGTTTAAGAGCAGGGAAAATAATCACAGCAAGCTGCATAATAATCTGCGTTGAGATATAAGGCATTACACCAAGCATCAAGATAGAGAAGTTTGAGAAAGCTCCTCCTACGAAGAAGTCCATATAACTTGCGAATGAATTCTTATTCTGCGCAGCTAAATCGTCAAAGTATTTAATAAGAACATTTGCATCAATTCCTGGTACTGTAAGTACAGATCCCAAACGGAAAACTGCAAGAATCAGGAATGTAAAGAACAAACGATCTCTTATTTCTTTAACTTTAAACATATTTACAATTGGATTGCTTGCCATGTTCTACTCCGCCTTATTTTGCTTCTTCAGCAGCAGCTTCAGCAACTTTTACTGAACCGCCAGCCTTTTCGATTTTTGCTTTTGCAGACTCAGAAACTTTGTCAACAACTACGTTCAATTTCTTTGTAACTTCGCCATTTCCAAGAATCTTAACAAGCGGATTGCTCTTCAATGAAAGGAATCCCTTTGCAGCAAGAGCTGCCTTGTCTACAGTTGCGCCATCATCGAATTTAGCATCAAGAAGCTCAACATTTATACATACATATTCTTTCTTAAAAGGATAGTTTGAGAAACCTTTGCGTGCAATACGTCTGTAAAGAGGCATCTGTCCACCTTCAAAACCTACGTAAGGACCTGCCTTACCAGATCTTGACTGCTGACCTTTGTTACCCTTACCAGCAGTTGTACCGAGTCCTGAAGAAGAACCACGACCAACACGCTTAGGATTTTTGTTAGCACCCTGAGGAGCGCTAAGAATTGGATTATACTCTGCCATTTTAGATCTCCTCTACCTTTACAAGGTGTGATACAGCAGCAACCATACCACGAACAGCATCTGTGTCTGGGAGTGTATTAGAAGAAGAAATCTTCTTAAGTCCAAGACTGCGAACTGTCGCTTTCTTTTCTGGTTTCTGACCAATTACGCTTTTAATTAATGTAACTTTCAACTGCTTAGCCATACATTAACCCCACAACTCGTCCAGAGTTTTACCTCTGTTGGCAGCAACCTTCTTTGCGTCCATAAGCTTTGAGATTGCATCAAATGTTGCGCGAACAACATTTACTGCTGAGTTAGAACCCAAAGACTTAGACTGAACGTCTGTTGCACCAGCTGCATCCATAATTGCACGTACAGTACCACCAGCGATAATTCCAGTACCGGAACAAGCTGGCATAAGCAATACTTCAGAACTCTTGTATTTACCAATGATTTCGTGTGGCAAAGTGCCGTTCTTCATAGGAATTACTACAAGATTTCTCTTTGCACGATCAATACTCTTCTTAATAGCTTCAGATACGTCATTAGCTTTACCAAGTCCGTATCCTACGCGACCTTTTCCATCTCCAACAACAGTAAGAGCAGAGAAAGACATACGACGTCCACCCTTTACAGTCTTACATGTTCTGTTAAGAGTAACGAGCTTTTCTACAAACTCCTTCTCTTTTGGATCTTTATCAAAGTTTTTCTGATGTTCCATAATAACTCCTAGAATTCGATACCAGCTTTACGGGCACCATCAGCGAAAGCTTTTACAACACCATGATAGAGGTAACCGTTACGGTCGAAAACAACCTTAGTTACATTCTTTTCCTTAAGGCGTGCTCCAAAAGCTTCACCAAGCTTTGCAGCTCCATCAGTATTTGGCTTAAGAGCAGCAAATTCTTTTTCCAAAGTTGAGATTGAAGCTAAAGTCTTTCCTTCATTATCATCAATTACCTGAACAGAAATGTTCTTGTTACTGCGAGTGATAGTCATTCTTGGTCTATCTGCAGTTCCGAAAATTGACTTACGGATATGAATCTTTCTGTGCAAGCGTTTTCTGTTTTTATCGTTCATCTTCTTAAACATATAGCTTCACCTTATTTAACACCAGTCTTACCGACTTTACGTCTGATAACTTCGTTGTCATAACGAATACCCTTTCCTTTGTAAGGTTCAGGTTTTCGCAACTTACGAATCTGAGAACTGAATTCTCCAACCAACTGCTTGTCGATACCTGAAATTGTAAGCTTTCCATCTGGAGTTGCAACAACTGTAAGTCCTTCTGGAATGATTGCAATGTAGTCACTTGAGTAACCCAGGTTCATTACAAGTTCTTTACCTTTTACTTCTGCACGGTAACCAACACCAGTGATAACGAGTGTCTTAGTGAAACCTTCAGTTACACCCTTTACCATGTTGCTGATAAGGCTTCTGTAAAGTCCATGATAAGCATTTGTCTGCTTAGCAGAATTCTTAGTTGTAAGAACAACTTCTGTTCCTTCAACCTTGATTTCAATTTCATCATGGAAGCTCTGCTTGAGCTCGCCTTTTGGTCCTTTTACAGAAATAAGACCGTTTGCAACGTTTACTGTTACACCTGCTGGAATAGCAACAGGAAGTTTACCAACTTTAGACATTTCTTCCTCCTCCTATTACCAAACAGTACATACCAATTCGCCACCAACCATCTTTTCTGTAGCCTTCTTACCAGTTGTTACACCTGAAGAAGTAGAAACGATGATTGTACCATAACCGTTATAAACGCGTGGCAAATCTTTGTAACCAGAATAAACGCGGCGACCTGGTGTAGAGATTTTCTTTACACCGTGGATAACCGGATTATTATCATCATCATATTTCAAGAAAATGCGAAGTGTGTTCTTTCCTTCTTCCTGAATCTTCTTAAAGTTTTTGATGTATCCTTCTGTCTTGAGAATCTTTACGATTTCAAGCTTAAGTTTTGATGCAGGAACATCTACTTTTTCGTGGCGGGCCATAGCCGCATTACGAACCTTAGTGAGCATGTCTGCTACTGGATCTGATGCACTCATTTCTATCTCCTACCAACTTGATTTTGTAACGCCAGGAAGCTGGCCTTCGCTTGCCAATTTGCGGAAGCAGATACGACACATCTTAAACTTACGCAAATATCCACGTGGACGACCGCAAATCTGACAGCGGTTGTACTCGCGTGTCTGATATTTCTGCTTGCGGGCTGCTTTAATTAACAATGATTTCTTTGCCATACTTCACCTACTTGCGGAAAGGCATATTGAACTTTGTAAGAAGTGCTTTTGCTTCAGCATCTGTGTTTGCACTTGTTACAAAAGTGATATTCATACCAGCAATCTTTGTGATCTTATCAAAGTCGATTTCTGGGAATATCAACTGTTCAGTAATACCAACAGAGAAATTACCATGACCATCAAAACCAGTAGCTTTGATTCCACGGAAATCCTTAATACGTGGGAATGCAACATTGATGAGACGATCAAGGAACTCATACATAATGTCTCCACGCAATGTTACCATTGCGCCCACTTCATTGCCCTCACGCAGTTTGAAGTTAGCGATACTCTTCTTTGCCTTTGTCTTAACAGCCTTCTGACCTGTGATTGCTGTGAGGTCAGCTACTGCGGCATCAAGGAGTTTCTTATTTGTGAGAGCTTCACCAACACCCATACTTACAACAATCTTCTTAATTGCAGGAATCTGCATTGGAGTTGTGTAAGAGAACTCTTTCATAAGAGCCGGTGCGATTTCGTCTTTATAGACTTTCTTAAGCCGAGGTACGTAATTTGCCATTACAGAACATCTCCACATTTACGGCAAACGCGAACTTTCTTGTCGCCGTCGATTTTATAACCAATCTTTGTAGGACCGCATTTTTTACATACGATTGCTACATTTGAAATATTAAGAGGAGCTTCGATCTCAGCGATACCGCCCTGATCCTGCTGACTCTTCTTTTTCATTGCCTTCTTAACGATATTTACACCAGAAACAACAACACGTTCTTTCTTGAGGTCAACACGAACAACTTCTCCGCGCTTTCCCTTATCTTTTCCGGCAATTACTTCTACTGTATCGTTCTTGCGGATTTTTGATTTAGTCAACATATTCATTTCTCCTTAAAGAACTTCCGGAGCAAGTGAAATGATCTTCATAAAGTCCATATCACGGAGCTCACGAGCTACAGGTCCGAAAATACGCTTACCCTTAGGGTTCTTGCTATCGTCTACGATAACGCAAGCGTTATCATCGAAACGGATATAAGTTCCGTCTGGGCGACGGTATTCCTTTGCCTGACGTACAATTACAGCTTTCTCAATTGTACCCTTTTTGATAGTAGATGTAGGAATTGCATCCTTAATAGCTACTACTACGATATCGCCGATACCTGCGTATCTACGATGTGAACCGCCGATAACCTTAATACACTGAGCAATTTTAGCTCCAGAGTTATCAGCAACTGTCATACATGACTGCATCTGAATCATAATTCTAACTCCTTCGCTTATTTAGCACGCTCAATGATTTCAGCAAGGCGCCAGCACTTGTCTTTGCTGAGCGGTCTGCATTCAACGATACGTACTGTATCACCTACATGTGCATCATTGTTTTCATCATGAGCCATGTACTTCTTAGATCTTGTTACATATTTCTTGTAAAGACGATCCATTTTCTTTGATGAAATTGTTACTACAATTGTTTTGTCCATCTTGTCTGATGTAACAAGTCCAACAAATGAACGTTTTGCAGTCTTTACAGTCTGAACAGCATTCTCTTCCACAGTTCAGCTCCTACTTATTTTCTCCGGCGAGTTCTTTCGCACGGATGAACGTATTAAGGCGTGCGATTTCGCGGCGCATTGTACGTTTCTGCATTGGGTTATCTACATGAGAAATCACCATCTTGAAACGGAGATCCATGTATTCCTTTTTCAGCTCGTCACGTTTTGCTACGAGTTCTTTATAAGACAGTTCTTTATCGTTCTTTTTCTTTGAATCAGCCATCTTATTCCTCCTAGTCGCGTGTTGGCTTTACAGCAATCTTTGTAATAACTGGAAGCTTATCTGCAGCAAGCTCGAGAGCTCTGTGTGCGAGATTAATATCTACGCCTCCAACTTCAAACAAAATCATACCCGGTTTGATAACAGCTGCCCAATGATCTGGAGCACCTTTACCCTTACCCATACGAACTTCAGCAGGTTTCTTTGTAATAGGCTTGTCTGGGAATACACGAATCCAAACGTTACCCTTACGATCCAGCTTACGGTTGATGGCAACACGGGCTGCCTCAATTACTCTGGCATCAAGCCAGGTTGGTTCCATTGCAACAAGTGCGATGTCGCCAAAATCAATGTGATTATCGCGTGTCGCATTTCCTTTTTCGCGGCCGCGCTGTACCTTACGGTGAATTACTCTTTTTGGACTAAGTGGCATAACTAACTCCTTGCCTTTTTAGCAGGTTCAGAACCCTCAGTCTTTTCAGCTGCCTGACGAGCTGGACGTCTTGGTTTCTTAACGAGCTGACCAGCATCTTCATTGTGGTCGATACCATAGTTCATACCGTTATAAACCCATACTTTAATACCGATTTTACCGTATGTAGTAAGAGCTTCGTATGTACCATAGTCGATATCAGCACGAAGAGTATGAAGAGGTACACGTCCTTCCTTGTGCTCTTCAGTACGAGACATATCTGCTCCACCGAGACGACCACTAAGACGAACCTTTACACCCTGTGCACCAGCACGCATAGCATTGCTTACAGCCTGCTTCATTGCCTTGCGGAATGAACCACGACCTACAAGCTGACGACCAATATTCTGAGCAATCAAGCTTGCGTTCAAGTCTGCACGCTTAATTTCCTTAATCTTGATCTGAACTTTCTTTGTAAGCTGCTTCTGAATATCTGCACTAATCTTTTCGATTGATGCACCTTTAACACCAATAATTACACCTGGGCGAGCTGTGTGAATTACGATTGTAACGCGCTGTGGATGGCGAACAATCTCAATCTCAGCTATATCAGCATTCTTACATTCTGGAAGATCAGCAACCATCTTACGAATCTTGATGTCTTCAAGAACTAAATCTGCATATTCACGTGGATCTGCATACCAGCGTGACTGCCATGTCTTGTTTACGCCAAGGCGCAAACCAATAGGATTAACTTTCTGTCCCACTTTATTCCCCCGCCTTCTCGTCAACGATGACGGTAATATGACACATACGCTTCAAAAGCTGATCTGCACGACCACGTGCGCGGAACCATACTCTCTTGAGTCTTGGACCTTCATCAACTCTGATCTCTTTTACGTAAAGCATATCTTCATCCAACTTGCTGTTCTGGTTAAGTGCATTTGCTGCAGCAGACTTCAAAGTAGCACTAATCAAAGTTGCACCTTTCTGTGGCATGTTTGCCAAGATAGCCATAGCTTCAGTATAGGATTTCTGATTAATTACATGAGCAACAGGGCGAACCTTTGTTGGTGATGCAATCAGGAACTTAGAAGTGGCTACATAACCTTTTTTCTCAGCCATAATATCCACCTATTTATTAGCCTTTAGAGGCAGTTTTGTCTGAACCACCATGGCCCTTGAATGTACGAGTTGGTGCAAATTCACCAAGCTTATGTCCAACAAGGTTTTCTGTAATATATACAGGAATCCATGATTTACCATTATAAACAGAGATTGTGTTTCCAACCATCTCTGGGATTATTGTTGAGCAGCGAGAATATGTTTTAATCATTTTTCTGTCTGCTTCTTTATTCATTGCCTGAACCTTCTTGTAAAGTGATTTCTCTACAAATGGTCCTTTCTTAACAGATCTTGACACGATTATCTCCTCTGCGACTACTTCTTACGACGACTAACAATGAACTTGCTAGAAGTCTTTCTCTTATTACGAGTCTGGTAACCTTTACAAGGCTGTCCCCAAGGAGTAACTGGGTTACGTCCCTTACCAGCACCTTCACCACCACCAAGTGGATGATCAACCGGGTTCATAGCCATACCGCGTACTGTAGGGCGGATACCCATCCAGCGTTTATGACCGGCTTTACCAAGCTTAACGTTCATGTGCTCTTCGTTTCCTACAACACCGATTGTAGCGTAGCACTTTCCGTTAATCTTTCTCATTTCACTTGAAGGCAAGCGAACGATAACGTAGTCACCTTCGCGACCTGCAATCATTGCACTAGCACCAGCAGAACGAACAAGCTGTCCACCCTGACCAAGTGTCAATTCAATGTTATGAATAGTGAAACCAACTGGAATTGCATTCAGAGGAAGTGCATTTCCAACTGTTGGAGCTGCGTTTTCGCCAGAAATAATCTTCTGACCAACCTGCAAGCCCTTTGGAGCGATGATATAACGTTTATCACCGTCTGCATAATAAATCAAAGCGATGTTAGCACTTCTGTTTGGATCGTATTCGATTGTCTTTACGGTTCCAGGAATTCCGTGCTTATCACGTTTGAAATCTATATCACGATAGCGTCTCTTGTGACCGCCGCCCTGATGACGTACAGAAATACGACCACCAGCTCCGCGTCCTGCATGAGACTTACGACCTGACACCAAAGTTTTCTCGGGTCTATCAGTTGTCAGTTCGTCACGACGCAAGTCAACACGTCCACGTGTACCTGCTGTCATTGGCTTAAATACTTTAAGAGCCATTTTATATCCCCTTAATTCCTACCAGATTATACACCTTCGAAAGCTGCAATTGTTTCGCCTTCAGCGATACGAACGATAGCTTTCTTGTAAGATGCTGTACGACCTGGTTTTCCACGAAGTCGTTTCATTTTTCCAAGCACATTCATTGTTGTGCAGTCAACTACCTTTACCTTAAACAAGCGTGTAACAGCTTCTTTAATCTGTGTCTTTGTAGCATCAGGGCGAACGATGAATACATATTTGTTCTGTTCGCGCAACATGCTTGCCTTTTCAGAAACAACAGGCCTAATAAGAATATCTTCGTAATTCATTATTTAGCCTCCTTATCTTCAGCATAAAAGTCAGACAGATTCTTTACAGCAGATTCAAGGATAATTACCTTGCGTCCGTAGAACAATGTATGAGCTTCAAGACGGTTGTAAGCAAGGAATGAGAGGTTAGGAATATTGCGTCCAGCCTGCTTAATCTTTGCATCATCATCTTTAAGAATAAGAACTGTTCTTTCGTCCTTAGCAAAGTTGTTAAGGATTGCAACGAGATCCTTTGTTTTACCGCTTTCAACAGTAAAATCTTCAACAACTGTAAGTCTGTCACCCTGAGCATGTGAACTCAAGATTGACTTCATAGCAAGTCTCTTTTCTTTCTTTGGAATTGAATAGCTGAAATCTCTTGGTTTTGGTCCAAAAATTGTACCACCACCTACTGTGATTGGAGACTTCTTATCACCACGACGTGCGTTACCAGTTCCCTTCTGCTTATAAGGCTTGTTGTTAGAACCGTGAACTTCAGCACGAGTTTTTGTACAAGCAGTACCAACACGTCTGTTAGCCAATTCATTTGTAATAGCGTAATAGATTACGTCGTCATTTACTGGAAGACCGAATACTTTATCATCAAGTGTGATTGTACGCAGCTCTTTACCAGAAGTTGAATATACTTTCTTTTCCATATTCTATCTCCTATTTCTTTACTGCGGACTTCACGATGAGTGTACAGTCCTTATTTCCAGGAACAGCACCGCGAACCATAATTACCTTGAGCTCTGGATCAACTTTAACAATCTTCAGATTCTGCACAGTAACTCTTTTGAATCCCATGTGTCCAGGAAGCTTAATGTTCTTGAATGAGTGACCTGGAGTTGTACATTCTCCTGTACCACCCGGCTCACGATGGAACTTAGAACCGTGTGTAGCACGTCCACCATGGAAGCCCCATCTCTTCATAACACCCTGGAAACCCTTACCTTTTGATGTAGCTGTTACATCGAGGAAACGACTACCTTCAAAGAGCTCAAGACCAACAACATCTCCAATATTTACTTCTTTTTCGAAGTTGCGGAACTCTTTCAAGTGGCGCTTTGGAGTAATGTTCTCTGGGAATTGTCCGGCATATGCTTTGTTTGCTTTAGATGCTTTCAAATCATCCAAACCAAGAACAACTGCATCATAACCGCAATTTTCCTTTGTTTTCTTGGCAACAACAACATTAGGCTCGACCTGGATTACGGTTACTGGTGTCAGATTTCCGCTTTCGTCGAATATCTGTGTCATGCCAACTTTCTTTGCAATCAGACCTTTCATTCTGATATCTCCTATTTGGGATTTTGCTACTAACTATTCACAAAACTCCCTTATTATTACAGGCCGTCATCCCAAATCCAGAGGGACCGTACCTAAAATTAAAACCACTATAATGTGGGGTTTACACTACTGTGTAATAACTACGTCTACACCGGCAGGAAGCTCAAGCTTCATCAGTGAATCCATAACGTCCTGTGAAGGATTCATTATGTCAATAAGGCGCTTGTGTGTACGCATTTCAAACTGCTCACGTGACTTCTTGTTTACGTGAGGTGAGCGAAGTACTGTCACCTTGTTGATTTTTGTAGGAAGAGGGATAGGACCTGAAACCTTAGCTCCCGCTTTCTGTACAGTCTGCACGATGGCTTTAGCACTCTGGTCGATCAGAACTGCATCAAATGCACGAAGTCTGACACGAATTTTTCCATTAGCCATTTAATTTTACTCCTTTTTCACAACAAACAGACTGATAAACAATACCAGCCTGTTTGTTTGAAAAAAATCTAACTACTCAATAATCTTTGTTACCTGTCCAGAAGCGATTGTGTGACCGCCTTCACGGATAGCGAGCTTAAGACCTTCATCCATAGCGATTGGGTGGATGAGTTCACCGATAACCTTTACGTTATCGCCTGGTTTAACCATGTCTGTACCAGCTTCGAGTTCGATTGTACCAGTGATATCTGTAGTTCTGAAGTAGAACTGTGGGCGATATCCTGTGAAGAATGGAGAGTGACGTCCACCTTCTTCCTTTGAAAGAACGTAAATCTGAGCTTCGAACTTTGTGTGTGGGTTGATAGACTTTGGTGCACAAAGAACCTGACCACGAACAACGTCTTTCTTTTCAATACCACGGAGGAGGATACCAACGTTATCACCAGCCATACCCTGATCAAGAGTCTTCTGGAACATTTCGATACCTGTTACAGTTGTATCAGCTGTTGGGCGGATACCTACGATCTGTACAGCATCGTTCATGTTTACAACACCACGCTCAATCTTTCCTGTTACTACAGTACCACGACCAGAGATAGTGAAGATGTCTTCGATTGGCATCAAGAATGGTTTCTGATCATCACGAACTGGATCATCGAACCATGTATCCATAGCTGTAAGGAGTTCTTCGATACAAGCTGTGTTTTCTGGAGTTGGGTCATTCAAAGCCTTGAATGCAGAACCCTTAATAATTGGTGTATCAGCAGAGAATCCATACTCCTGGAGAGTATCTTTTACTTCTTCTACTACGAGTTCGAGAAGATCTGGATCATCAACCTGATCAACTTTGTTCAAGAATACGATGATCTTTGGTACACCTACCTGACGAGCGAGAAGCAAGTGCTCACGTGTCTGTGGCATAACTGAGTCTGGAGCAGATACTACGAGGATAGAACCATCCATCTGAGCAGCACCAGTAATCATGTTCTTAATATAGTCAGCATGTCCTGGACAGTCGATGTGAGCATAGTGTCTCTTATCTGACTGATATTCCAAGTGACGAGTATTGATTGTAATACCACGCTCTTTCTCTTCTGGAGCGTTATCAATTTCGTCATACTTAAGGGCCTTATCACCATATTTGTTAGCACAATATGTAGTGATAGCAGCTGAAAGTGTAGTCTTACCATGGTCTACGTGACCAATAGTACCAACGTTCATGTGAGGTTTAGTTCTAACGAACTTCTCCTTAGCCATGTTTTTCTCCTTGCCGGATTTTTTCCTTAGGTCCGGCATTAATATTTTTTATGTGCTGCACTTTAAGCCAGAATACAGATTCCCTTTAACGAGAGAAAACTGCATTCGCAGACACACTATTTGAACGAGTAAATAATAATTGATAGAAACGGATAAGAAACATATTTCAAAAACATTCCATATTATTCGAAATGTTCCAACCCGGTACCACCGATCATTATCACCTGATTGACAACTGGTCTGGTATATTCGAGTTTGCCTTTTACGGCGTCAGGAATACCCATAATCTGTTGTCTATATAATAATCACCAACGGTGAAAATTAACCGCATTAAGGGCCGCATCTACCTGAAAATCATTTCTGACTAACTTTACGGTGATGCCAAATCTGTGCTTACCACAGCTTTGCCTGACTTCTCAAAGAACCCAATACCCCCTAAAAACCAAAAGAGGGCAAGTTCAAACAATATACAAAATTTAAAAAATAAATTCAAGCGCTAAATGCCGAATTTATGAAAATAATGTAAAACTTCGCATTTGGCACAAATTTACTAAATTTGCCAAAAATAAAAAAAACGGGAGCCACCAGTAAGGCGACCTCCCGTTTTATAAATCAGGCAGCTATTAAACTACCATCTGTAATGAGCAAAAGCCTTGTTAGCTTCAGCCATCTTATGTACATCTTCACGCTTCTTGTAAGCAGTACCTGTGTTGTTGTAAGCATCAAGAAGTTCAGCAGCAAGTGTATCTGCCATTCCGTGTCCGCTTCTTGAACGAGCTGCATCGATGATCCATCTCATTGCAAGTGCTTCACGACGTGATTCACGGATTTCCATTGGAACCTGGTAAGTAGCACCACCAACGCGGCGTGACTTAACTTCTACCATTGGCTTTACATTTTCAAGAGCCTTAAGAAGTACTTCCAAAGGATCCTTGTCTGTCTTAGCCTTAAGGTTGTCCATTGCTTCGTAAATGATCTTTGTACAGATAGATTTCTTTCCGTCAAGCATCATACGGCAAACGAACTTTGATACAACCTTTGAGTTGTATTTAACATCCGGCAACATCGGACGTTCGATTGATTTCTTATGTCTTCCCATCTTAGTCCTCCATTATGCCTTTGGCTTCTTAGCACCGTACTTAGAGCGTCCGCGCTTGCGGTCTTCAACTCCAAGAGTATCTTTTGTACCACGGATGATATGATAGCGTACACCAGGAAGGTCCTTTACACGACCACCGCGTACTAAAACTACTGAGTGTTCCTGCAAGTTGTGTCCAATACCTGGAATGTATGCAGTAACTTCAATACCATTTGACAAACGAACACGCGCAATCTTTCTGAGCGCTGAGTTTGGTTTCTTAGGTGTCTGAGTCATTACACGTGTGCAAACACCGCGCTTCTGTGGACAGCCTTCGAGAGCTGGAGCTTTGGTTCTGTTTGCAGCAGACTTACGACCCTGATGAATTAATTGATTAATTGTAGGCATCGCCTATTTCTCCTGTTTGTTCCGGTCAGCACCCCGGAAATATTTCAAAACCCTTCAAAAAGGATAGGTTTAACGATTATAGTAAATTCAAAAAATGAATTCAACTGAATTTCAATGAATTTACATGAAATTCATTGAAAAAAAAGAGGCTGGAAGCTGAATTTCGCATTCAGACTACCAACCCCTCCTATATTTTTATGACATTAAATTAGTCATTATCATCAGCTTCGAAGCTTGGTTCTTCAAGCTGAGATTCCATTTCTGCTTCGAGCTTGCGGCGTTCAAGAATCTCGTTCATCTGAGCGTCAAGGTCACGGTCGCTGTCGTCAAACAACTTGATGTCCTTGTAATTCTTGATACCAGTTCCGGCAGGAATCATATGACCAATTGCAACGTTCTCCTTGATTCCGTGGAGACCATCTGTAGCTCCGGAAATTGCAGCGTTTGTAAGAACGCGTGTTGTTTCCTGGAATGAAGCTGCAGAAATGAATGAGTCAACTCCAAGAGAAGCCTTTGTAATACCCTGGAACATTGGACGGCCAACAGCTGGCTGTCCACCGGCAGCGATTACACGTTCATTCTCTTCATGGAACTTATACTTATCAACCTGCTGACCGAAGATGAACTTTGTATCTCCAACAGATACGATTTCAATCTTGCGGAGCATCTGGCGAACGATAATACCGATATGCTTATCGTTGATATCTACACCCTGCTGGCGGTAAACGTTCTGGATTTCATCCATAAGATAATTCTGAAGAGCGTTTTCACCGAGGATTGCAAGTACATCCTGTGGATTTGGAGATCCGGCACAGAGCTGTTCACCAGCTTCTACCTTATCGCCATCTCGTACAAGCATACGCTTTGTCATTGGAACAAGGTGCTCGAACTTCTTACCATATTCATCAGTAATAGAAATTACGCGCTTTCCTTTGCGAACATCTTTGAATTCAACAGTACCAGAGATCTGTGCAAGTACACATGGATTCTTTGGTTTGCGTGCTTCGAAGAGTTCAGATACACGAGGAAGACCTCCGGTAATATCCTGAGACTTCTGTGCTTCCTTGTTCATCTTGGCAATCATATCACCAGCCTTAACAGGCTTCTTGTCATCAACGAGGAGGATGGCTCCTGCAGGGAGGAAGTAGTTACCCTGTGGGTTACCAGCTTCATCAGTAATGATGATACGTGGCTGCTTTA
>SFOB01000122.1 GCA_004554075.1 Treponema sp.
ATGCAAAATTCACTACCCTTTACCCATAATTTAACAAAATCTCTGCTGATGGTAACAGAGTAAGTTCCTGTAGTATTTCCATCTGGAAGATACCAGGTGTTTGTTGTAAGTCCTGGCCATACATTTATCTGCTGTATTATAAAGTCGCGGGTTATGCCGTCTTTTTTGATAGTGAATTTTGCATCGTAAGTACCTGCAGCAATTCCTGCAGAAGTTGTTTTTATTGTACAGGTGTTTAATGAGCTTTGGACTTCTATAGCCTGCCCTGAGCCGGAAGCACCACTTACAACCATTTCAGCTGAGTTTATTACCTGACAGGAAACAGTATAATTAGTTGGAGCTGAAAGAGTTAGATCAATATTACCATTTACAACACTTGAATTATAAGATTTAAAATAAACTGTTTTTTCAATGTCTGAACCAGGAGTGGTATAAGAAAACTTCTGAGTACCGTAAAAAAGTTCTTTTCCACTTGAATTACAGATATAAAAAGTAAACTCTTCTGCTTCATTGAAAGTTGCTAATGCAACATTAAAGGAAATATCGCCTGTTTCAGAATCGTAAGTACCTGTTACGTCTTCATCTAGAACCGATGAAGTTACCTTAAAGGTGTAACCGGAAAAGGAAAAGGAAGAAAAATCAGGAAATGCTGAACGTGAAGATTTTAGACCATTAAGACTTTCATTACCAAATCTTGGAGTAATTACGAGTGTACAAGGATTTGAATCTATGTTTTTTGATTTTGATGAATCAAAATCAAAAAACTTGCAGGAAGATAGCGAAACCAAGAGAAAAACAAGGGCCATAGCAGAGATAAAAAATGAGAAATATCGTTTTTCGAAAAGTTTATATTTCATTTTCTATTCCTTACAAGGAGAACCTGTAGTATTGCTTAATCTGAAGAGCGGACTACACGGAAACCTACAAATTTAAATCGCTTATATCGAGAACAATTATTACGAATTAAAACTTGGCCATCGACGCCATAATGTCCACCTCTGTAAATTTGGTAAACACCTGTAGTATCTTGTGAATAACCAGTTGCTGGATTACTTGGCCATATACCTACAGCTTTTCCTAAATCCCATACCCATTCGTAAACGTTTCCACTCATGTCATACATTCCTAATTCATTTGCTTTCTTTTTCTTAACTTCATGAGTCTTACTTCCTGAATTTCCAGAAACCCATCCATAATCATAAGGTTCTGTACTTGTACCACTATAAATATGGCTTGTTTCTGTCAGATTACCACCGCGGGCCAGATATTCCCATTCTACTTCTGTAGGAAGACGCCAGCCATTAGCATCAAAGTCACATTCTATGGTTCCGCTAAGTTCGTTTCCTTCATGAGGATTATATCCCCATAATGAAGTATCTGTCTGACCATCAACCGTGTAACATGGATCCAGACCATCTTCACCACTCAATTTATTACAATACATAATTACATCATACCAGCTTACCATTTCGACAGGTCTATTCTCCTGAACTTCATCATCAGCAGGATCTGATGCAAATTCACTCGGGTTATCTCCCATAATTAAAGAATATTCTTTTTGTGTTACTTCATGATCGCTTGCAATAAGTTTTGTATGTGTTCCAGCTGGAATTTTTAAGCTGCGACCATTAAAGACCGTGAAATCCTGATAGTCAGGATCTTCTACTGTAATCGTTGCAGTAGTTGTTGTACCTTCTATAATAAGTAAACTTTCTCCAACATAGGCTGCGCCACCAGTCGGCCAATAGTCGTAGCTGTAAGCAGTTGTATCATCTACCTTTACATTGAACTTAACATAGAATGGTGTGCCGCTTGGTAAACCAAGATAGCTTGGGTATGTAAAACTTAAGGTGTTTTCTGTTTTAATAAAATCGACACCTTCGTAAATGTCAACTTTAATTGAATCAGAAATAATAGAACCTGTTGTTGTTCCTGTTTCAATTGGACTTCCATTAAGTTCTGTAACTGAAATATTAATTGTGCGATTTGAGCCGCTTAATATCTGGCTCCATTTGCAGATATAATTGCCCGGGAAACCTGGAGTAACTGTTAGTGAAACAGGATCCAAAGCCCATTTAGCATAAAGATGAATCTTATTGTTTGCATCGGCAAGTTCTATGATGTCAGAATTTTCTGTGAGCTCGGTTAATGGATCTCCTGTAAATGAAGCATTATCATACCAGCCTTCAAGATGCATATATTCTTTCGTTACCTGAGTTGCAGCCGGTAAAGTTGTTTCTTCGGTTACTTTATAAGTTGTAGCCGCAGTTTCAGGATAACCTGATACAAAGGCTCCATCATCAAGTTCATATACAATCTGATATGTTATCGGTGTCCACTGAGCAATGTATGTTCTGTTTTCTGCAGGGAAGGTTTCCGGAAGGTCTCCTATAGTTCCGTCGCTTGAATTCTTCCAGTTGGTTAATGTATATCCAGCCTTTTGAATTCCTGTAAGAGCAGGAACAGCAGTTCCATATTTTCCAGTCTGTGTTTTATCAGTAGTTGAACCAGCTATATTTCCATCATTAAGGTCATAAGTAATTGTAAATTCTTTTCTATTATATTGGACTGTTGTAATTGTTTCACCATTATCATTTATTGTCTTCTGGGAAACTGGGGTTATTGCTTCAAAGCCATTTATATCGGCAGGAAGAGTTGCATTTCCAGAATATGAGGCATCTGTTAATGGCACAGCCTGTGTCGCATCCCCAACAAGTCCCCAATAAAGCTCTGTGCAAGTGTCATTTACATCATAAGACAGAGAATCAGCTGCATTTTCAAATGAGTGTTCTACACGATAAGGAGTCTTCCACTTTGCATACAGGTTAAGATTTCCTGTAGTTCCTTCTGAAATTGAAGTTATCGGTTCTCCACTATAATCTGCATTCTTATACCAGGCAACAAACTGATATGCAGCAGAAAGACTTGCAGATATAACTTTTGTTCTTGCTGGAGCAGAAAGATTTATAGGAAGAGTATTTTCTGTATAAGATACAGGGTTTGATGCAGCATTTGTTCCATCCGGATTAGTTCCACAATGATAAGTAATATAATAAATTTCTGAAGCAGGATTACTACAGAAGTAACCATCTACTGAATCAGTATTTATTTTTGCATAGGTTTTATCCATGGCATTTGCAGCAGACCAGGTAAAGCCCTTCTCGCCTTTGAGTTTATTGCTGCAGGATGCAAACATATCTGTAGAAATTTCAACTTTATCTGTAGTAAATGCAGACGAAACATAGATTGCTTCAAGATTAATATTACCAAAGAACATCTGAGACATATTTGTAACAGCCGAAGTATCAAAGACAGATATTTCAATTATCTGCATAGACTGGCCCATGCTCTTAAACATGCTGTTTGAATCTGGCCTCATCTTAAGTCTCTTTGTGCCGTTGGTGTAGCCGTCTGCAAAATACTTAATACTTTGTTCAGCAGAATCATACCATACAGGTACACTTGTTCCTGTATCAAGATATTGACTGATTGTTATTGAATCATCTGGAGCTGTCAGGCTTGCAACTATTCTTTCAGGATTTGATGTCTGCCAGGTATTGAGAGCTTCATTAAAATCAGGTCCTTCCTTAAGTTCAATTGTAAATAGCGCATAATATTTTAAAGGTCCGCTGCTTCCCGCCGGAATTGAAGTTTTAACACTTCCTGTAAAAGACGGATTATCATACCAGCCTTCAAAAATAAAACCTGCTTTTTGAAGAGCTGGAAGAGCAATTTCTCCAGAATGCATTGAATAATTCTGCTGCAGGGTACCAGAAACAGGACTTCCACCATCTGAATAATATGTAATTGTATATAGATTATTAAGGTCTATTGTACGGGTAGCAGAACTTATAAAGCCGTTTCTGATTCTTATTAATTCATAATAGGTGTTAAGAAGAATTGTTTTTGATGAATCGCCATAGAATTTTATTTCAATAAAATATGTTCCATCTCCAAGTCCTTCTGAAGAATCATGTAGATCTCTTATATATTGAACATAATGATTTCCACTTGTTCCTTGAATTGCAAGATCTTCTGAAGGGGTAATTACATTACCAGAATATTCATTTATTAGAGAAAGTTCTGCAATTGCTGCTTCCTGAGGGAAAGAGATTTTCAGGTCTAAGCCGCCATAAGAAGCATCTGTATAAAGAGTAAAAGCAACAGGACTGATCTGGGCAAAATAGATTTCTGCATACTTAGTATCCTGAAAAGTACAACCGTTACAGGTAGCAGTCAGTTTAAAATAACCGGAACAAGGTTCAAGAGCAACATTTTTGATTTTTGAAGCATTTGCCCAGTTTGCAATTTCTTCGTATTCTGTTTCTCCATCATAGAGAACGCTTAAATGAATATCTGTAAGATTTGAGGTTGAAAGATCTGGTAATACCGTTCTTGATTTCAACTGATCTTTTAAAACTATTTTAAGATATCCTACAGAGGCTTTATTTTCTTCCTGTTTGCTAAATGAGTTTTCACAGGCAGTAAAGGTAAAGGCTGTAAGTACAAGCAAGGCAAGAGAAAGTTTTTTGATGATTGATTTAATCTTTATATTCTTCATTCTTCTCTCCGCCTATTCCTTTGTAATCTTTCCGTAGTATGAATACCAGTTTCCGTATGAGTCTTTTGCCTTTAAATACAGATCATGGATTCCAACATAAAGTGAACTTGTATCAACTTCAAGAATATTACCGGTTGAAGATTGTGTACTTCCATCAAGAGTCCACTGATAAGTTTCGTAACCTGGGTCTGCAGTAAAGATATAAGTAGAACTACTCTGAGTTACTGTTACAGAAATATCCTGTTCAGGATCTGCATAGAAGGAAATGCTTGCATCAAAATTTCCTGTGGTTGAACCGCCTTCGGTGAACTTAGCATAAATCCAAATATCAGGATCCAAACCAAAGGTATTCTCATTTACTATTGTTGAGAAGTCATATAGCTTATATGCATAGTCTTGAGTTGAGTAATCCCATTCTTTAATATACCAGTTATCAAAGGTATAACCTGGACGAACAGGATCAGTATCAGGTCTTGGGATTGCAGTATTGTAATCAATTTCACAATATTCATATTGATATTGGTATGTAAAGCCAGAAGGGTCTGTCTCTTCACATAAGAAATGAACACTGTATGTTTTAGCTCCCCAAACCGCATATAGGGTTATATCTGAAGTTAGTTCGTAGTATGATAAACCACCTGAACCATTGTTATAATGACCCCATGGATTAAACTGCATAGAATCGACTGTAGCAGATGCAGAGAAATCAAAACCCTTAATTTCATAACCAGTCTTATTCCAGTCGTAATAAATCCAGTTCCAACTATATTCATTAAAGTAACGGCCAATAGGAACATGAGCTCCTTTACCATAATGAACCTGTCTTGTTCTGTTCTGGGCAATACCAGGAATATTGCAGTTTTCTTTATAAGTAATTGTAATTACATCAGTAGACCAGACTGCATACAAATCAATATCTTGAGTTATGTTTATAATATTATTATCAAAATAGTAATCAGGGGTTGTAGCAGACGCAGATTTAGCCCAACCTACAAAGCCATAACCGCTGCGTTCTCCTCCAAAACAATAATCTTCAATATAAACATTACTGAAAACATCATAAATACAATTTGAAGTCCTGTTAGTACCATCATTACTATGATAAGTTACTGTAATCTGCTCTACCCATTTTGCGTAGAGGGTAATATTGCTTACGATTGGCTCGTTATAATCAAATGGTAGAGTACAGTCTTCGTCTAAATACCAGTCGCGGAAAACGAACTTTGGCTTTTTCAGATTCTCGTTCCATTTTACATAATCTTCAGATGGAACTGTATAACCTTCCGGTAAAACGTAAGGTTCAAGCTGAACATCACAACCTGTAACAAAGGTAATTGTGCATTTCTTTTTCCAGACTGCATAAAGATAGGCTGGTTCAGGACTTACATTAATAGAAGAAATGTAATCTCTTTCATTCAGGTAATAATTTGAAGGCATTTCTGTAGAATCAGTATTTGGATTTTTAAGATACTGCCAGCCGACAATCATAGTGTCTTCATGAAGGAATTCCGGGAAATCTTTTGAAGAAACAGTTTTTCCGATTATGTAGGTTTTATCGATGTGCTGAGAAAATTCATCATCATATTCAAAAAAGGAAAAGCTTGTTCCAATATCATCTGAAATGATTTCTTTCAGCTTTTCATTAAAAAGAAGATTATCACAGGCAGTGAAGAAACTTATTATAAGGCAAAGGAGAAGAAATAAGGTAATGCGGATTTTTGATTTGTTTTTGTTGATTGAAAAATCTTTCATTCTTCTACCTCCTTGTTTAGAATCTTAATCCCAGGCTTAGATAGGGCGTTAGAAGTCCCATATTCATATCCGGAATAAACAGATGATTGTAATCTGCACCTAATTCTATAGTAATAAGG
>SFOB01000123.1 GCA_004554075.1 Treponema sp.
AGGTAATACCCGTTCCCATTCCGAACACGGAAGTCAAGCTCTCTTACGCTGATGATACTGGATTCGTTCCGGGAAAGTAAGTAGCTGCCGACTTTTTTTATTTAACAAAAAAGTTTTTTATATGCTATAATTATAACATATGTTTAATGCGTTAATCATTGTGCTTTCGGTTCTGGCTGGGCTTGTAGCAGCCTGGTTTTTATGGCAGATATTGCTCTGGCTTTTCTGGATCTGTGTAAATCTTACAATCAATAAGAAAAAGGAATACACTACAACTTCAAGATTTTATAACTGGGCCTTTGTACTCTGGTACCGATATATGATGATAGCCGGCAGACTTAAACTTCATGTCAGTGGCTACGATAAAGTTCCATTTGGAAAACGTTTCCTGCTTGTTTCAAATCATTGTTCAAAATTTGATAATTTTATTCAGTGTGCTGTATTAAAAAAGACTCAGTTAGCTTATATTTCAAAACCTGAAAATTTTAAGATTCCTATTGGTGGTCGTTTCATGCGTAGGGGGCTTTATCTTTCTCTTCCAAGAGGAAACACCCGCGAAGAATTTAAGGTTATAATGAAGGCTATTGAATATATAAAGGATGATAAAGTTTCAATCGGAATCTTCCCGGAAGGAACGAGAAGTAAAGACGGTAACCTTCAGGAATTTAAGCCAGGTGCTTTCAAAATTGCCGAGAAAGCAAAATGTCCGGTTATTGTATGCAGTATGAAGGGAACTTTTGAAATCCATAAAAACTGGCCATGGAAAACTTCTCATGTTTATATGGATATTCTTGATGTAATTGATCCATCTGTATGGGATGAAAAAAATACTGTTGAAGTTTCACAGTATGCACATGATTTGATACTTAATAATTTAAATAAGATAAATCAGTAAGAGAGGTTTAAAATGATTTACGTATTTTTGAATGGACTTTCAAATAACGGAAAAGGAGCAGAAGCAAAAGAACAGCTTGAAAAACTTTATGAAGGTCAGGAATTAAAGTTCCTTGACGTAAAGGAAATTAAAAATGCTGCAGATATCTGCAAGACAATATCTTCTGATGACAAGATTGTCATTTCCGGAGGAGATGGAACTTTAAGCCGTTTTGCAAATGATATTTATGAACTTCATCTTAAAAATGAAATTTATTTTTATACCTGCGGAACTGGTAATGATTTTGTTAATGATGTTCGTGATAAATGCGAAATTAAAAATAATCTTATTCCAATGAACGAATTCTTAAAGTCATTACCTGAAGTAACTGTAAATGGAAAAAAACATTATTTTGTAAACGGCATTGGATATGGTATTGATGGTTATTGCTGCGAAGAAGGCGATAGATTACGAGAAATATCAGACAAGCCTATAAACTATGCCGGCATTGCAATTAAGGGAATGCTTGGTAAATTTAAGCCTTGTGGAGGAACTGTAACAGTTGATGGAGTTTCTACACGCTATAAGAAAATCTGGCTGGCTCCAACAATGAATGGCCGTTACATTGGCGGCGGAATGAAAATCACTCCGGATCAGGATAGACTTAACGCAGACCATCTTGTTACAAATCTTGTTTTCCATGATTCAGGCATGCTGAAAACCCTTATGGTTTTCCCTTCAATTTTTAAGGGAGAACATGTTTCTCATAAAGATATTATTGAAATTAAAACCGGACACGAGGTAAAAGTAGAATTCGATAAGCCATGTGCCCTGCAGATAGACGGAGAGACTTACAAAGGAGTTACAAGTTATTCTGTAAGCTACCAATAAGGCAGCATAAAAAAGTAAAGGACATTTATGAAATTCGACTCATTAATTCTCGATGTTGATGGTACAATCTGGAATACAACAGGAATTGTAGCCCAGGCCTGGAATCTTGCATTTGATAAGTATTTTCCTCAGGTACCTCATGTAACTGCTGATATTCTAAAAGGTCAGTTTGGTAAACCAATGGATGTAATTGCGGATAATCTTTTTCCTATGTTGAATAAAGAAGATAAAGCATTTCTCATGGAAAGCTGCTGCAAAATGGAACAGGCTGCTCTTATGGAAAATACAAAGGATATTGCTTATGAAGGTGTTATTGATACAATCAAAAAACTTTCAAAAACAATACCTGTATTTATTGTAAGCAACTGCCAGAGCGGCTATATCGAAGTTGTAATGGAGAAAAACGGCATCAAGGAATTTATTACAGATTTTGAATGCTTTGGAAATAATGGATTTTCAAAAGATAAAAATATACGCCTCATTGCTGAAAGAAATCAACTTAAAAATCCTGTTTATGTAGGAGATACTCAGGGTGATTTTGAAGCCTGCCAGAAAGCAGAAGTCCCATTTATCTGGGCAGCCTATGGTTTTGGCCACCCGGATTCAAATGATTATTATGCAAAAATTGAAAGCTTTACTGAGCTTGAGGATCTGTTGTAATAGCTTCCTCTGTTTTTCCTTCTGAGTTATCTTCAAAAGAACTTTTCAGAAGAACTGGAACAGTCATTGAAGAAACAATAATCAGAAGGATTACAGAGGTAAAATATTTAGAATCAACTAAACCTGCAGAAAGACCTTTTGAAGCAACGATAAGAGCAACTTCTCCTCGTACCATCATTCCTTCTCCAATCTGAAGACTTTCTTTCCATGAAAAACCAAGAAGCTTTGAGATTCCACCACAGCCTATAATCTTTGAAAGACAGCCAACAAATACAAAGGCAATAGAGAACCACAAAAGGCTAATGTTCATGCCACTGAGATCAGTTTTTAAGCCGATGCTGGCAAAGAAAATAGGGCTGAAAATCATATAAGCATTAATATCAATCTTTGATTCCATGTAAGAAGCGTCGCTTAAACTGCAGAATACAATACCTGCAATATAGGCTCCTGTAATATCTGCAATGCCAAAAAAGTGCTCGGCACAATAAGCAAAAATAAGGGCAATACCAAGGGCATAAATAGGAATGCGGCGTGAGTGTGGATGGCGTTTATCGTACCAGCGGAAAAGTCTGTATACAATAAAACCAGCAACAATTGCACATACAAAAAAGGCAAGAGTCTTTAAAATGATTCCAAGATATCCGCCTTTACCCGAACTTACACCAAGAACAATTGTAAGTACGATAATGCCTATTACATCATCAATTATAGCTGCACCAATAATAGTCTGGCCAATTTCGCTCTTGATTTTTCCAAGCTCTTTAAGAACTGCAACTGTAATACTAACCGAAGTTGCAGTAAGAATTGTACCCATAAATACACATTTGAAGAAACTCTGACTTCCCCAGCCATCATTTCCAAAAAAGAACATGGCCATCACAGTTCCCATAATAAGTGGAACAAATACACCGCAGACAGCGATGATAGTAGATTTTATTCCTGATTTTATGAGTGACTTAAGATTAGTGCCAAGACCGGCAGAAAACATAATTAGAATAACGCCGATTTCTGACATATAGGAAATGAACTGATTTGCTTCATTGAAAATTACATTTGAATCAGTTTTTCCAAAATTTCTAAAGAAAGGAAGAAAGCGGAGAATGAGTCCGGCTACAATCATTCCTGCAACCTGGGGAATTCCCATTTTTTTTGCAAGTACTCCAAAATATTTAGCAACAATAACAATAATGCCTACCGAAAGAAGAATGTGAAGAATAATTTCGGTGTTCGGAAGAACAGATGTCATATAAATAATACCTCAATATTATAGAAAGATATTTGGATAAAAATTGAATTATTATATATTTAGGAAAGATTTTATTCAATATAAGTGTTATAATTATATAAAATAATTGATGTTGGAAGATGCTGGAGGATAATATGAAAAAAAGATTATTAACCACTTATTGTTTTCTTTTTTCCTTAATTTTTTCAATTTGTTTTTTTTCCTGTGCAACAACCGTCAATGTGCAGCTTACAAGACCTGCTGAACTGGATTTAAATGGAGCGCGTACTGTATCCGTTTTACCATTTAAGCCGGTATATTATTATAGCGACAAGGATGCCTCTATAGGAAAGCAGATTGTAATTAATTCTTTCCTTCAAATTTTTAATATCAATGATAAAGATGAGCAGCTGGCCTTAGATACCCTTTATAGCCAGATTGAAAGAGGACTTATGAATTCTCCTTATATCAAAGTTGTTAGTGCAGATTCTGTGGAAAGAGCTCTAAGAAATGGTACTTTGAATCCGGCAGATGTTTATCTTACTGGTGGTGTTTCTTATTATGATGTTGATGATAAAAGGACAGATGAAAAGAAACTTGTAAAAGCAGCAACTGCAAATACAAAGGCAGAATACAAAATTGTATCTACCTGGAAAAGAGAAGTTACCTTTAATTTTCGCTATCAGATTGTAGATAGTTCTACAAATAGAATAATCGCTGTTAATAATTTCAGCTGCCACAGATATTCATCAAGTTATGATTCTAAAAGGAGCCTTCCGAGTGCCTATTCACTTATTGAAAGTGATATAAAGTATGAGGCAGGAAAAATATTACAGGAACTGCAGCCATATACAGTTACTAAATCAATAAAGCTTCTGGAAGCAAAGACAAAGGATAAGGCTTTAAAAGAACGAATGAAGGCAGCAGATGATCTGGCAGATAATTCAATGCTGACAAAAGCATCTGCAGAATTTACAAAGATTTATGAAGAAAAAGGACTTGTTGAAGCAGGTTATAATGCTGCAATCTTACAGGAAGCCCTTGGAAATCTTTCTCTGGCAGAAAGAATGATGGAAGAAGTTTATGAAAATAATCCAGACAATAGGGTAGCAAAAGGGCTGGAAGATATTCGTTATGAGATAAGACAGGCTAACAGACTTAGAAAGCAGATAAATGCTTCTGAGGCTGAGGGTGATCTTGATGATTTTTAATTAACAATATATCTTCCACTTTTCGGTAAGTTCTGCAGCGCTTGTAAATAGCTCTGCATGAATACCAAGACTTGCCGCAGCGGCTACGTTTTCCGCTTTATCATCAGTAAAGAATGCATTCTCCGGGGCTGTCTGTTCTGCCTCAAGAATCAGTTCAAAAAAATGAGGATCTGGCTTTGCACAGCCTATTTTGTTTGAAGCGTAAGTTTGATTAAAGAAGGCGTAATCACCGCGCTCCATATGATTTTCCCAATGACTGTCTATTGTATTTGTGCCGCAAACTACACGATGCTTTTTCTTCAATTTCTGAATAAGTTCAACAGTTTCCAGATTTTTTGAAGGGTGGAAGTAAAGACGGAAAAGATCATTTTCAACAGGTGGAACATTGCGGAATTTTTCTTCTTTTGAAGCTGCAACTCTTTCATTGAATTGAGACCAGAATTGCTGAGAATTTATTTTTCCGATTTGAAAAAGATGCCAGATGTCTTCTGTGCCTTGTGCGCAAATCTTATAAAAGTCTTCTGTTGTAATATTTAGTTTCTTGTAAAGCTGGGTAAGAAGGAAGGTGTTTGTAACAACTCCGCCCATGTCAAAAATAAAGAGCATATTCCGATTATGGTGTAATTGTGACGAATAATCAAGTTTGATATAATAGAGTTTATGAGTAGTAATAATTTTCCGAGAGTTTTTCTGAATAATAAAGAAGAGAAAGAAATTCAGCAGGGATTTCCATGGGTTTTTGATAATGAGATTTCTCATATTAAACATAGAGCCGATGGAGCTGATGAAAAGTCTGAATGGAAGAATGAAATTCTTCGTGAATGTAATATAAAAGATGGTTCTGTTGTAGAAGTTTACACAAAAGCAGGCGGCTTTCTTGCAAGTGGTGTAATCAATAAAAAATCTAAGATTACAGTACGCCTTATTGGTAGCGAACATGCTGATGTAATTATGGCAGATACTAAAGCCTTTTATGAAAAGAAAGTGCTTGATGCTTACAATATGCGCCGCATGTTTTATAAGGATAGTGATTCTTACCGTTTGATTTTTGGTGAAGCTGACTTTATTCCAGGCCTTATCTGTGAACGCTTTTGTGATGAAAAAGGTCGTGTAATTATTGTTGTTCAGTTTCTCTCACTTTCATGTGATATTTTCAGAGATGAGATTCTTTCTGCCCTTAAAAAGGTTTGTAAGCCGGACTGCATTTATGAGCGCAGCGATGCGTCTGTACGCGATAAAGAAGGGCTTGAGCAGACTGCGGGCTGGATATATGGTTCGGGAGAAACACAGTTTACAATTGTTGAAAACGGCATAAAGCTTGGAGTTGATATTGCTAATGGTCAGAAGACCGGCTACTTCCTTGATCAGAAGTATAACAGAATTGCTGCTGCAAGCTTCTGTAAGGGAAAAACTGTTCTAGATACATTTACACATACCGGAGCCTTTGGCCTTAATGCATTTAAGGCAGGTGCCCGCGAGGTTACTTCTGTAGATATTTCTCC
>SFOB01000002.1 GCA_004554075.1 Treponema sp.
GTCGTCAAAGATATAAAATTTGAAAATGGTGAGTTGAAGGAAGCTGCTTAAAACTTATGCCGATTCAAACTTCAATCCACAACAATTGACAATTTCTCGAAGAATCACAATCTCCATCGGATAGGTCTATTTCTTGATTCTCCTCGTGAATAGTAAAAATTGTATCATAAAACCATATTGTTTCATTATTCGTACCTTTACTAATTTTAAAAACGAATGATTTATCCATTTAATCTTACCTAATATTATTTAGTTTGTATTATATCCAAAATCATGTGTACAGAATTTCCTTTTCCACAAAAGTTCTCTATCAATTGCGACTGCATCAGAAATTTGTAATGGTAAAACTTCAAGAATAGTCCATTGAAAATATTTTTCAGCATATAAAGGATCTTCTTCTAACTTTTCCATAAGTTGCACATCGTTACCATGCCCTGTTTCAGCATATTCACGCCAACGTCCCCAGATTCCCTCTTTACCATAAGTAGATCCAACATACTGTTTTCCATTATTCTTATCTTGAATGAGGTAAATACAATTGCAGCAATCCAATCTGTTTTTCCAATCTGCGATTTGTTTATAAAAAATGGATTTAAGCTGTCTGTAAGTTAATAGAACATCATTATAACCTGTAAAGAGAGGTACATCATTTTCCGTAAGACCTCTATCTATTCTTATAACTGCTTTTTCATTAGTGTCAAACCACTGATGCCAGGAAATCGCATTTTTGCCCCAATCTATAATGACTCTTTCTTTTAAAACTTCAAAACCAGATACTTCTGTAAAATTAAAAATTTGATGATCTTCAAAATCTCTAACTACACCATTATTCTTAAAAACACCAATAAAACGAGATTCTGTACCTTCTTCCCCGATAAATGAGACTATATATTCTACATCGCCAAATTTTGAAATATGCTGTTCACTCTGATAATCAAGAAATTTATTTAATTCGGTGCGATACAAATTATATAAAGAACCTTCGTATGGTACGCCTAATATTTTACGTTCATTTACAGGACGATTATCCTTATGACGGACAAGCTTAATTTTTTGAGCTTTATCAAAATCTGGATTCCTACCAATTAATAACTGTTGAATTGTAATAATTATATTATTATCCATTTTTTTATTCACACCAAAAGCGCCTCGATGCGGGCGTCCACATAACATAGTCTTATACTGACAAAATACCATACCCTGTGTATAAAATCTATCAGTAGATTGCTTTCACCCCACCGAATACATAATAATCGGAAATCCTGGAAGATTTGTATTGATACCACCCATGATATTGTAATCCAGCCATTCCTGGGCTTCTTCTTCCGACTGGCCGTAAGATTCCTATGGAAGAAATGATT
Organism: Treponema sp.; assembly: GCA_004554075.1. Classification (GTDB taxonomy): domain Bacteria; phylum Spirochaetota; class Spirochaetia; order Treponematales; family Treponemataceae; genus Treponema_D. The sequence continues at coordinate 1,362 of SFOB01000002.1, forward strand.
GAGCTTGCAACGACACTTCTGGAAAAAGGGATGAAGGGATTCAGGAATAAATAACTTTACGACTCATTCACCAGCTTTCCTGTCATGTGCTCAATTTCAAGCTCAAGGCACTGAACGCGGGGGAGGGCGTTTGCCAGTTCTTTTTCAAGATAGGCCTGGTCATCTGTGAATTTATAAACCAGTTTTGTGCAGATCTGGCGGGTAAGGTCCGGGTCAGTCACAAGGCGGATTTTTCCAAAGACTATTACACTGTTGATATTAAGTGCCCATTCGCCTTCTTTGCGGTAGCCCTGGTCATAAACACAGAAGCTTGCCTTGTCATAATTTTTTATGGCATCGATTTTGTGGCCTTCTTTTGCCCCGTGAAAATAAATCTTGTTGTCTTCTTCGCTGTAAAAGTGGGAGAGGGGAAGCCCGTAAGGATATCCGTCATCGCCTAGGAGTGAAAGTATTCCACGTTTTTCATTTTTCAAAATCTCTTTGCATTCGCTATCCGAAATCTGCTGCTTGAATCTTCTCATTGGTCTGAACATTTGCGTACTCCTATTTCTTATTAATAAAATACAATCCCACAAGGCAGATTGTAATATCAACTTCTTATAAAAGCTTTATCCTGCTCAGGGATTTTATCGTCTGAAACAAAACGTTCGATTGTCATATGCAGGTCGTATTTTTCGCGAAGCTCAGCAATTGTTTTCATCATTGGTGTTGCGTGGTGCAAATCAATTGCTTCCTGATTTTCCCAGGAGTCGATTAAGAGAATGGTTTCGCTTGTGTCATCACTGGCTTTTTCTTCCCCAAAAGGCAGATAATATTCATAACGAAGATTCCCCTTCTCTGCCCGGATTTTTTCAACAGTTCCGCTGGAAATCATTTCACGGGCAAAGGCCTGAGCTGCTCCTTTTTTTCCTATATAACGAAGATTTACTGTAATTGCCATTCTTGTCCTCCTGATATTTTATTCTTTGCAGATAATCTGAGTTTTTGATTTATCGCAGATTTCTTCTTCCATAATTATCTGTCCGATAGAGTCTGCCGTGATTTTTCCTGCAAGAGGATTTTTTATGCTGTCGATTTTTCCGCTGACTTCTACATCTATGGTGCTGCGTTCGAAAGAAAGATCGCACTCTTCCATTGTACAGTTTTTGAGCACGAGATTTTTGCAGTAGCAGAAAGGCTGAGTTCCAATAATGCGGCAGTTTATAAGAGTGAGATTTTCTGAATACCAGCCCAGGTATTCGCTTTTAACAATGCTGTTTTTAACGGTGACATTTTTTGTGTGCCAGAAGGCATCTTTTGTATTCAGCTCTGAATCTGTAATTTCGATGTTTTCATCATACTGAAAAGAATATTTTCCCTTCATTTTTAAGCCAGTAATTTTTGCATCACGGATTTCAAAAAAGGGATATTCTGATTCTTCGATTGTAACATTTTCAATTGTCAGCTTTTGACTTTTCCAGGCAAACTCCGGAGAATTAACGCTGCAGTTTTTCAGGCTGATATTTTCGCATTCACGAATTGCCTTAATTCCGCCGAGTCTGCTGTTTTCAATCAAAATATCTTTATCATACCAGAGGGCAGCCCGGCAGTTTTCTGTAAAGTTTGTATCGGCGATTTTTGCTTTTTCTACATGCCAGAAGGGGTAGCGGAGATTCATAAAGCAGCCGGTCACGTCGATGTTACGGCATTCCTTAAAAGCGGATTCACCGTCTGCAGGACCATCAAAGCAGCAGTTTTTTACAGTAAGGTCCTTAAGGCCGTACAAAGCTCTCTCTTCATCAAAAGTCTGATTTTCGATAATCACAAAATACCTCAGAATTACAGTTTACCTTTTTTCTGACTCTTTGCCAAAAGGTGCGAGAGTGTGGCAAACAAAATGATAATGGAAATATAATCAATAGCAAAAAGAATGTAGCCGCGGTCCAGATCAAAGAAGAAAAATTGTTGCTGGAGGATAAGATATTTCCACACTCCGCGGGCGATAAAAGCATAAATGCCGTAAGTGCAGACCAGGGCAAGAATAATACGCGGAATGATTTTTGCCGTAATATTCTGAACGAGGCGTCCAACATGCAGTCCGATATGCAGCGACTGGCAAGCAGATGCGCAATGCGGGCAAAGCCAAGACCTCCCTGAATGTTCAAGAATGTAAAGATGTGATTTGAAAGGATGATTCCGCTTATCATCAAAAAAATTGTACAAATTAAAATACAGCAATTGATGACAGTCTGCATTACGCGGTAGGGGTTATATTTACCGCGGAAAATTGCACCATACCAGCGGCGGTTCAAAATAATATGGACAGCCCACAGGACAAAAAGCCCTACGCCTAAGATTTCGTGAACAAGGTCTGCCGGGAACAAATAGTTTCCGCCCATGAGTATGATGGAAAGAATTGTCATTGTAATGTCGATAGTCATTCTTAAGCGCTGGGGTCTTGTCATTATTCTGCTCCTATTTCAACAAACCTTCAATATATTTTTTGATGTCGCTTCCACTGCCACGGGTAAAATCTTTTCCGCCCTTGAAGTCTACGCCCTTTGCAAACTTAGACAAATCTGTGCCGCTGCGGCCAAGACCGCTGCCACCACTGGTACAAAGAGTAATCATTTTTTTGCCCGACCAGTTCTGGCTTTCTACAAAGGTGTAAACAATTTTTGGGGCATAAGCCCACCAGATAGGGTAGCAAACCACAACGGTGTCGTAGCCTGAGATATCGAGTTTATTTGCAATTGCAGGGCGGCTTTTCGGATCATTGCATTCAATCGAAGAAAGTGATTTTTTGTCATGCCAGTCTAAGTCAGCGTCGGTATATTTATGTACCGGCTGGATTTCAAAAATATCAGCTCCCATTTCTTTAGCGGCATTTTTTGCCATGCGTTCTGTTGTTCCTGTGGCGCTGAAGTAAACGAATGCTGTCTTTGCTGAAAGTCCTGTCATGATAAGGCCTCCGAGTAAAAGTGTAAGAATAAGTTTTTTCATTTTGTTTCTCCTGAATATATTTTTAGTTATTTGATTTCTACCAGGCGGTAATTTCTGGAACCAAAACCGATTTTTTCTGCATGTTCAAGTGTATGGATTCCGTTTCTGCTTTCGATGCGTTCAATTAAACTGCCTGAATCTTTTGCTTTGTAGACTAAATCCACGCAGGCCTGATCCAGTGCTACCGGGTCCAAGCTTGCAAGAATTCCGATGTCGTGCATGTCTGGCTCTGCAGGATTTGAATCGCAGTCGCAGTCTACAGAAAGTCGGTTCATCACATTTACGCAGACAATGCCTTTTCCGTCTTGCATGTAATCGCAGACTGATTTTGCAGCTTCCGCCATGGATTCAAGGAATTCATCCTGAGGACAGCTGGTCCATCTTGTAACGCTTCGGCCTGCAGAGTGAATGTTGAGCTTTCCGGATTTCTTGCAGCTCATTCCTGAAGCAAATCCAATTGAAAGATTTTTGATTGCCCCACCAAAGCCACCCATTGCGTGACCTTTGAAGTGAGAAAGAATCAGATAGGTGTCGTAATCCTTAAAATGAGTTCCGACATAATTTTCCTTGAGACGTACACCACCTTTTACAGGGATTGTCATGTAGCCCTCTGCGTCCTGCAGGTCAAAGCCGTTTGCAACATCCAGAAAACCGTGGTCACGGGCTATTTTCATGTGATCAATGTTGTTGCTTCTGTTTCCGCCATAAGCAGTGTTGCATTCTACAATGGTCGCATTCAATTCATCCTTTACAAGATTTTTGATGAGGGTAGGACGGAGGTAATTTGAATTTTCGCTTTCGCCAGTGCTCACCTTTACACCTGTTTTGCCGTTGGTCTTGTAGCCGGTTGCCTGATAAACTTTTACCAGAGATTCCGGGCTGATGTCGCGGATAAAATAAACGACTGGAACTGATTTGTCGCTGGCGTTGGTTGAGCTCGTCGAAACCTCGTGTGTTTTGTAGCTTGCAGCTTTTGGATTGTCCTTTGCAAATACTGTGTTAGCTGTAAAAAAGAGCAAAATTGCTGCTATAAAAAGTGATGGTATTTTCTTCATGCATTTTATCCTATTCCATTACAGAAAAGACAGCAGTTACATCACCTTTACCAAGAATCTTTTTGAGCTCGGCCTGTGTAATAGTGGTGGTTGAGCTTGCGGTCCCTGAGCTCTGTCGAAGGGTCGAAACCACTTTTCCAAGGCGGGTAAAGTTCCAGCTGTTAGTGTCGTAGTAAATTGTAATCTGATTTCCCTGATACAAAATGATGTCGCCGGCTTGTGTGGTAATCTGGGTGTCGTTGCGTGGAAGCTTTGTTCCAAGGGGGCCAACTTTTTCGAAGTTGCCGTAATCGTGCATATCAACTGTAAGCGGTCCCTTTTTCATAAGTTCGTAAAAAGCGGTGGCAGAAGAATTGTCGGCCAGTGTGGCGGCGAGCGAGTGGCTGCCACTGTCGCTTGTAATTTGAATTGAGATTTTCATATCAGAAAGTTCTCCTTTGTCAGATGATTTTATTCCCCTGCTGCCATTAGCGCAGGCCGTAGAAGCAAGAAGAAAAATTGACATTAAAACTATAAATATTTTTTTCATCAGCAACCCTCTACTTCAAATATTTTGCAAAAAAATCCGCAAGCTTATCAAAAGGAATCGCATTGTTTTTTCCACCGTCGTACAAATCGGTGTGACTTGCGCCGGGAATAATTACAAGCTCCTTGTTGCTGCCTGTGAGCCGCTTAAAGGCATCTTCACCAAAATAACGAGAGTGGGCTTTTTCGCCATGAAGAACCATAACGGCACTCTGGATTTCTTCGGCATAGGCAAGAAGTTTTGTGTTCAAAAGGGAAGTTGAAGCAGTTACATTCCAGCCGCCATTTGAATTGAGACTTCTCTCGTGATAGCCGCGTGGAGTTTTGTAGTAGTCGTAATAATCCTTTACAAAATAGGGGGCATCTTCCGGAAGAGGATCTACAACTCCACCACCAAGCTTATAAGTACCGCCAGCCTGGACTGCCTTAAAATCTTCGATGCGCTGAGCCATAAGAGCCTTGCGGGCTTCGTGTCTGGCTTCTGCATTATTTGCGTTGTCAAAATATCCGTTGGCGGTAACACGGCTCATATCGTACATTGTGCTTGCAACGGTTGCCTTAATTCGTGTGTCGATTGCCGCTGTATTAATTGCCATTCCACCCCAGCCACAGATTCCTATGATGCCGATTTTTTCTGGGTCAATGTTGTCGCGGGTTGAAAGAAAATCTACTGCTGCCATAAAATCTTCGGTGTTGATGTCGGGACTGTTCATGTAGCGGGGCTCTCCGCCAGATTCTCCTGTGTAGCTTGGATCAAAGGCCAGTGCTATGTAACCGCGGGAAGCCATCTGATTTGCATAAAAGCCGGAAGACTGTTCCTTTACTGCTCCAAAAGGTCCTGAGATTGCGAGGGCCGCATTTCCTGCAGATGCTGCATTCTCTGGGCTGTAGAGGTCTCCTGCCAATTCAATTCCAAAATGATTGCGGAAGGTTACGGTTGTTCGTTTTACTCCCTGGGCCAATTCAAAAGTGTAATGTTCATTTGTTCTGTCTATTTTTGCAAGATTTGGATTCATAATATTCTCCTTGTGTTTTAGTAACGTTGTGTCACTTATCTTAAGTGTATGGCATAATCGGTGACTTGTCAACACTAAAATGCGATTTTAGTGACAAAAAGTTGCTTATTGCAAAAAATTGTTTACTGTGTTATTCTCTAGGTATGGCAGAATATATCCGCGCAAGAAGCGACGAACACAAAGAAGAAAGACTTTCTCAAATTAAAGAGGCGACAGCAGAACTTTTCGCAAACTGTCCTTATTCAGAAATTACGCTTACAACTATTGCAGAAAAACTTGGCTGGTCTCGTGCCAACCTCTATAAATACGTTACGACCAAAGAAGAAATCTTTCTGGAAATCTCCGCAGAAAAAATGGCAGCCTACTATAACTCCCTGCTTTCGGCATTTCCTGAAGGTAACAATTTTACCCCAGATGTTATTACCGAAGTCTGGGCCGGAATCGTCAACGCAAATCAGGATTACATGCGTTATGTTTCCTATCTTAATCCGGTGATTGAAACAAATGTAACGGTAGAGCGTCTTGCAGTTTTCAAAAAGAAATATTATGACCTGGCCTATGCTTTCCGCGACAGACTTGCCCAGATGCTGAGCATCAGTCAGGATGCAGCTTATAAAATCCAGCTGGATGTATTATTTTATGCTTCATCAAATGCAGTCTGCTGTTACAAAAATCCTCTGGTTCAGGAAGCTCTCAAGCAGATCAACATTACTCCGCCGCCAATGGACTTTTACAAGGACATGAAGGACTTTCTTAAAATGCGTCTGGCGTGGAAAGAATAAGAGCAAATTTTTATTGAAGAAAAATACTCGAATGAAAATGTACCCTTTTTATTAAATTGTGTTAAACTGTTTGCATGAAAGATAAGGTACGACTTTTATTACGATTTCTTCTGGTTACTGCGGGAGCATTAATAATGGCAGTAAATCTTAATACCTTTGTGCATGCGGCGGGACTTTTGCCAGGTGGATTTACAGGAATTACTTTATTAATTCAGGAGGTTTTTGCAAAATATCTGAATATAAAAATTCCATTCGTACTTTTTTATTGGGGCCTGAATCTTGTGCCAGCCCTCATCTGTTTCCGTTATGTTGGGAAGCGATTTACCCTTCTTTCACTTTGGGCAATTGTTGCATCAGGTCTTTTTACAGATTTAATTCCAGGCCTTGATGTTACAAACGACGTATTGCTCTGCTGTACTTTTGGTGGAATTATTAACGGTATTGCAATCAGTTTCTGTTTATTAGCTGGAGCTACCAGTGGTGGAACTGATTTTATTTCAATTTATGTTTCAGAAAAAACTGGTCGAAGTATCTGGAATTATATTTTGTTTTTCAATGTACTTGTTCTTGCAATTTTTTTATTCAATCATATTTCAGTTTGTAAGCACCCAGATTCTCAATAATCTTTACAAGCGGTATCAAAAATCTACTATACTAATTATCTCTGATAAAACCGATGAACTGATTCATGTAATCCGTGATGTTACCGGGCATGATGCAACTCTTTTTACTGGTAAGGGTTGTTATCAGGGGGCGGAACGCAATATGCTTTATACCGTAGTTTCCTCAGATGAAGAAGATAAGCTTATGCGTTCCATCAAAAAAACAGACCCATCTGCCTTCGTAAATATTCTGCAGACCAAAATGTTGAAAGGTAACTTTATAATGAAACGTCAGGACTAGGCAGAAGCAAGTCGACTACAAATTTCACCTCTTCATTAATCAATCTTACCCTTTCAAAAATGCATCTTACCAAAAGCCCTCTTGTGCTCAGAATCATCTGCCCTTAATATGAAAGCATAAAATAAATGCAGCAGAATAGGAGACAGCTGATATGAAAATTCTTTTGATAAACGGAAGTCCAAAAGGCAAGAAGAGTAATTCCCTCAGACTGGCAGAAAGCTTTGTTGAAGGCGTAAAGTCAAAGGCCGAAGGAAAGGGAGACCTGGTAACTGTAGATGAAGTTGAAGTTGCTTCATTAAAAATCTCTGCCTGCCGAGGCTGCTTTGCCTGCTGGAAAAACACTCCGGGCCACTGCTGCATTAAAGATGATATGGCTGCGATTATTGAAAAGGAAATTGAAGCTGATTTAGTTGTATGGAGTTTTCCTCTTTATTATTTCAATGTACCTGGCATTATGAAAAATCTTATAGACCGTCAGCTGCCAATGAGCCTGCCTTTTATGAGTGAAAATACAAATGAAACAGGAAGTGGTGGTCACGATGCCAGATATGATATGAAGAATATCCATCATGTTCTGATTTCTACCTGCGGCTTTTATTCGGCAAAGGGGAACTATGATTCTGTAACAAATATGTTCGATCACTTTTTGGGCAAGGGCAATTATGAAACAATTTTCTGTGGTCAGGGTGAATTGTTCAGAGTTGATGAACTTTCTGACAGGATTAATCAGTATCTGGAAATTGTGAAGAAAGCCGGTTCTGAATATGCTGATGGAAAAATCTCTGAGCAGGTTTCAAATCAGCTGAGAACTCTGCTTTATCCAAAAGAGGTTTTTGAAAAGCTGGCAGATGCTGACTGGGGAATCAATAAAGAGACCGGCGAAAAAGAAGCGCAAGATCTTACCTTTACCCGTCAGATGGCAGCACTTTATAACAAGAATTCTTTTAAGGGTAAAAACCGGGTTCTTGAAATGTGTTATACCGATACAGGCCACACCTATCAGATTCTTCTGACAAAAGAGGGAAGTGAACTTTTTACAGACGGAAGCCTAAAGGCAACAACAAGAGTTGAAACTCCTTTTGAAGTTTGGGCTGCAATTTCTCGTGGAGAAATGGAAGGACCAGAAGCCCTGGGGAAAAAGCTTTATTCCGTAACCGGTGATTTTTCTTTGATGATGGACTGGGATAAAATATTTGGCAGCGATGCAGTTGGCAGTGGGGAAGAGTATAATGATGATGGCGCTGGTGCAGGAAAAGCAGGCCTGAAAAATCCTTCGATGACAAGCATGCTGCTTCCATGGATTTCCTTCTGGGTAGCAGTTGCAATAAATCCTGTAATCGGTTCAATTGCAGCAATGGCGGTTTGTGCACTTGTTCCATTTATCATGAGAAAGCATAAGCTGATTATCTGGGATCAGCTTTCGATTGCAGCCGTTGCACTTTTATCTGCAGCTGCACATTTTACTGGCAAGGGAGATGTGGCAACAAATGCGGGCTATCTGATTTTCGGGCTTTTCTGGCTTGCATCCTGTTTTACAAAAGAGCCTCTATGTGCCTCTTATGTAAAGTACAGCTATGGGGGAAGCAAGGCCGAAAGAAATCCGCTTTTTATGAATGCAAATTATATTCTGGCAGCCTGCTGGGGATGTCTTTATATTCTTACTGCAATCTGGACTTTCTTTTTAAGAAGAGCCGGCTTTGGAAATATTCTTATTGTAGTGAATAATCTGGTGCCTCTTGCAATGGGACTTTTTACCGGATGGTTTGTAAAGTGGTATCCGGCATGGAAGGCAAGGGGATAGGCTGATAGTCTGACCCAAGGTGGGCGGTTAATTATTCAGCCCATCCAGCAAGTCCTTTGCTCTCTTTAAAACAGGAATCTCTCTATTTGCTACAAGCCTTCCAAGGCTTGTACATCTGCATTTCTCGTATTCAGCTAAAGCCTCTTCATATTTCAGTTTCAGAGTAGAAAGATGAAAATCTTCAATTTCATCTTTTGTTAAATGTTTTTCTCCAAAAGAAAGAATTCTGCATAAAAAATAGTTATTGATATTATGCCTGTGAATCAGATTGTAGTAATCGCTGACAAGACCAATCTTGCAAAGCACCTCTACTTCAATTCCAAGTTCTTCCTTAAGCTCTCGTCTAATGGCAGTGTCTAAATCTTCTCCCTCTTCAACGCCACCGCCTGCCGTTTCAATAAGGGTTGCTTTACCAAAATCATCGTCTCTATTTGCCCTGACAAAATAGAAATTCTCTTCATCATCTACAACTATTGCCCGGGTAATCTGCCTGTCATGATCAATTGTAGTAAGCGGCCATTCATTATCTTCCAGATTAAGTAAAAGTTCTTCGTGATTCATCAGTGTCATATTTTCTTTATTATCCTTTTATTAATCTAATTTTTCCAGCTGCGCATTTATCATTTCCCAGCCAGTGCATCTTTTGAAGTTCGGGCTAGGGAAGGTGCAGTCCTGGTTCCAGGGGCGGTCGAAGACCATCACTTTTAAGTCTGGCAGGTGATCAAAAAACTTGAAGGCAGATGGCGAGTCTTCGACTGCTAAATCAAAATGCATCTTGTAATAATCTTCCAGTTCCAGATTGAAGCTGCTGCCTTTTATAAAGTTGTCGCGGCCGTATTTGTTCAGACAGTATAAATCAACTTTTTCTAAGCCATGCTGATTCAGCCATTCGCGGGATGCGTCGTAAGCACTGACAGGGCGGCCGGTAATGATTTTTACGTCGTGGCCTTTTGCGAGCCAGCTGTTGATGGTTTTGCTTGCACCCGGAGTTTCATCATATGATAAAAGGATTTCCGGCTGGTGAGCTTTGATCATCATTTCATCATACTGCTGGTCAGTCAGGTCAAAAGATTTCTGCAGATTAAAATAGTGAATCTTTTCGTAAGGGATATCCAGATTAAACATTTCTTTTACGAGCCCGGAAAAGTGGCGGGCTGTTTCGCAGAGGCAATCATCAAAATCAACGTAAATATTCATTACCAAAATTATAACAGAAAACTATATTCTAAGCGATGAATTATGCGTCGATTCGTGATAAAATGTTCTCATGGTTAAGCATATAATTTTATGGACATTAAAAGAAATGAGTGATTCTGAAAAGGAATCTGTAAAAAAAGGAATCAAAGATGGGCTCGAAGGTCTAAAGGGAAAAATCCCTGGTCTTATCGATATCAAGGTAAATACAGAAGGCCGCCTGGCATCTTCAACTGCAGACCTGATGCTGGATTCAACTTTTGAAAACGCAGAAGCCCTCAAAGGATATTCAAAGCATCCGGAGCATGTGGCTGTGGCAGACAGTAAGGTTCGCCCTTACACAGCAAGCCGTTCCTGCCTTGATTTTGAGGTGTAAAAATGAGCGAGAATAAGGCCATCAAAACTTACACTGCAGAACTTTTCCTAAAAGAAAAACACACTCTCGGCGAGTCTCCATTTTATGATGCCCGCACGAAAACTCTTTCCTGGGTTGATATTGCAGAAGGAAAATTCTTTACTCTCGGGCCGGATGGAAAGAAGCGTACTTTTTCTTACGGACAGAAAATCGGCTCTGCGGTTCCTGCCGAAAAACCTGGCACTTACCTGATTGCCGGAACTGATGGCCTTTATCTCGAAAATGCGGATGGCTCCAAGCCTCTCCTTATCAAAAATCTTTCTGAATATTACAAGGCCTGGCAGCGTTCAAATGATGTGAAGGCTGATCCTAAAGGACGTGTCTGGTTTGGCTCTTCTGTAGATGATGATATTCATGAAGCAAGCGGAAATCTCTTCTGCCTCGAAAATGGCCTGGTGACTGTAAAGCAGGCTGATACAAAGATTTCGAATGGTCTTGCCTGGAGCTCGGACCGCAAAAAGTTTTATTTTTCAGATACTTTGCAGTATGCAGTTTTTGAATATGATTATGATTTGGAAACCGGTGCGATTTCAAACCGCAAGGTTATGTTCAAGCCAGAAGAAGGCCGTGGCCTTACAGACGGAATGTGTATTGATTCAGAAGATAATCTCTGGGTAGCATTCTGGGGTGGCAGCCGCATTGAACAGCGAAGCACAAAAGACGGCTCTCTGCTTGCGACAGTAAATGTGGATGCAAAAAACGTAACTTCATGTTGCTTCATGGGTGATAATCTCAACACACTTTTCATCACAACCGCAGCAACCGGCCAGAGCGGCGAACTCGACGGCTGTCTCTTTACATGCAAAGTAGACGTAAAAGGCCTGGAGTGCGATTACTGTAAAATCAAGTAACCTCATGCAGCCACTTTCCGCTAAGAACTCTTATGGCTCCAACAATCGCTTTTACAATCGATTCGCTTGAAAGGAATAAGAAAATCATTGGGGCAGGGAGATGGAGTACAAAGGCTGCGACATATCCGAGAGGAATTGCGACGCCCCATAAAACAATCAGTTCGCCTGCTGCAGAAAATACTGTATCTCCGCCGGCTCTGCAGACACCGACAATCCAGTCCATACAGAAGGAATTAAACGGATACAGCAGAATCAAAATCATAAGAATCTGAGTTGCCATCTTTATGATTCCCGGTTCAACGTTAAAGAGGAATGGCAGGAGTTTAGAAAGCGGCAGCAATAAGATTCCAACGCAGGCACCAATCAACGGCATAAACCACATGGAACGCAGGGCATAACCTTTTGCTTCATCCATTTTCTTTTCACCGATAAGTTTGCCAATCAAAACTCCAATTCCGTTTCCAAAGCCCATACAGAATACCCAGGTCAGCTGGCTGATTGTTCCGGTGATGCTGTAAGCGGTAAAAGAATCAGTCCCGGCATGAGCGTAGATTCCGTTGTAAACAGAAGTTCCAAGTCCCCAGAAGGTTTCGTTGATAATAACCGGGAAGGCAATCTTCAGATATTTGAAAACAAAGCTCCAGTCAAAGCTGAGCAGCTCGCGAAGTTTTCCGCAGATTTCATAACCGTGAGAATAAGACCAGCTCAAAAGAATGGCAAGTTCAACAAGGCGTGAGAAGACAGTCGCAATTGCGGCACCCTTTACTCCAAGTCCTGCAACAAAAATCAAAAGGTAATTTGCGCCAGCATTTGTGAGAAGAGAAACTGATGTGCAGACAAGCGGAAGCTTTACCCGTTCCGTACTTCGCAGAGCAAGGGTGATAGAAAAACTTATAGCAGTAGGAATATAACTCAAGCATGCAAGACGAAGATATTCTCCGCCAACGCGCACAACCTCAGGATCCGGAGAATAAATTCTTATCAGCTGATGAGGAATAAAAATTCCGAGTACCGTGAAAACCACAGCTACAAAAGTGGCAATCAAAGTCATCAATCCTAAAGATCTTCTGATTCCGCCTAAATCTTTTTTACCCCAGAACTGCGCGATGAAAACACCGCCACCAGAAGTGATTCCAAAAAGAATCATATTGAGGATAAAGAAAATCTGATTTCCAAGACCAACGGCTGCAATCTCAACGCTACCAAGCCGCCCGATCATAACGGTGTCGAGCATGTTCACAAAGTTTTGCAAGAGAGCCTGGAGAGAAATTGGAATTGCAATCGTAAACAAAGAAGAGTAAAAGCCTTTAAGTTTCATATCGCACTATTATGAAGATAAGTGTAAAAAAATCAATGGGAAGGGGGAAGTCTTCCCCTCGCTCCCAAGTCCTCGCTCGTTCGGTCGCCTTCGGCTCCCTCACTCACTGCGGTCTTGTCCGCTACCCCCTCTGCGGGCTCAAACGCCGCCCGCAACGCCTGCTTTTATTAGAAGAGACAGATTATTTATTTGAGTAATAATCCAATACCTTTCGTGCAAACTGATATGCATTTTTAATGTCTGTATTATTTTCAAAATACTGCTTACGGTAAACCATACGGCCGTCGAAGAAATCTTTCATTTCCTGAATGGTAATTTCTTTGATTTTTGGAGAAGAAATCAGTTTTGTGTAAACAGAAAGCATTACCGCAAAATCGTTGAGCAATGGAACCTTCATACAATACGAAATTGTTCCACTGCCAATTCCAATGTTCCCGCCCAAAAGTTCGAAGTTAGTTTCCAGGTCTGATTTAAAGCCCTGTACAGGCTTGAAGGAAGCGAGCATACAGACATTGTGAGCACAGGCGTTTCGAATTCGGCGTACAGAGTCAAAGTGTTTTGTATATTCACACTTCATCTTCATAAAGTCATAGTAAAAAGCATAGAAACTGATGAAATCTGCAAAAGATATCATTTCAACAAAGTTCCAAGCAGCAGGTGCATCTATGTATTTTTCAAAAGAACTTTCTCCATAGCATGTGTTTCTATTTACTTTGGCGATTTCTTCTTTGAGCTTCAGATGGCTTTCCAGGAATTTTTCAACAACTTCATAACCATTATCAGCTGGATTATTCTGACAGTCGTTTACAAGTTTAACCTTAAGATAATGTTCCAAATCAATCGTCATTTTGAGAAGAAGCTTTCGGAGGAACATATCAATAGTCGAAAGTTCAACAAGATGCCCAAAATCAAGACCAACATACTTTCCGCTCTTTGTCTGTTCCGGGCATGTTGAACAATACTGCTTGAGGCGGAAGAAGAAGTTGTTCTTTTTCAGAAACTCTTTGGCCTTTTCTTCGTCCATCAGATTGAATGTAATTCCAAGTTCGTTTTTACAGTAGTCGATTATTTCAGGAACGGTAAGCTTTGGCGATTTTGTTAGTGCAGGCTCTTTTTTAGACATCATTTTTCTCCTAAGAAAATATTATATCACGAGATTTTTCATAAAAAAACGGCTTTTTTTAGAGTACATGACATAATTTGGCATACCCTCTGAGTATAATTTTGAAAAGAGGTATTTTATGCTTTTAATATTTTTAGTTCTGTTTTTGTTTCTAATGATTGTGTTGTGGTGTATATCTGATAATTTTAAATTTGCAGTCCTTAACATATATGTGTTGGGAAAATTAAAGTCCAGAATCAAAGAGGGCTTTATGAAAGTTAAAATTATGGATATCGCATTTCAAAAGTTTAAGAATGAAGAAGAAATAAAGCAAATAAAGGATGTATTTATAACTGAGATAAACAAAATAAATGATGATTATAAATTTTTTATGGATCCAATTGATGAGGCTAGAAAAAAATGCCCATGGTTTAAGTTCATTTATGAAGATAAGTTCAATGCTTGCATCAAGATTAATGCTGAACTTGAAAGGCAATGTAACGATTTGGTTTCTCGTTACAAAAATATATTTAGCTGATGAATCAATTTGAAAATCAATTTTTAAGGAATGTCATTATATGACACATCATATGCGTATGATTAATGATAATTGTCAACTTTTAAAATTGCTTACTCTATATATTATTGAGGTAAATGTATGGATATTTTTTCGAAGCTGAATGATAAACAGACTCTGGCTGTCCAGAATACTGAAGGTTATATCCGTGTAATTGCCGGTGCTGGTTCCGGTAAGACAAAGCTTCTTGTTAGCCGTTATGCCTATCTTGTAAAAGAATATGGAATTGATTCTGCAAACATTCTCTGCGTTACCTTTACCAATAAGGCTGCGGCCGAAATGAAAAAGCGCATTACAAATCTTATAGGCCCTGAATATTCAACCTCACTCATCTGTACATATCATGGTTTTTGTGCCCGACTTATACGAGATAATCCAGAGAAACTCTTTCTTACTAAAGGATTTCAGATAATAGATACCTACCAGCAGAAAACTATTATGGAAGAAATCTTTGCAAAATATGAACTCAAGTTGGACTATGCAAACTTCCAGAGTATTATGAAGAAAATTGCTCAAAAGAAGCAGGACTTGTCTTATGTACCTAAAATGAGTAATGCAGATAAAGTTCAGATTCTTCCAGAAATCATAGACCAGACTGACCAGATTATTGAAGATTATATGCAGCGGCAAAAAGCAATTTATTCTCTGGATTTTACAGACCTTATGAGCTACGCTCTTTATCTTTTGATAAACGATGAAGAGGTTCGTAACAAGTGGCAGGAACGTTTGAACTACATAATGGTAGATGAGTTTCAGGATAGTTCCAGTACAGAAATGAAACTTATCGATATTCTTAGTGCCCGTTACCAGAACCTCATGATAGTCGGTGACCCAGACCAGAATATTTACGAATGGCGGGGCTCTGATGTAAAGCTGCTTGTTGATTTTGATAAAACTCATCCGGGGACTAAGACAATCATCTTGAATCAAAATTACCGTTCTACCCCTCAGATTCTTAAGTGCGCAAATGTCTTGATAGAGAAGAATAATCTACGTCTTAAAAAAGACTTATTCACAAACAGTGAATCTGGTGTCGTGGTAAAGCATATTCATTCCAAAAGTGAAGAGGATGAAGTGTCTTATATTGTAAAAGATATTAAGCAAATCAAAAAACTTCATAACAAGTCCTATTCTGATTTTGCAATTCTATATCGTTCCAGTTTTCTGAGCCGGGTTATTGAACGCAAGCTTGTAGAAGAAAATATTCCTTATGAGATTTTTGGTGGTGTAAAGTTTTATCAGCGAATGGAAATACAAGATGTGATAGCTTACCTTCGTGTTATTGCCTTTAATGATGATCTTTCGTTTAAGCGTATAATTAATACTCCCCGTCGCCAGTTTGGACGTGTCCGTGTGGCAGCCCTCGAAACAATCCGTGAGAACAACGACATGACTTTGTTTGATCAGGAAGATTTGCAGAAGAAGACACTGTACGAAGTTCTGCAAACTCATCTTGGTGACCCGGCTTTTAATGGCAGTGGTGGAGGGGCTTTTATTTCCCTGATAGAAAACATGAAAAATCTGAAAGACAAAATAAAAATCAGTGAGCTGGTTAATTGTGTCTGCATCGAATCCGGGTATGAGCAGTATATCCGCGAACTAGGAGACGAAGAACGCCTCGACAACCTTTCAGAGTTTAAAAGAATTGCTAATGAATTTGAAAATGGTTTTGGAGAAGATGTCAGCCTGGAAACTTTCCTTCAGCAGATTGCAATTATGAGTGCAGAAGATTCGGAAAAGCCTTGCGAATCAGTAAAGCTTATGACCATTCATGCTTCCAAAGGACTTGAGTTTCCTGTTGTATTTATTCTTGGTTTTTCAGAAGGAATCTTCCCAAGTTCCAAGACAATTGAAGAGAGAAAGAAACTGGGGCTGGAAGAAGAGCGTCGCCTTTGTTATGTTGCAATTACCAGAGCTCAGGAAATCCTTTACCTTATGGACAGCGAAGGTCAAAGCCAGCAGGGTATAAAAAAACTACCTTCCAGATTTTTATATGAAATCGGAGAAGAAAATTATCAGCGAATAGGAAGAATCAGCGATGACCTTGAACGCGAAAGCTGGGGCTATATCCACCGTCTAAATCGTGAAATAATAGAAGAGTTGCCGGCTCCACAAAATGACGGTATACAGATGATTGAACACCACATTTTTGGGAAAGGTCGAGTTCTTAGTTTTGACAGTAAACGAAAAGTTTATTCAGTTCAGTTTGAAGGGGTAAGAGAACCTCGTGCAATAAATGCCGATTATTTTAATCAGAAACATGAGAGTATTCTGCCGGAAAAAATTCCGCAGCCCATATCTCAGGAATTACAAATCCCCCATACTGTTGAAGAAGCTGTTGATGAAGATGAAGACCTCTATCGCAAACTTCCACACTATGAAAAAGAGTTTGAAGATGAGCCAGATGATTCCGAAGATGTTGAAACTGAAGAGTATGAATTCCAGACAGAAGAATTTATAGAAGAACCGGGCGGCACTGAAGAAGGCGAAGAACTTGAAATTGAAATCACAGAAGAACCTACCGAAAGCGATTTCCCTGACGATGAAGAAATCCCCCCTGATTTACAGAAGCTTTCAGATGAATTACGTGAAAAACTTGCAAACTCTCAAAATCACTGGAATGATCCAGATTTCCCTAAAATTGGCTGGGTTTGTACGGGTATTACAGATTTAGGTTCTCCTTCTGGTATCTGCCAGATGTGTGGTTTTCAGATAATCCGATATGTCCATCATATGTATCACATGGAAACCGGAAAACAGTTAGATTGTGGCTGTATATGTGCAGGTAAACTTGAAGGAGATATAGATAAGGCCCGTAAGCGAGAAGCCGCTTTCAAGAACAAAGAGCAGCGTAAAATCAACTTCAAAAAGAAGAAATGGAAGTGTTCATCAAGAGGAAATGAATATCTCAAAATTAAGAATCATCTGATTGTTTTATTTCATTTCCGAGATTCCGATAAATGGAATTTCTCTATAGATAATGTTTTTAACAAAAAGGCATATAAAACTCGTGAAGAATGTATTGAAGGAATTTTCAATACATTAGAAGATTTATTATACAAATAAAAAATAATTAACCCAAGACACTTCTTGTCATATCCTCCGTAATATAATTTGTATAAAACTAATAAATAAGGAGGACTTTTCATGTTCAAAAAACTTCTTATCACTGGAGGTATTGCTCTTTTAGGTTATGTTATAAATGATGTGAGAAAGGAATACGATAAAAACGTCAGTGACTATAATAACCTGTTAGATAAATACAATGAAATGTCTGATTTCATCAGTAAGTGTGATTTCTATAATTATAAAGATTCCAAAGCTAACGATGCAAATTCTCGTTATATTACTGAAGTTCAGACGTTATCTGATGGTACAAAATGTAATATCAAACGAGATGTTACATCTGGCTTTAGCGTAATATCCTGTAAAGACGCATAAAGAAGCAGATTTTTTTTTTTTGGAATATGACATATCTTGTCATGTCCTATCTTTTATAATCAAAGTATAAGACCCTTAATAAAGGTCCTGAGGAGTTATTATGATAAAGAGAATTATTGGTACCTGTGTTACTGCAGCAGCTTTAGCAATGGTTGGAAAACTGGTTTCAGATTATGCGGAAACAAAACCTGGTCTGAAAAATGTAAAAGATAAGTTAAAGAAGACAGGTAAAGATTTTGCTGCAGACTGTAAAGACGTACTGGATGCTACTAAACGTGCTTTCACAGGTGAACTACC
The DNA here is from genome assembly GCA_004554075.1 of Treponema sp. GTDB lineage: Bacteria > Spirochaetota > Spirochaetia > Treponematales > Treponemataceae > Treponema_D. Next base: position 19,621 of record SFOB01000002.1, read on the forward strand.
AACAGAAAACACTATGGCAGCAGAAACCTGCTAAACTTTCTCTAAGACAATGCTGTTGTCCCCTCCCAACTACAGCATTGTCTTTTTATGAATTTTATTTCCAAAACGAAATAATTCTGTGATATAATTTATAGAAGGAAAGAGAAAAGTATGAATTCCCAAAAAACAAAATCTGCAGGTAAAAAACAAATCAAATTAAATTCCTGGCGAATAATGGAAATAGACAGCTACCTTCAAACAGGAAAACCTTACACTGCTGCTCAACTTGCAAAACTTGTGGGAGATCATGGTAATAATGAAAAAACAAATTTCAGCCCTCGAACAATTCAGCGTGATTTGGAATATATGCGAGATACTTTAGGTGCTCCTATCGAAAGTGACTATAGAGGATATCGTTATACAGAACCTAACTTTTTTATAAAGAGTATTCAGATTACAGAAGGAGAGGCGTTTTCTGTCGCAGTTTTAAACCCTCTTCTTGAACAGTATCGTAATACTCCATTAGAAAATCAGCTTCGTTCAGTTTTCCAAAAAATTACTGAATGTCTTCCAGAGCGAATTAGTGTTGATACCTCTTTCTTAAATCCAAAAATAACTTTCATTCCAGACAGAACAGAAAATATAGATCCGTCATTTTTCCAGACTATTTTTGACTCTTTGAAAAATCTCTGTACTATTACATTCGAATATCGTCCACTTCAGAAAACATCATATATGGAACGTACATTAGATCCTTATCATGTTGTCTGCCAGAGAGGAAACTGGTATGTATTGGGAAAATGCCACGATCGTAATGAAGTCCGTATTTTCTCATTCTCCAGAATGAAGAACATTAAGATCCTTAAGAAAAAGTTTACAATCCCAAAAGATTTCAAACCATCAGATTATTTTGATACAGAAATGGGAGTCTGGCTTTCCGACAAAACTCCTCTTACAGTAGAACTTCTTGTAGATAAAGAAATCGGTACTTATGCGCTCAATCGTATATGGCACTCAGAGCAGGTTGTTGAGGAACGTAAAGATGGCAGTGTTTATGTAAAGTTTGAAACTACACAGAAGAAAGAAGTTCTACGCTGGGTACTAGGGCAGGGGCATACTGTAAAGGTTCTGGGACCGCAGGAACTATTAGATGAAGTGAAATCGGAATTAAAAAGATCTATTGAAATATATAAATAAGTAACGGAGCTTTAAAAAAAATGGCAAATGCAAATGATTATGAAATGTTTTCTGAGGAAGAAGTAATTGATAGAATTAGTTTAGATGATTTAGAGGAAAAACTATATTCTGATTTAGATAATGAAATAACTGAATTGGAAATATTAAAGGAACAAAAAGAAAAAATTGGAAATCCTGATGCACTTGGTAAAGTCATCAAAAATGTTATTTGGGAGCAATTCCAGAATCAGCTAGGAGTTCAATTAGGTGAAGAGTTTATTGAAAAAAATAGAGGCCTGACTCTAGATTTAAGCAATGATGCTCATATACAAACAACAGAGAATTTTGCAAATGGTAATATTGCTATACATAACTACATTAGCAAAGAGCAATTAGAAGAAAACTATAACAGATATAAAAATGTACCTCATAAACAATTCCGAAAGAAATATGTAAACCCCGGTATGGATCAGACATTAGAGCGATCAGGAGAATTAAATAAAAGGGGAGTTGAAACTGTAAGAGATATATATACTGGAAGAGAAATTCCAACTGCAAAAAAGCTAGAAAACGGAAAAGATAATCCAAAAGCTGCACAAAGAGAGCATGTAGATCCATCTAATCATGTTTTTCAGGATATATCATTACAAATGGCATATGATAATGAAGAACTTGCAGGTATAATAAATAATCCTGAGAATTTGCAAGGATATACAACAGCAGAAAGAAACAATCGAAAGAATGACAAAACATCAGAAGAAATGGATGAAAGAGATAAAAACGAACACTGGAAGAAAGCCAATGAAAGAGCCGAAAAATTCATTAAAGAGAAAGAAAAACAAGGAGAAGAAAGATTAATAAAAGAAGGTCGCAAAACACAAAGAGAAGAAGCCTTTAGAATAGGACATACTGCTGCAAAAGCTGTTGTTTTACAACTTTTATCAGATTTTCTTAAAGAAGTTGCTTCCAAACTTATTAAATGGTTTAAATCCAATAATAAAAAATTAGATACTTTGCTTGATTCTCTAAAAGATGCAATTAAGTCATTTATAAAAGGTTTGAAACAAAAGTTGCTTAATATTGGTAACACTGTTGCTACAACAATTGCAACTGCTATTGCTGGGCCAATAGTAAATAGTATAAAGAGAGTTTGGATTTTCTTAAAACAAGGTTGGTCTTCACTAAAGGAGGCTATTACTTTCCTTAGATCAGCTGAAGCAAAATCTCAACCATTTGACATTGTTATGCTTCAGGTTGGAACAATTATAATGGGGGCCATTACTGCTGGTGGAGCTCTTTTATTAAGCGATGTTATCGAAAAAGGATTAGTGGTATTTCCTGTGTTTAACATTCAAATACCTTTACTTGGTAGTCTAGCTAATGTTTTAGGAATATTTTTAGGAGCTGTAGTTGCAGGTATCATAGGAGCTATTGTAATTAATCTTATTGAAAAAACAATAGCAAAAAAACAATCCTTAAAAGTACAAATTGATATTGCAAGACAAACAGAAGTTGTATTAAAATCAGAAGAAAAAAAAGTTTGGGAACATCTTGGAAGCGTTTATGACGCAGTTGGACAAATTACAAACGAAACAGCTGATAGTCTTAGATCTTCTGTTCAAAAAGAAAGAAATTCATTTAAGAATTTACAAGATGATTTAGCTAGATTTCAATCACTTATCAAATAACGGTGGAATAATTATGAGTAAAAATCATTTAATAACAACTAATAATAGTTTTTCAGATTTTGTACATAATAAAGGTTTAGAAATAAAACAAAACATACAAGATGCATCTGAGAAATTATCAGGCGCAAAAGCAAAAGCAATTTCTTCACAAAATGCATATAACAATACTCCTTGGTACAAGCCTGTAACAAAACACAAGCTAAACAAAGCACGTAAAGCTGCAATGGATGATTTAATACTTGCAAATAGTGAGTCTAATATTCAAATCTTTAAGATTCTTCACTCTATGTTAGAGTTAATATTGATTGTTTTTAAGATTCCAATGGATGCAATTGCAGGTGTAGCAAAATGGTGCGCAAATGGTTTTGAAGAAAGAGATGCAGTAATGTCTAGTATGATTACAACGATAACTCCATTTCTAAAAAACAATAAAAGCAGTGGTCGAAGAAAGAATGTTTTAGAAGGCTGCATTCGAATAATTATTGTTGTCGTTTCTGTTATTTTTATAATATTTCTTTTTTCTAAGATTTTTTCTCATAAGAAAGCAGAGCCGACTACGGATACAGAAGCCGTTGTTATTGAATCAAATATTTCACAAGAAGTATCAGCTGAAGATACCATAGATTCTCTTCAGAAGCGAATTTCTGAACTTGAAGCCTCACTGAATGAAATAAAAAGTAATCAACAAAATATTACTCAACCAGTTAATGATATCACTCCAGATTACGTTGGGATTCAAGAACAAAATAATAATATAAATTCTCTTATAGAAGAATCTGAAAACTTTGAAAGCAATGTAATTGATAACGAATTACACATAAGTGAAGAGATTTCAGATAGTGCTAATCTTGATGAACAAACTGGTAATAAAAAATTAGATGATGAAGAGACTATAATTGATTCTGAAATTGAAAATAGAACTACAAGTGATCTTGATGATTTAGATATTGATTCATTATTGGATATCTAAAAAAGAATGATAAATGTACTCAAAATTTGATGTTTTTATAAATAGGGGAGTACGTTGAATTTAGAATTATTAAATACATTTATGCTTCAGAAATATTGCAGTAATGTATCTGTAACTATTCTTCAAAAAGGCATAAAAAATTCAGATTTTCTAGTTTCTGACGACAGTTGCATACATCGTCTTATTGGACTTAGATACGACTCAAAAACAATGTCTGAGCCAGAAATCACAATAGTGTGTGCAAGGCATGAAATGGCAGCTGCGAAACAAATTGCCTTTTCTCTTGGGAAACGTATTTATACTAAGTCTAAAGTTTCTGCAATGCTCTTCCATAATTATACAAACGGACAGAGACTCAGATGGCAAGACTATAACGAAGTCGCAAAAGTTTATGCTGATTTTGTTTGTTATTCAGAAAAAATAAGAAAACGGTAAATTATATTTTTTAGCATGACATTTCTTGTCATACCTCCCGTGATATAGTTATCCAAAATACGGAGGTATAGTATGTCAGTATCTACATTAAATAACTCAATTATAAGTTATTGCGAATTTTTCGATAAGCTTTGTAAATATCCAAGTAATATTGATATTCAATCATCCTTGGAAGCAGTTAAAAAGTATTACAACAATTATAAAACGAAAGAAAGTTTAATTAAAGAAATTCAAGATTATCTTGATAAACTCGAAACGGAAACAGCCTATGACATATTACTGTCTTATGATAAACCTGAAAACCTCTGGGCTTATGTTCACCTAATGATTGAAACAATTGAAGGGAAACATTTAAATCTCTGGGAACAAATCCGATCCTTTTCCGATATGAACGCTTTTCAGAATGGCATGGGTAAACTCTGGTCAAAAGGCCATAAAACTGTATATACAATTATGTTGTAGGAAAGTGTCTAATCATTTACAGATTATATTTTTAATAAATGATAGTATATTCTTATGGACACCATAACAAAGAAAAAAGCTCTTAAAAAAGCAGATGAACTTGGTAAACAATCCACAGAAAAGGATCTTCAGGATTTAGATTCTAAACTTCCTGCAATGAAAAAGGGTGTGATTGCAAAGGTCTGGGATAAGGTTCTTTTTCTCTGGGAGCAGGCAAAATCGCCCGAAGTCCCGCTGCGCCTGAAGCTTGTAATTGTAGGAGCTCTTTTGTACTTGGTGCTTCCAATTGATGTGCTGCCGGATACGATTCCGGGTATAGGTCTGATAGATGATCTTTCTGTACTTCTTACAGTCTTCCGAGAAGTTTCAAAATATGCATTGCCAAAACTAGAAAAGAAAATTGAAAATAAATTCTATGAAATCAGCTATCAAAAAATTGATGAAAAACTTTCGGAAGCCTATAAAACAATATTGGCAACAACAATCATTACATTCTTTGTTAATTCAGTTGGTTGTACAATTCTAGCAACAAAACTGTTCGGTAATAATGTTTCAAGAAAGGTTGCAGTTGTAATTTTTGTTTCGATTTTTATATATGCCCTTATCCGTTTTATCATTTATATAAAAACTTATGGTCAGCTTACAAAGAAAATTGCTGCTTCAGTTTGTAAAAAGAAAAGTATTTCAGAGGGAGTTTCTGAATTTGTTTGCAGTGAATACAAATATATTGCTTATCTTTTTGAGGGGCTCCAGATTGTAAAATCAGTTGTCCCCGAGTTGAAAGATATTCCTGATGGTCCGCAGATAGTTTCTACCTTTAAGAATCATTACAGAAAAAGAATCATACTTTTTATTGTTTTCTTTGTCTTATATTCGCTTTTGATTATGGCGACAAAATTTATTCTGTTTAGAATATAAAAAATCTTAAAAATCTTTTATAGCCTCGACATTTCTTGTCATACCCTCCGTGTTATTATTTATTTAATAAATCACAGGAGGACTGTATGAAAACAATCTTTATGAACCAGGCAATAACCAGTTATGTTGAATTCATGCACAGAGTTATTGATATGAAAAAGAATCCTGATGAAAAAACAGAGATTCAGTATCAGGATTTTATTTCTCGTTATCGTCAAATGAAGAATAATGAGGAAATAAAAAGTTCTGTGTCGGAAGTACAATCTTGCTGTATCCTGGATACAGACCTAATCAAAATTTATTATGTCGATATGCCACAACTCTGGGCTTTCCTTCATTTAGTTATAGAAGCAATGAAAAAACATAATTTATCATTTTCATTTTGGTCATATACGCCAGAAGATTTTATGTGCATAAAAAGTATACTAAAACGAATGTGGTTTATAAAGAAAAATCAATATGGGAATTCTTACATCTATCTTGAGGATGAAGATAATCAGGTCGATGTAGAACTGAAACTATTCCATACGAGAAAGGGCTTTGAGAAGTGCCGGGAAAACGTAGAACAAACAGTAAAAGTTTGTAAGGCAACAAAGTATAAAATGAAAGAAATGTTTAAGAACAGAGCGTAGGAGGATGTATATGGGTTTTGTAAAAGGAATGATTACAGGCGTTTTAGCCATTGCCGGTATTTTTGTTGGAGCGGCTGTTGTCGAAGTAATAAAAGATGAAAAGAAAGAAAATGCCGAAATGAAAAAGGCCTCAGAAGAACTGGATAAGATGTTTGCAGAAGATGATAAAGCTTATGAAGAAGGCATGAGGCAATTCGACAAACACGTTGGCAACAAACTGGATAAAATGGCAGCTTCGGCGTAGTATTTTTTCAATGTATTACGTTGAGGATTTGAGAGTAATGGGGGTATTTCAAGTACACCATGCTTATCATGGAAAAGAATACCAGTAAATTCCGTTGAAAATACATCAGTTCATGATATAATTATATTTTACTTGGAGAAAAAAATGGCTTATCAGAATGATAATGAAAAAGATGACTTCGATTTTTCAAACTTAAATGAACAGGAACTGAACAATATTGAAGAAGATCTTAATAATAAACTTGCTCATGAATTTCAAGATTTAGAAAATATTGATACTGGCTTAAAATCTATCCAAAATCCTGATGCGTTAGGAAAGGTTATCTTGGATGAAGTTTGGACTCAGTTTGGAAATCAGCTTGGATTAGAAATTACTAGTGAAACATTAATTCAACAATATGATAGAGAACACCCAGAGGAAACAAAACCTTACAATAAGGAAGCTGGTGATGCTGTCATGAAAGATTCTCGTTATAAAGCAGCTAATAAAGCAATGAAAGAAAAGCAGCAAGCTGGAAAATTAAAGGATGAATACACTGGTAAAGATATAAAACAAAATGAAAATGCCAATTTGGATCATACTGTTTCTCGTAAAGAAATATATGAAAATCAGCGAAGAAAACAGGCAAAGAAAAGTACTGCTGATTTGGCAAATATGGATGAAAATTTAAATGCAACAAATGAATCTTTAAATAAGAGTAAGGGTGCAAAAAGTGTTGATGAAATGATAAAAACTCGTCAACAGCGCGAGAAGGCTCAAATAGAACAGAATGAAAGAGCAAAGAAAAAAATTGATGAATCAAATATGTCTGATGCAGAGAAGAAAGCTGCAAAAGCAAAACTTGATAAGAGATTAAAAGATAAATTGGCAGCCGATGATAAGCTAATGAAGAAGAAAGATAAGGCTGCAAGAAAGGCAATTAATAAAGAAATTTTAAAGGGTGCAGCAAAAGAGACTGGAAAAAAAGCTGGAAAAGATGCATTAAAGACAATGATGGTTCAGGCCTTGTTTGCTCTTTTAAAAGATATTATGAATGGTTTTATACGATTCCTAAAGTCAAGTTCAAAGACCTTCAAAGTATTTTTGGAAGAAATGAAAAAATCAATTCATAATTTTTTAAATAAAATCTTATCGTTCTTTAAGACAGGTGTTACTACTTTTGTAGGAACGATTGTTACAGAAATTTTTGGTCCAATTGTAAGTTTATTTAAGAAACTTGCTAGTTTAATAAAACAAGGTATTCGTTCAGTTACAGATGCTATTTTGTATTTAAAGAATAAAGAAAATGCAACCAAACCTTTTAGTATAAAATGTGCAGAAGTTGGTAAAATTGTTGTTGCTGGTTTGGTTGCTGCCGGTGCTTTGTTTGGAGGCGAATTAATCGAGAAAGGACTTATTGCATTAATCCCTGCATTTGGAACTATTAAAATTCCTTTACTAGGTTCGCTCGCTAATATAATTGGAATCTTTCTTGCAAGTGTTATAAGTGGAGTTGTTGGAGCAATTATTATAAATTTAATTGATAAAGCAATTGCTAATTATCAGAAGCAAGAATTAATGGGTGAAAAAATAGATGTCTTGAATAAGGTTATAGAAACTCAAGACCAGATAGTTAGTATCAAAGAGGAAAAACTGGATAATAAGATTAATGATACAGCTCAATCAATTCACGATAGGCACTCAGAAGCTACGAATATTGTGAAACAGTCAACTGAAAACATTATTAACAAAAGTGTTGACTTGTCAGATTCAAGAAAAATACTTGATGAAATGGACGAACGATTAAAAAAAATGGATGATGACTTAGAATCATTAAAATAGGAAGTGCATAAAGTATGAATGAAATTCAACTGCATAACTTTGAAGAAGCAAAAAATAAACTTCAAAAATTTGTAAAACAAACTAATTCTGATAAAACTTTAAGTAAAGTTGAAGAAAAAAAATGGATTTTCGATCATAAGGTTACAGGGGAAGAATTAAATAAACTAGTTGTTCAAATACAAAATGGGTTAGTTGATCTTCAAAAGACAGACATTAAAGTTTATCATCAAATTGAGGCTGTATATGATGCATTTGAGGCTTTAGATAAAGACTATATTGCTGCTATTCTTATAAATGTAAAAAATGCAGAGGAAGCTGGTAAGCAAGCACAAGAAGCAAATGCAACCTTAAAAAAAGTAATAGATAAACAAGAAAAAATCCTGAAAAAACAAGAAGAAGTAATTGGTGTGTTGAAATCACATAAAGAAAAACTTGATAAATTACAGCATCTTGAGAATATTGACGAATTATGGGATTTCGTAGATGTTCATGATAAAAAATTGAATGAGAATAACGAACAAACAAAAATTCTTCAAAATGATTTAGAAGACAATAAGAAAGAAATTGAAAATATAATTTCAACAGTGACAAAAAGAACTAATAGAAACTTTATTATTATAATTTCAATTTTAAGTACATTCTGTGTTTTTTCTCTTGTAACATTTTTACTTTCAATTTTAAAGGTTATATAAATGAAAGAGGATTATGAAGAAAAATTCTTAGTATTCTCATCTAATGTTGACGCTCTTACAAACTCTAAGTGTTGTTTAGCAGAACTGGCAAAGAGGTTAGTAGAAACAAAAGAAACTAATTTATTTGGAGAATTCCTTGCAAGGCTTCATTCAATAGATACTAGTTCAAAACGTATAGATATTGCAGTAACAGAATTATATAAGTCTTTTCTCCTTTATCTTGGATATAGCTATTTACATAAAACAATAGAAAAGAACGATTTAAGAATAGAAGATAACCGTTCTCTTGAACAATTATTAAAAGACCTAAATTCTTTGGTCGGATTAGAGAAAGTAAAAGAACAAGTAAATGATCTTATAGCATATCAGAAAATCCAGAGTATACGAAAACAAAATAATCTGATTACGGCAAAAAAAACACTACATTTGGCATTCCTTGGGAATCCTGGCACAGGGAAAACTACTGTCGCTAGAATAATAGGACATATTTATAAACAATTAGGTTTGTTGTCCAAAGGCCATTTTTTAGAAGTATCTAGAACAGATTTAATAGCTGGTTATCAGGGACAAACTGCATTAAAAGTGAAGGGTGTTGTCGAAAAAGCAAAAGGAGGAGTTCTTTTCATTGATGAGGCTTATAGCATTACAGAAAATGATCATGCTGATTCATATGGAAAAGAATGTCTTACTGAATTAACAAAAGCATTGGAAGATTATCGTGATGATCTTGTTGTAATTGTTGCTGGCTATAAAGCGCCAATGGAAAACTTTTTTTCTTCAAATCCTGGCTTAAAGTCTCGTTTTAACACTTTTATACAATTTGATGACTACACAGGAAAAGAACTATTAGAAATTGTACAATCAGAATGTGATAAGAATGATTATATCCTTGAGGATGACTTAAAAAGAAAATTATTAGATTATTTCACGGACAGAGTCTCTAGTAAAGATGATAATTTTGCTAATGGGCGTCTTGCACGGAATATCTTTGATGATTTGGTCTTATCACAAAGTAAAAGACTCTCAAAAAAGGAAGAACTTTCTATCGATGAATTAAAGCAACTCTGTTTATGTGATTTTGATATCAAAGAAACTGATTCATTAAGTGATAAAGAGTCTAAATAAAAAAAGATAATCAATTAAGCATATTTCTTAGTAAAGGTTGATACGGGAGTTGAACCCGTTTTGCTGGGATGAAAACCCAGTGAATTAGCCGTTATTCTAATCAACCAGAAAAGGGAATTACCTGAGACTCGAACTCAGAATGGCTGATCCACAATCAGCAGTGTTACCTTTACACTAGTAACTCCATGTTTTGTCACGCGCTGAGTTCTTCCTCGTCCTCATCGTCGATTACTGTTTCGACGAGACTGGTGACGACGAGGTCGTCCATTGGAACGGCGAGGATTTTGGCGAGGACTACGAGGTTGTCGATGGTTGGCATGTTCTTGCCGGCGAACCAGTTGTAGATGGTCTGGACGTATGGGAAGTCCATGATGATCTGGAGCTCGCGGGCGGTAATGCCCTTATCTTTCATTACTGTTTTGATTTTTGCACCTGTGGCAGCTAAGTCCAGTACAGGTTTAAGATATGTAGTTTTCACGTTGATTACTCCTTTAACACCGGAGCTTCAACGCCTTAAGGAAGGACTACGCCAAAACTCCGTTTACAAAAATTGACTTACAGTTCAACGAACTGTGTTCGCAACAGCTTTCATGACTTTCACACCACGAATGTTCAGAGAAATTACATTCCGACCAGGAATGATTTCCACTATGGTTGAGACAATGAAGATTTGAATAATAACTGTTCATAGCGTTCATCTCTGAACCTCCTGAAAAAACTGAGCCGGCACAAGCCAACTTTTGCGTCGTTTCAACGCTTTGTGAGTTTAATATATCATCAGAAAAAAGTTTTGTCATTAAAGACGTTCTTTAATTTTTTGTGTATAATAGCTTCATATTTTGGGGATGTAGCTCACCTGGCTAGAGCATTACAATGGCATTGTAAGGGTAGTCGGTTCAAGTCCGATCATCTCCACTAAACGGTAATGATGATGAATCGAAAATCTTTGAGGACAATTCTGATTTCTTCTTTGTTCAGTTTTGTGATTGCGCTTTTGGCTTCCTGCGCATCAACTGATTTTAAGGCAGAGAAGAAGACGATTGAGCTGAAGGGAAATCCGACAACGGGTTATTCATGGTTTTATGAAATCGAAGATGATTCGGTAATCAGCATTGAAGAAGATGTGAAGTATCTTGGGGCCAAGGGAATGGTTGGTGCTCCGAGTCTTTTTACTTACACGGTAACTGCTCGTGAGTCTGGCAGCACAAAAATCACTTTTGAATATAAGCGTCCCTGGGAAAATCAGCCTGCTCTGGAAACTAAGGTTTATGAAGTTTCTGTTGATGATCAGGGCAGGCTTGTAATTTCGGAATAAGACCCGCGGGTTTCTAAATCAGTTTTTTCAACTGTTCAAGTCTCAAAAGATAAGCATTCGCATTTACAAGGCAGATTGGTGTTGTGGCCAGTGTGATCCACCAGAAGCAGAAGGAGTAAATTAGTCGGTCGAAGTTCTCGCTTGTGCTGTTTGATTTCATTATAAAAATGCAGATGATAAATACAGCTGAGCTGAAGAAGAAGGGCAGGGCCGAGAAAAACTTGAAGCGGTTGCAGACTCTGCTAAACTGGGCTCTTGTGAGTCTGCAGGTTGGAACGTTTACTCTTGCCGCTACGCTGAAAACGATTGTGTAAATAATTGTCGCAATCCAAAAAATCTTAAACATATGAACCTCCTGAAACTAGCTGAAGAAGGCCGCCGGTGGGTGGGGGCACTGCATTCTTTTATGAGTGGGGAAGCGGCCTCTTCAGCTTTACGGTTCCTATTATAAAGTGCAAGAGTGCCAAGGATTGGCACTGTAAAAATTTTGTGCACGAATTTTGCAATTTTTTTGCATTTTTTTTTTACAAAACTGCGGGCACACAATTAATATCCGTCGTAAAGTTCGGGCTTAAGAAATCTCGCTTCATTTCCCAACCGGTTTTGGTCCAGGATTTGGCAAGGGTGATGGAACGGCGGCCGTAGGTATTTGTTATATTATCTACCGCTTCCATGAGCTTTCGCTTTTTTATATCTTCTTTTGGATCTATCCAGAGCCAGCCCTGATACTGTGCGGGCATGATGTCCAGCAGACTTACCATAATCACTTTATATCCGTAGCCCTGGCGATAAATGTATGGAAGAATCAGCCTTGCAGCATTTACGATATCCGGGGTGTAAGAAGTGAGGCGGGAAAGCTCCGCAAAGGCCGCATTTGAATACTGCTCATCAAGGTTATCAGAATAATAATTGCAGGTGGAAATGCAAATCTGAACCATCTTGCATTCAGAGTTTTGCTTGCGGAGTTTTTCTACAGCAAGTTCTGTGTATTCAACCAGGGCGCATTCGAGCGTGGCTAAATCATAAACCTTTTTTGAAAACTGACGGCTCGAGGTGATGATGTCTTTTTTCTGCCGGGTGATTTTATCCATGCAGCGTTTGCCGTTCAGTTCCATAACCGTTTCAAAGCCCTGTGAGGTGAGAAGTCTTTTGGCGTCGTAAAGAGGCATGTGCTTGAGCATCAGTGCATTTTTAATTCCATGGAGCAGAAGCTTTTGAGCCCGTGCCGGACCAATTCCCCAGATTGTTGCGCAGTCAGTTTCTGCGAGCAGGGAATCAACTTGGTCCGGATTATAGACAAAAACACCTCCGTGCTCCTTTGCCTTTTTGTTGTAAAGCTTGGCGAGAGTTTTAGTCGGGCCCGCTCCCACGCAGATTGGAATGCCCACTTCTTTGTAAATCCGTTCCTTCAGTTCCCAGCCGATATCTTCATAATCTTTTATACTCCAGTTGCACTTGTCGAAAAAGAGAAATGATTCATCGATGGAGTAATATTCAATGTCCGGAGCATATTCCATGTAGATTGAAGTAATGCGCCGGCTGATATCCGCATAGAGAGTATAGTTGCTGGAAAAGATTGTCACGCCTTTGTAGTCGCAGATGTCTTTGACTTTGAAGTAGGGGTCGCCGCGTTTAATTCCGCAGTCCTTGGCCTCCTTGTTTAGGGCGACAATGATTCCATCATTATTAGAGAGAACCGCTACCGGCTTATTTCGTAAGTCCGGCCGATAAATCTGTTCGCATGAAGCATAAAAAGAATTTCCGTCTGCGTGCAAAATCATATATCTTTTACCGTGTGAATTACGTGAGTTATGGCGCCGGTGATTATTGTTTCACCTTTGATATTGTAGACGCGTCCCAGAACAAAATGTCCTTCTGATTCATAGACGACAAGGGAGTTTTGATTAAGCTTTTTGGCACGATCAATCACTATCAAATCTCCGTTATAGATTCCCATATGAGTGTAATGCGAACTTTCAATCCGCATCACCACCGTCGCAGAAGGATGCTTAATCATGTAAGAATTAAAATCAATCTGTTTGCCTTCATAACCTTGGGCCGGGCTTGGAAAACCTGTTATCATATTCCACCTCACTATAATATTGCTATTTAGAAAAAATTATTCTGTATTAAAGTATAGTGGTTAAGGGTGCCAAAGATTGACACTCTTAATTCTAAGTGGTGGAATTTGTGCGAATTTTTACAGTTCCTGGTCAAACAAAGCGCAGACTTTTTCACACGCCTGCAGCAGCTTTGTAGTTTCCGGCTTTGATGGATCTTCTGATGGGCACCAGAGAGAAACTGAAATTCCTGACATTACCTTTGAGAGTGTGACCTTAAGTGTCCAGCCATCATAGCCGACTAAGTCTCCGCTTTCTTTGAAGACTTTCTGAAAGTCTATGTTTTCGAAGGCATCCGCTATTGGGCGATATTCAGTGTGAAAAAGCTTTTTGGTTTCTGGCTTTACGTTTTTATTCATAAAGCCGCCAACTTCATGAGTGACAGGGATTGATTTATCTCCCTGCTCAATTGTGTAAGTATCTGATTTTCCAGCATAACTTGCTTCTGTTTCGATTGTGATATTGTACATAAGCATCCTCCAAATTAATAATCTTCATAAAATTCATCACAGATATCATCATCTTCCATCAGAAGTTCCATATCTGATTTGCTGCAGGTGCCGTCCTGGAAGCGATCGTAGATGGAACTTTCGTGGCGATCTTCGTAATCATCTTCAGATTCTGAATATCTGTATTCATCATAATCGTAATCATGATAGTAATGTTTTTTGCCTCGTTTTGGTTTGTAGTTGCACATGATTATCACATACAATATCCAGAGCGGAATTAAGATTGGTAAACACATTATAAAAACTATGAATTCCATAATCCCTCCTAAGCTCCCATGCGAGCTTTGTTCTTCTTTTCAAACTCACGGTAGAAGGCATCTTCCCAGGCGTAGTTCTGAGAATCAAAATCATAAAGGGCAAGATGAGTAAGATGATAGAAGCCACAATCTTTACAGTAATACTTTCTACGTGGAATTGCCTTTGAGTTACCATGAGCCGATTTTGCAAATCTGCCATTGCCGACATAAACATGTCTTTTGCAACCGTTGATCACAAGCCCTGCCTCACGTTCGGTGTAGCAAATCTTTCCTGTGAAAATACACATTACATAGTTTCCTTCTTCTGTCTTCATAACAACCTCCTGAGCCCATTGCGAGCTTTCTACCTGATATTCTACATGTCAAGAGTGCCAAAAATTGACACTCTCGAATTTTATTTTTCAGAGGTTATTTTTTATGAAAGCGTCAAATGAAAAGATGGAAAATTATGAAATGTGTGATATAGTATTTATAGAGAGATAAATTATACAAATATGTATAATTTACATTATATGTATGCCTGCAATGTGGCGCTTGGTGAAAAATAATGAATAAGTTTACAGAATTACAAGTTTCTGCTCCAGTAGAAGATGAAGATTTCAAAGTAGAATATGAATTCTTCCCCCTATATGATACTGAAGATTTAGATGAACGAAGAAAAGAAATTTATAAAAACATTTCAGATATAGATAATCAACTTGAAGAAGTAAATAAAAAACTACAAGAACTAAATACAGAAATAGATAGACTTACAAACCATGCAGACGGTTTTGATTATGCTGCAGCTGTAATCTGTGGGTTAATTTGTGGAATAATCGATATAATATTTGTAGGAAAATGGGATTTTAAGAATGCAAAAGCCGTTAGCAATAAACAAGTAAATGAAAAAGTTATGGAATTTGCTAAAAAACAAGGCTATGAAGGTGATAGACTTGATGGTGCTGTAAATTTCCTTGAAAAAAAATTCCCTCTTCCAGGTGATGATGATTTCCATAATATTAAAGATATCGCAGGTAATGAAATTATTACTACTAAAACTCATCATCTTGATGATTTCTGTCATCATCCAACATTAATAGGTTTAATCTGTTGTGTAATTGTACAATTTACTGGCAGTTCAGTTTATTCAGATAAATTTGGAACTATGCATAAAATTCCAATAACAGTAAATGAATATGGTAATTTTGTTGGAAAAAATCCTGTTACTAAATTATTTTCAGGTATCATAAATTGGTTTTTGACTGTTGCTAAAACAATGGCTAATAGAAAGGGTCATTTAATGAGTGATATGGCTGGTAGTCATGCCAGTGCTGGTGGTGGTTCTGGTGTGCCAGGAAAATTTATGTCCTTGATGAAAGAACTTGCAGCTTTACCTTGTTTTAAGGATACACAATTTAATGAAAACTTACGTAGAGCATTTCAAAATGGGATTGGTACTGGCAAAAAGCAAGTAGATTTAGGTGCATTCAATAAACTTTTTGAAGGAGCATCTTCAAAACTTGATATGCGAACTGAAATGGCTGTTGCTCATGAATTGAAGAGACAGGCAATTCCTGTTGTAATAAATGAAGTTTTAGTAAGAGGTTTTTATTTTGTACGTCGTCTTTGTATGGAACTAAAAGAAAATGGTGACTTTTCTTCCGTAAATTGGAAAAATGTTATTCCTTTTAATAATAGAACTATAGTTCGAATGATGACAATTGCAACAGGAACTTTCACAGCAGTAGATTTAGCAGATGCAGCAATTGAGGGGGCTATAGATTCTATTAAAGAAGGTGGCCCAGCAAATCCAACAGCTTTCTTTGGAAATATGTTATTAAGAGTAAATTTTGTTGGAGTTGGAAGATTCTGTGTTGCTGTTGTAACGGATGTTGGAATGGGCATAAAACGAAGTATAAAAAGAAATGAAAGAATAAAAGTAATGAATGAACAATTGCATCTTACTAATGCAAAGATATTTTACAAGCAAGCTGATAAATGGATAAGTGCACAAGATGCAAGTATTGCGATTGAATCTGTATGTGAAGAAAGTAAAAAAACAATTATTTTCTTTATAGATTCATATAAAGAAATTGAAGATAATCTTGAAAAAATTGATACAGATCTAAAAGGAGCAGAAGTATTAAATTCTGGTTTAAGTTCAGATTTAAGCGATATCTTACAATGGGGGTAAAAAATGTTTGAAAAATTATATGGACTACAAAATGAGGTTATGGAGGAAAATATGTCAAAAAATCAATTAAATCTTATAGATATTCCAGAAAAAATATCTGAAGAAAACTTGCCTGAAATAATAGATGGGCAAGTTAATAATATTAAAGTTTTGGATAATCAAATCCAAAAAGCATTAAAAAGTGCTGGTAGTGCACGAGAAGCAGCAGAAACAGCTTCAAATATGAATGCAGGCTTTTGGCATAGAAAAGATGCTATTGAAGGATTGCAAAGTGCTGTTGCAGAAATTGGAAATGCAACAGCAGATAATGCGGAAAGTCAAAAAATGCTTTTTGATTCCTTACAAAAAATGGCACAAGTTGAAAAAATTATATTGCAAATTGGCTGTATGTCTATTGCAATGAATCGTTCAACAGTAAGAGAACTTGAACTCAAATTGAAAGGTGCATCTAAAGAAAAACTTTCAGAACTTGCAAAGAAGGAACTTGAATCTGTAATTAAACAAATAAGACAACAACAAGATATTCTTGAAAAACAAGATAGACTTGAAAATAATGTTAAGACTCTACATGAGGAAGCTCAGAATCAAAAAACACGCTTGGATAAAAAAGATAGTCTTGATTTAGAACAGACAGAGAATATTCAAAAGAACAAAAAACGCCTTGATGAAAAAGATATCATTGATGCAGAGCAAACTCAACGTTTGGAGGAATTAGGAGCTTTACTTAATAATAAAGATTTAGTTGATCAAAAACAGGAAGAAGCTATAAATAAAAATGCTGAAGCAATAAAAGTTTTATTTGAATATACAAAACAAAAAGATTTTTTAGATAAAGAACAATCTGAGGAAATAGAAAAAATTAAAAAATCAAGTTCAACAAAAATATATATCATTACAATTATAATTTCTTCTCTAGCATTAATTAGTAGCATAGTAAATATTATTCTTACTTTTATAAAATAAAGTTTCATGACAAAGTTTTGTATTCACCGGTGGGTTGATCCTGCCGAGATACATTACGTTTTGGGGACAGATATTATAAAAAGTGAGGTACCTATGAAACCTGAAAATCTTATTACATTTGGCGCTGCATTATTTTGTGCACTTATTTTTGGAATTGTCTGGGTAATCAGTGCATTTCTTGGTTTATACAGTGCCGGAATGTCAGGAATAGGAATCGGCGTTGGCTGCCTTGGAGTCTTTGTTCTGATTCCAGTTTATTCAAAAATCCGAAATAAATATTGGATTGATTAGTAAGATCTATTGCAGGAGAACAAAATGATACTGTTAGTTGTAGATACACAAAAGGGATGTTTTAACGAAAATCTTTATGCTTTCGAAAGGGTAAGAAAAAACATAAAACAATTGATCGCTGTAGCAAGAGAGAACAATGTTGAGGTTGTTTACGTTCAGCATGATGATGGTCCGGGCTCTGATCTGGATAAGGCTACAGATAATTATGAAGTATATGAAGATTTTGCACCGAGAGACGATGAAAAGCGTTTTGAAAAGAATGTGAACAGTGCTTTTCATCCAATGACCGGGCTAACAGAATATTTGCAATCTAAGGGCGAAAAGGATATCATCACAATCGGTGTTTCAACAGATTATTGTATGGATGCAACAATTAAAAGTGGATTCGAGAAAGGGTTCAACCTGTTTGTTCCTGCATATACAAACTCAACATATGATAATCCCTATTTTGATAAGGAAACAGCCTACAAATATTTTAATGAATTCATGTGGGGCACTCGTTACGCAAAGATAATTACTGTTGATCAGGCAATCCAGCTTTTGCAATCTGAAATAAAGCCAGCCGATTTGCAAAAATAGTTTTAGAATAATCGGGAAAGAAAAATGAATTTTAATCCAACAGAAAAAGAAATCGATTTTATCAATCAGGCTCTCGCAAAATTCAATGATGAAAAAGTTGGCCCGGATAATCATGAGCTGCTGAATATCGTTGAATATGATGAAAACAAAAACATAATCGGCGGTATTCTCGGAGGCACATACTGGGGCTGGATGCACATTGATATTCTCTGGGTCGATGAGAACTTCAGAAAAAAGGGAATCGGTTCACAGCTATTAAAAGCCGCAGAAGAGGAAGCTCGAAAAAGAGGCTGCCATTCAGTTCATGTAGATACCATGTCCTGGCAGGCTCCAGACTTTTATAAGAAGCACGGCTACAAAATAATCAGCGAATTAAACGATATTCCGAAAGGAAATAAAAAATTTCATTTGATAAAAGAGCTGAATAATTTATAATTGAAAATATGAAAATGAAAAAAGTATTTCTTGCCCTCATTATGTTTCCCTTCATTCTCATTTCATGTAAAAAAGGAGAAAAAGAAATGATTTATGAAACTGATATTTATTCAATCGAATATGATGCAAAAAGTGAAAAGCTTGTTCAGTCAATGAATGAAGCCCTTTCACAGAATTTTCAGCGGATTCTTGATTTCTGGGGAATTGAGAAACTGGCTAATCATGTAAATATAAAGATCTATTCTGAGATGGATGACTGGATAAAATTTTATGAAGAGAAATCTGGTTCAAAATATCAGGACTATGTAGTGGGCTGCGCAGACGGTCCGAATATTTATGTGCTCGCTTTTGATGAATATAAAAAAACACAGCAGCATAAGAATGATTCTCTGGAAGATTTCCAGAAAATTGTGATCCATGAGTTTGTTCATATCTGTCATAATCAGCTTATTACTGACCCGGAAAAAACCTCTTTTATTATGGGTGAAGGACTTGCAACATATCTCGCAGGCCAGGGCTATAATCATGATATAAAAATTGATTACCCGAAATACTCGCTATTTTCTAATGACTTATTTTCGCTTACAAATGATTTGTATTCTTTATCACAGAAAATTGTTCGTCAGCTAGTAGAAAAAGTTCCTCACGAAAAAATAATTGAATATGCACTGGACGCCACCAAACTCTATGAAGATTGGGATGAGCTGGAGATTAAAGATTAATAATTCACAGTGACGATTTTTGGCACTCTGGGTATATATAATTAGACTATGACAATTAAAGAATTTGTAAAACGCAGCATAGAGTACGATCATTACCGAAAGCGCGGCACCTGGGGCAAGTACACAGTTTATTACGTCTGGAATAAAGCCTGGGAAGGAGCCAAAATCGGCTATCCTCATTTTGCCCTGGTCGACGGCGAAAACATCCGAATCGCAAATCACAACGAGACCATGAAGATTATGGGGTTGTAAGATTAGAATCTTGCTGTGTATAAAGCAAGGGTATAAAATCCGATAAAAATATCTAAAGGGAATGAGATTCCGACAAGAGCAATTTCATTCCCTTTCATGTTTTTACGATTAGTAACAAGAAGAAAAATCATTGCAAAAAAGAAAAATGGAATAATAAAAAGAGAAGAGACCATTTCATACTTCCATAAAAACATATCAAACAGATTATATTCCTTGTATAGCCAGTTCACTATTCTAGTATTAATAAGATCAACCAAAACAGTGAATGCCAAAATAATGTAATGCGAAATATAAAACGCTTTGATTTTTCGTTTTGTCATCTGATTGCTCCAGAAATATTTTCGTAAAATTTAAAATTTTCGTAATTTTGGTATTTATTTTCGAAAAATTCGGTAGAACACGCATCGAGTCTATATTCTTGCCTTTGTCTTTCTCTTATTTCGAATTATTCAAAGAATCTTCTGTACTGACTGAATTATTATCGCCGGTAACTGTGATGCTTTCAGTGTCATTTGGAACAGTAATGGTTTTATTTGAGCCAGTCACTTCAACTGATTTTTCCTGAATGACGGTTGAAGCATTTTCTGGTTTTTGATTTTTGTCTTTGCAGCTGATTATCAAAAGACTTAATGCCAGAAGAAGAACAATACTTTTTTTCATTTTGGACCTCACATTATCAATCATTCTTTTGTATATTCGTCGTTCTTTATAAAGATTATACCTTTATTATTTTATAATTTCATGTATTTTATATTTGAATATGAGAAAATAGTTTGTGTGAGTGAGATTCTTTTCCTTGACAAATATTCTTTATCTATATAGCGTTACTAGAGTACAGTCTAGTAGAGTCTACTCTAGTGGATTACACTCTAGTAAAGTTCTTACTGATTAAAGAGGTGACAAATGAAAAAACTGCATGCCTTTTTCTTTATTTTACTGATTGCTTCGGGACTTGTTTTTGCCGAAGATGTAAAGGTGAAAACTGGTGATGTGTTCGGCGCATCTATGACAGATTATTTTACTCCGGTTGCCAAGGGAATCCGTGGTAGCTGGACCTGTGTTTCCAGCATCAAAAATGTTGAAAAGGATTTGTGGTGCCTCACTCTCGTCGTTGACTCCAAATCAAATCAGGTTCCAAAAACTTTTGAATACTACGTTCGCCCTGGTGATGTAATTACCGTTTGCCGCTTTCCGGATATTACAAAAGATGTTCAGTTGAAAGTAAAATCAGTAAAATGGAATGAAGCCATTTTGGAAGTGATTGAATAAGTGAAGGAATAATATATGGAAAAAGAAACAGAAGATCGCCTGACTGCAATCGAAATGAAACTCGCCTACATGGAAGATTTTGTAAGCCAGATTCAGAACGTTGCAGTTGATCAGGCCAAAACTATCGATAAGCTGCAGAAAGAAATAAAAATGATGTCAGACCGAATCCGCGAGATGTCCAATCAGATGGAAGGCGATATTCCAAACCGTAAGCCGCCGCATTATTAATGGTAAAGAAAATAATATGAATAACGACTGGTCAGATAAAAACAAAAAAATGCAGACTCTGATTTCTAAAGAGGCGACTTTTGATGATGGAATAAAAGTTCTTCTTGAGCTGCGTGTCGAGCTGTTTGAGCAGATAACTTCTATCGTAAAAACTTTTCCGCTGGAAGCATTTTACCAGCTGCCGTTTGGAGAAGGCGAGGGTAATCATCGCACAACTCTTGCCTGGTCTCTCTGGCATACCTTCCGCATTGAAGATATTGTTTCGCACACTTTGATTTTGCAGGACGAACAGATTCTCTTTACCGATGGCTGGCTTGAAAAAACAAAGGCAAAAATCATCACAACAGGAAACGAACTCAAGTCAGATAAGTTGATTGCTTTTTCAAAACAGCTTGATATCAAAGCCGCATATGAATATTGCAAAGCTGTGATGGATTCAACAAATGAACTCCTAAAGAAACTGAAATTTGCTGACTTAAAAAAAACTTTCACCGAGGAGGATAGGGCTCGTCTCGTCGCAACCAATTGTGTAAGCCCGGATGAAAGTTCTGTCTGGCTTATCGATTACTGGTGCGGAAAAAATATCAAAGGTTTAATTCAAATGCCATTCTCCCGCCACTGGATTATGCATGTTGAAGCAATGAGGCGAATCAAAAATAAGCTGTGCCAGCAGGCAAAAAAAGGCGTAGACCAGATTGCATATTGCGGTCTTTCATGCAATCACTGTTTTCTTACCCAATGGTGTGGTTCGTGCAGAACAATTTATAATACCTGTTCATTCGCAACCTGCTCGCCAGATGGCATTTGTCCTAACACAGCCTGCTGTAAACAGAAAGGTTTGGATGGCTGCTATGAATGTAACGAACTTTATGATTGCAAAAAAGGATTTTACTTACTTGGGAAAGAAACAAACGCCATAAGGGTAATGGCACTGTTCATTCAAAAATACGGCAAAAAAGAATTATTACGAGTGCTTGATATAATGCATTCCAAAAAGAAGTTTGAAAAAATCCAGGAAGTTCTCGGCGATGATATTGATGAAGGCCTGAAGATTATGGAAAAATGGAGAATATCTGTTTGACAGAAAACGACCTGGACACATTTATACAGATGCGCATCAATGCAATATAAATTGTAAAGGAAACCACAATGGAATTCAGAAAAATCTTTGACACAATCCCGGAGCAGTTTGATAAGTACAGGCCTCGCTACAGTCAGGAGCTTTTTGACAATCTGATTGAATACGCTCAAATTGGAAAAGGAAAAAATGTTCTGGAGATTGGACCGGGCACAGGTCAGGCAACAGAGCCGATTCTCAAAAGTGGCTGTAATTATAATGCCATCGAGCTTGGTGAAAATCTTTTTCAAATGATGAAGAAAAAGTTTTCACATTATCCAAACTTCAATATCGTAAATGATGATTTTATTACTCACGATTTTGGCAGTCAGAAATTTGATATGATTTATTCTGCCGCCACAATTCAGTGGATTCCAGAAGAAATTGCTTTTTCAAAAACCTTTGAGCTTCTCTCTCCCGGCGGAACTCTTGCAATGATGATTACATCTTCAGAATACAAAACTCCAAACGAGAAACTTTATCAGAATATCCAGAAATTTTATGACGAATACTTTAAGCCCGAAACTCCTTATACACACGGAAAATTTCATTACGACAATGCCACTTCCTACGGCTACACCAATTTTGAACGCCGTGACTTTTACGGACAGCGGCAGATGACCGCCGATGAATACGTTGCCTTTAGCGGAACTCATTGCGACCACATGGTAATTCCCGAGCCTTACAAAACAAAATTCTTCCAGGGACTCCATGATGCAGTTATGAATGCTGGAAACAAAATTGTGTTTAATGACACTTATATTTTGTACCTTGCCAGGAAATTACCTATGGTAAAATAATCAGGGCTAGAGTAAAGTCTTAATACACTCTTCGACCTTGGCCATATCTGCAGTTGGCTCGAAGCGGGCAACTACATTTCCGTTACGGTCAATTACAAACTTTGTGAAGTTCCATTTGATATCTGGAGTTTTTGCCCAGTCCGGATTTGCTGCATTGAACATATTTTCCAGTGTAGACTTTAATGGATTTTCATCAAATCCTTCAAAGCCCTTCTGAGATTTAAGGTATGTGTAGAGTGGAAGCTCGTTTGCGCCATTTACATCAGATTTTTTCATCTGAGGGAAGGTTGTCTGATAGCGGGTTGTACAGAAGTTGTGGATTTCTTCATCACTTCCTGGAGCCTGGTGACCAAACTGATTGCAAGGAATATCGAGAATCTCGAGTCCTTTTTCATGATAATCTTTATACAGCTGCTCAATAAGTGCATACTGTGGAGTAAAGCCGCAGCCTGTTGCTGTATTTACAATCAAAACAACCTTTCCTTTGAATTCAGAAAGCTTTAATGTTTCACCTTTACCTGTTGTTACTTCGTAATCATAAATCATATTTGTGTCTCCTTAATTTCCTTATTTATACTGCTTTACAAATTCTACAGCAGCCTTGATATCATCTTCATTTGGTCTTCCCTTATGAAGTCCTTTGAACTCACCTTTACAGTGGAATTCTTTTTCGTCCATAAGAACGCCAACCTTATCAGCTTCTGCCTTAACCTTTTTGTAAGTAGAATTGAGAAGGGCAGCTGAACCAAAGTTCACGATCTTTCCAACCTTGTCCTTAGAAAGAGATGCGACAAAGTTGCGGACCTCTGGATCAATATTAAAGGCGTAATATGAGTTTCCGAGGAAAAGAATATCCACCTTTTCTGTTACTGGCTCAGAGATAGGAAGTGCCTCAACTCCAAGTTCCTTTGCAATTGCATCTGCAAGTCGTTTTGTGTTACCAGTTTTGGTATAGTATCTTACAGCAAATGACATGATAGCCTCCTGTTTATATAAAAAAGTTGTGTACAATGTAATCGTGTAAAATATAAAATCATTTTATTAATTTGTCAACTGAGACTAACAGAAATTAGAGGCGTATAACAAACTTTTATGTCTCGGATTGGATTTTTCGTATTATTATTTAAGTATGGATATAAAAGAAGCAATCAAAGAAAGACATTCGGTGAGACAGTTTAAGGATCTTCCTGTAAAAAGCGAAGATAAAGAAAAGCTTGCGGCTCTTATTAAGGAGTGCAATGCAGAAAGCGGATTAAACATTCAGCTCGTCACTGATGATCCTGAATGCTTTGATACCTTCCTTGCTCATTACGGTAAGTTCAAAAATGCAAAGAACTATATCGCGATGATCGGCAGCAAGTCCATAGATAAGCTTGATGAAAAGTGCGGCTATTACGGACAGAAACTTGTTCTTGTGGCACAGACTCTTGGCCTCAACACCTGCTGGGTTGCAGGTACTTACGGCAAAGGTAAATGCAAGGCAGATAAAAATGCCGGCGAAAAGATTGTCTGTGTAATCGCCTTGGGATATGGTGAAAGTCAGGGTGTGGCTCATAAATCAAAACCTTTGAGCAAGCTCTGCAAGGTTCCGGAAGCTGATTTGCCTGCTACTCCGGCCTGGTTCCAGGAAGGTCTGGAGGCTGCGATTCTGGCACCAACTGCGCTGAATCAGCAGAAGTTCCAGGTTTCTCTTGATGGGGATGAAGCAGTTATCACAACAAAACGCGGCCCTATGACTCAGCTGGACTTAGGAATTGTAAAATACAACTTCGAAGCAGCATCTGGTCACAAGGTTCGATAATCTTACTTATATGTAAAATGCATATTCGTATGGGTGTCTTCCGTAATTTCAAAGCCAGCCTTTAAGTAAACGGGAGCTCCCATTTTTGTTGCCTTCAGGTCTACGCGGTCAATCTGATTTTCTTTGGAATACTCTATCAAGTTCTTAATTATCTGTAGGGCAATACCGCGGCGGCGATATTCAGGAATCGTGTAAACGCTATTAACTTCACCAACCCGCCCATGAATGTAAGACGTATTTGCAGGCTTTTCAATGATATTTAAGATGGCGGTGGAAACGATTTTGCCGTCTGCCGAATCGTCGCGGGCGATGAAAACCATCGAGTCCTTATTGAGGTGCTTTTCAAAGAAGGCGGTGATGTTGGCCTTGAGAGTCTTTTCTGTTTCCTCGGACATATCGGGCTGTCCAACTTTGAGGAAGTCAATTCTAAGCTGAGTAAGCTGCGGGATGTCGGATTTTTGTGCAGTTTCGAAAATCATAATTACTCCCAGCTAATAAGCTCGCTGTCAGGGCGGCACTTGTCGTGGCCTGGGGCGGGCTTTGCATCTTCTGCAGGGTAGCCCATAACAAGAAGGGCAGTGGATTCAAGATTATCAGGAAGGTTGAACTTTTCTTTTAAAACTTCAGGACGATAATGCATAACCCAGCAAGAACCGATCCCAAGGTTTGCGGCTTCGAGCATCATGTGGGTTGTAACGATGCTGGCGTCGATGTCGCCGCTGAGCTTTCCATCATAAGGGCGAGTCCAGCATTCATCCTTGTTATAGCTGATTATAAAAACGAGAGGCGCATCAAAATGGCAGCGAGTACACTCCTTGATTTTCGCAAGGCCTTCAGCACTTTCAACAACAATGATTCTTTGTGGCTGATTATTACAGCCAGTTGGAGCGAGCATTCCCGCCTTAAGAATCTTTTCAATGATATCCTTAGGAACCTTCTTCTCCGAAAACTTACGAACCGAATATCGAGCCTGTGCTAAATCCAAAAAATCTGTGTATGCCATACGGGCCTCCTCTTTCTTCCAATATAGAAATCATATCATGCTTACTGATATAATCCAAGGTGAGGAAACCAATGCCCGACTTTAATTTAGACAGATTCAAAAAAGCGCAGGCCAGTGATTATGCAACAGCGTTGTCAGAAATCAAAAATGGCCGCAAAGAAAGCCACTGGATGTGGTACATCTTCCCACAACTCAAGGGGCTGGGCTTTAGTTCAATGGCCGAGTTCTACGGAATTGACGGACTCGCCGAGGCCAAGGCTTATATTGCAGACGACCTTTTGAGAGGCCGTCTTGTGGAGATTTCCGATGCACTTCTGGGGGTGGCTTCTTCCGACGCCCGCGAAGTTATGGGCTATCCTGACGATCTGAAATTAAAATCCTGTATGACACTTTTTATGGAGGCTGCTCCGGAAATTGATGTGTTTGGAAAAGTCCTGGAGAAGTTCTTCGGTGGCGAGAAGGATTCGAAGACGGTTGAGATGGTGAAGAGATCAAAAGAACCAAATCTCGCTATGAAATTCGGCGAAGTTATGCCTGACTCAAGACTTACTCAGCCTTCTGATGGAAAAGTATTTCGTCTTCGAGAAGCTATAATTCTTTCAAAGAAATTAGGTCGCCCATTAACTAAAGAAGAAATGGAAGAGTTTAATCTTTAATTATTTGAATCAATTCTGAAAGTTTTAATAACAGAAAAATAATTCCTCCTCACTTCCCAATTCGGATTATTTCCTTTACACTTTATTCAGGTAAAAAGATTATGAATGTACACTGTTTGAAGGTTGCGCTCAGGACTACGATTCCGGTTTTTCTGGGGTATATTTCGTGCGGGATTGCATTTGGGCTTGTTACGGTGAATGCGGGCTATCCCTGGTGGCTTGCGCCTGCGATGGGGATTTTGATTTTTGCAGGGGCGGGACAGTTTCTTGCGGTTCCACTTTTCGCGGTGGGGACTCCGGTGCTTGCGATTCTTGCGACTGAGCTGCTTTTGAATATCCGCCACATTGTTTACGGGCTGCCGTTGATTAATCAGTTCAAGAGCTGTAAGCGGACGAAGCCTTATCTGATTTATGCTCTTACTGACGAAACTTTTTCTCTTCTGACAACGACTGAAGTTCCTGCCGGCGTGAGGGCGGAAGATTATTATTTTGCTGTTTCTCTTCTGGATCAGTCTTACTGGGTTGGTGGAAGTTTGATTGGTGGCCTTGTTGGTGCGATGATCCCTTTTGATATGACTGGTGTTGATTTTGCGCTCACGGCTTTGTTTGCGGTTTTGAGTATCGATCAGATTCAGAAGTTTGTGAAAGAAAGGAAGGACAGTGTGCCAGCTGATGACACTCAGACTGCCTCTTGTGTTAATGGGGAGGGTGATCATGCCGGTAACTAAAGCTGTATTGGTGTCGTTCTTGATCGGCCTGATTGTTTTCTGCGAACGCCTTTTTCCTTTTGCAGTTTTCTCAAAAAGAAAGCCCGGAAAACTGATTCACATTTTTGAGCGCTATATTCCTCCAATTGTAATGATTGGCCTTCTGATTTACAGCCTCCGCGATGTAAGATTCGCAATCATGGGGCAGTGGGTGCCGCAAATCTCGGCCATCATTTTTACAATTGTGACTTACCTCTGGAAGAAAAACTCCCTTGTGAGCATTTTCGGTGGAACCATTATTTATATGATTTTGATAAGGGTTCCGCTCTAAATCTTCTCAGCAATGTCGTAAATCAGTTTTTCGGTTTTTTCCCAGCCTAGGCATGGGTCGGTGATTGATTTGCCGTAAATGCCTTCGCCGATTTTCTGGCAGCCGTCTTCGATGTAGCTTTCAATCATAAAGCCTTTTACGAGTTTGGCTACACGGTCGCTGTGGCGGCAGGAATTGAGAACGTCCATGATGATGCGTGGCTGCTCGAAAGGATTCTTGTTTGAGTTTGAGTGATTTGTATCGATGATGACTGCCGGATTCTTAAGCTCGCGGGCATCGTAGGCATCGCAAAGGCGGACAAGATCTTCATAATGATAGTTCTGCTGATGGGTACCGTGCTTATCTGTTGAACCGCGGAGAATTGCGTGACAGTGAACATTTCCTTCTGAATGAACTTCCCAGCCCCGGTAAATAAAGGTATGCGGATGCTGGGCCGCAAGAATTGCGTTCATCATAACTGCGTAGTCGCCGGAGGTAGGATTTTTCATTCCAACCGGAACCTCAATGCCGCTGGCAGTGAGACGGTGCTGCTGATCTTCAACTGATCGCGCTCCTACTGCAACGTAACCAAGTACATCATCCAGATACTGATAGTTTTCCGGATAAAGCATTTCATCTGCAAAGATAAATCCTGTTTCTTCAACGGCACGCATGTGCATGTGACGACAGGCAACAATTCCCTTGTAGAGGTCTGGCTTCTGATTAGGGTCCGGCTGATGAAGCATTCCCTTGTAGCCTTCGCCTGTGGTTCGCGGCTTGTTTGTATAAATGCGTGGCACCATCAGAATCTTGTCTTTTACCTTTTCCTGAACAGGCACAAGGCGATTCATATAATCAATTACAGCCTCTTCGTTATCTGCCGAGCATGGTCCGATTATCAAAAGCAGCTTATTGAGACGGCCTTCAAAAACTGCACGCAGTTCGGCACGCTTTTCTTCAACTATTTTTCCAACCTTTCCTGAAAGCGGATACTGTTCCTTAACCTCTGCTGGGATTGCTAATCTTCTTTCGAATTCCATATTCATTTCATTAACCTCCATAGTTCAAACCTTCTTTATATCTTAGAATCTTCCCAAAACTTTTAATTTATTGCAGCGATATTCCATTTCCGAAATCATCTGCTTATAAGCCTCAGTGCCGAATTCACCTTCAGCCTCAATGTAAAAATAATAGCTCCATGCCAGTCCCTTGAGCGGACGGCTGTGAATTACGCTCATGTTGTAGCCGAACTCTCCAAGCTTATTCAAGACTTTTACAAGAGCGCCGGCTTCGTTTTTTACTGCGAACATCAGGATAAAAGTGCTGCCATCTGAACCGGTATTTACCTTTGCGCCTTCTTCGCGCGAAAGAATTGCAAAGCGGGTAGAGTTGTCCTGATATCCGTTTACGCCGCGTTCAAGGACTTCAAGCCCGTACAAGGCTGCAGTTTCTTCGCTGGCAATTGCGGCCACACTGATATCCCCGAGTTCCGCAACCATCTTTGCGGCTCGTGCTGTATTCACCGCAGGCTCCGTACTATATCCGTGAGCCGTAATAAAATCCCCGCTCTGTTCCAGTGCCTGCGGATGGCTTATAACCTTGCGGATACTTTCCACACTTGCTCCTTTTACGCCAAGCAGATTCTGCATAACGTTCAGCGTATATACGCCGTTTACAAAGAGGCCGCCCTGGAACATCAGATCAGTTACCTGGCCAACCTCGCCGGCATAAGAATTCTCAATCGGAAGAACGGCATAATCGCATTCTCCTTTTTCAACGGCCTCATAAGCCGAGCGGAAATCTCCATAGGAAATCAGTTCTTCGGCCGGGAAAATCCTTTTTGCCGCAATGTGAGCGAATGCTCCTTCGATACCGCTGTATGCAATCTTCAATCAAAACCTCCTGGGCTCCTTCGTTTTCGTCCACCGCAAAAAAAAAGCGGCTCTACCGAAAAGATAGAACCGCTTTTTGTATCAGCTGTATTTTCTACATTCTATGCTTTTCGTACGACGCATCCCTTGCCAAAAAAGAAAAAGGCAAAAAATGAGAAAAAAGCAAATGTAAAAAATGTAATTCCAAATGTCATTAAAAAGCATATTAGCGAATTCTCTTTGCAGAATCAAGTGTTTTTATGAATAGAAACAAAATGTTATATGTAATCAAATAAAGGGACATTCTTAAGCTACAAGGACTATTTATTAGAACTAAAAACTCTTTTTTTACATTTAACACCAATTATCACCTTTACTTTTGGTGTTAAATGGTGTTAAATATCTGTAAGAGGATTGATATGGCAGATATTAACGATTTAGAAGAACAAATTGCAAAACTTCCCATTGGATATATTACAGAAAAGGTTATAAACGATAAAAAATATTACTGTCAGCAATGGAAAGAAAACGGAAAGTCAAAAAGCCGCTATATTTCCGAAGAAGAAGCAAATACTCTCAAACCTCAGATTGAAGAAAGAAAAAAACTTCAAAAAGAATTAAAAGCATTAAAAAAGACTCTACCTGATCCTGTTTCTGAAGAGACAGAGGAAGAAACTCCAGAACCTGAGTTCAAAATGTCAGCCCTCTATGGGGAAGCTCTTTTGAAGATGGCACAGACTGCAAGTCAATATGAACGAAGAGACTGTTTTTCTAAGATTCAGGATTTCTTAAAAACTCCGGCCGCTGATAAAGTTTGTCTTGTTTTTGGTCTCCGCAGAACCGGAAAAACAACACTCCTGAAGCAGCTTGTCCTTGCCATGAATAAAGAAGAACAAAAATCAGCCATCTATATAAAAGCATCTGCAGAAAACACAATTGAAGAATTGAATGCAGATTTGAAACTTGCAAATAAACTCAAATATAAATATGTCCTCATTGATGAAATCACACTTATTGAAAAGTTCATAGATAACGCAGCCCTCCTTTCGGATGTTTATGCAGTTCAGGGGATGAAAATTGTCTTGTCCGGTACAGATTCCCTGGGTTTCTGGTTTGCTCAGAACGAAGAGCTTTATGACCGCGCAGTTACCATTCATACAACCTTTGTGCCTTTCCGCGAATATTCCCGCCTTTTAAAAATCGATGATATTGATGAGTATATTCGCTATGGTGGAACTCTGAAGGCTGGAGAAACAAATTTTGAAGACAATGATGCCAATGCTTTCGATGCCTCTTTCCGTACTGATGAATCTACACGCCGTTACATCGATACTGCGATTGCACAGAATATTCAGCATTCCCTTAAATGCTATGACAGGGGAAATCATTTCCGCAACCTGATTGATTTGTATAAAAAAGATGAGCTCACAAATGCCATCAACAGAATTATCGAAGATATGAACCAGGCCTTTACTGTTGATGTCATTACACGTGATTTTAAATCCAGCGATTTAGGTTCTGCAAAAGACCTGCTCCGCCGTGAAAAAGATGAAACAAAGCGCACAGATTTTCTGGATACCTTTGATGCAAGCGATGTTACGAAAAAGCTTATGGAAATCCTGAAAATCCGCAACAAGGAAAGACAGACCATAGAAATCGAAGAAGTTCATATTCAGGAAATTACCGAATACTTAAAAGCCCTGGATTTACTTGAAATCGTTTACACAGAAAATATCCCTATCAGCAACAAAAAGCAAGAACGGATTATTTTCACCCAGAGCGGAATGCGCTTCTGCCAGGCACAAGTGATTGTTTATTCCCTTATGCAGGATGAAGTTTTCGGCTCTTTGACAGGCGAATTGCGCGATATTATCACAGAGAAAATCCTTGAAGATGTCCGCGGCAGAATGCTCGAAGATATTGTTTTCCTGGAAACTAAGCGCACCTATGGTTCAAAGCGCAATGTCTTTAAGCTCAAATTTGCTTCAGGTGAATTTGATATGGTCATTCAGGACAAGACAAAAAAGCAATGCGAGATTTTTGAAATCAAACACAGTAAGGAACCCTTTCCTGCTCAGTACCGCCATATAAATGATGAAGAAAAGATTTCTCTTACAGAAGCTCAATTCGGCAAAGTTGTACGTAAATGCGTATTATATCGTGGAGAATCAGAGATGCTGGAAAATGGTGTTGAGTATAAGAATGTGGAAGAGTTTTTGAAGGGGTTGGATTAAAAAGTCTTAAAAATACTATGCTTTTTTGCTCATAAAATCAATTTCCCAAAAAAAATAGAGCATCTTTTCTCCTTTACCAACCCCTCCAATAAAGTGTAAAATTATCCTGCTATGTTATATATGATTTTGTTACTGGTCGCTATTTTTGCGATTATTGTTTATAAGAGATTCAGGAAGCAGGATGAGGTCAAAAAGATTGAGTCGGATACTGATAAAGAATTGAATGAGATGGATTTTGAGAAGCTTTTCTTTGAGCGAACCAAAGTGGGGGAGAAGTCGCAGCTTTTGATGTCGATTGCTTCTCAGCAGGATTGTCTTATGCTGCGTAGTCTGCTTTTTTCTGAGGGCATTCCGTCTTATGTTGAAGGCGAGCATATGAACAATATTTACGGCGGCATTTCCGGCACTATGACTACTGTTGTGGCAATCAAGCTTTATATTCTTTGTAATGATTATGATAAGGCCGTAGAAATTATAAATGATGCTCAGATTAAAGATCTTTCTGGCATCACGATTCATCCAAAAGCTGAGGCTTAGTCCAGATTATGCCAGCAAAGCCTACCGGAATAATGATTACCGGCCCTGCAGCAAGCGGAAAAACGACTCTTGGGCGGAAAACAGCGGAACTCTTAGATTTTCCATATTTTGATGTAGATGATTTTATCTGGCGCTTTGATACGCCGGAACCTTATACTGTCATGTACAGCCGCGAAGAAAAAATCTCTCGTCTGCAGGCAGCCATTGCTCCCTATGAGCATTTTGTGATGGCTGGTTCAATGTCTTCTTTTCATCAGGCTTTTGACGACTGCTTTTCGATGATGGTATTTTTGTATGTTGATCCTGATATCCGTGTGCAGCGAGCGAATGAACGTGCCATTCAAAGATTCGGGGAGCGAGTTCTTGAAGGCGGTGATATGTATGAGAGCAATCAGGACTTCCTCAGAAAAATCCGCCGATACGAAAGTGACGGTTCTCCAAATCTTACCGAACAGAAAGCCTGGATGGAAAGTCTTTCCTGCAAAAAGCTTGAACTGAACGGCACAGAACCGATAGAGAAAAATGCGCAGATAATTGCTGAAGCGTGGAAAGCATGAAAGAACTGAATCTTACCCTGGACGAAGCAAAACGATTTATTCTCTACAAACAGGGCCTGCTTGGGGAGCACAGGTTTTCCGGCAAGGAAGGTGTGCTTGATTTTGTGAGACAGGCGGGCTGTATACAGTTTGATCCGATTGATGTTTGCGGAAAGAATGCAGAGCTTGTGCTTCAGTCGCGGGTGAGTGGTTTTACCAAAAAGATGCTTTATGAGCTTTTGTATGAGGATCGTAAACTGCTCGATAACTGGGATAAAAATCTTTCGATAATTCCGGTTGAAAACTGGCCTAACTTTAAGCGTGACAGAGACTGGCATTTTGAACATGAACGCAGCTTTGATGAGATTCAGAAAGCTTGCGAAAAAATCAAGGCTGTAATTACGGAACGTGGAGCAGTCTGTTCTGCTGATTTAGAAATGTCAGAAAAGGTAGACTGGTACTGGACTTCAACCAAGCTTTCCCGTGCGGCTCTTGAGCATATGTATTTCCGCGGTGACCTTGCAATTCATCATAAAAAGAAAAGTCTTAAATATTATGATTTGATTGAGCGTTGTTTGCCTCGAAAGGTGTTGGAAACCGCAGATCCTTATCCAGATGATTTTGAACATAATAAGTGGCGGGTATTGGAACGAATCGGAGCCCTCGGACTTTTGTGGAACCGGCCCTCTGATGCCTGGCTTGGAATCGGGGATTTGAAGAGTGAAATGCGTAATCAGATTTTTGATTCGTTACTCGCAGAAGGGAAGATTATCCCAGTACAGGTGGAGGGAATTAAGCATAAACTTTATTGTCTGAAAGATGATGAGCAGATTGCGGAGATTGTAAAAGGCACGGGGAATGTCAACGGAAAATCTCGCTGCGAATTCATAGCCGCCCTGGACAATATGATGTGGGACCGTAACCTCATAAAGGCAATCTGGAACTTTGATTATAAATGGGAAATCTACACTCCAGCTGCCCAGCGCAAATACGGCTATTACGTTCTTCCGATTCTCTATGGTGAAAATCTGATTGGCAGAATTGAAATGGTATTTGATAAAAAAACAAAAAAACTTGAAGTAAAAAATCTCTGGTATGAAGATGGATTCAAGGTCACAAAAAAAATAGAGAGTGCCGTAGAGTCATCTATCAAGAGATTTGAAAAATTCAGTTTATCTTAAGCGAGGTAATTATGAAAGACTTGAATAAAATTAAAGAACTTTGCCCGTCTGCATACGACTTTATCGTTAATAAGGCTGAGGGCGCAGCGGTTGGAAAATATGACCTTGAAAACGGCGCATATGTCAGCGTTCAGGAATATACAACAAAAGCCCGCTCTGAGGCAAAATATGAAGCTCACAAAAAGTTCATCGACATTCAGATGATTTTGAGCGGAAAAGAACTGATTGCTGTTTCACCGATTGAAAAAATGACAATCAGCGATGAATATAATGAAGAAAAAGATTTCATGCTTTTCCATCACAATGATGAATGCACTGATTACGTTCTTGAAGCCGGTGAGTTTCTGATTTTATATCCTCAGGATGTTCATATGCCAGGCGTATGTGTAAACGAAAAATCTCCTGTACGCAAGATTGTAGTAAAAGTGCCGGTTGAGAAATAATTTTTAATCACCTGATTTTTACTTCTTAAGATTCTGCTTGTTTTTGTACATTGCCTTGTCTGCGCGATTGAAGATTTCTGTTACCAGACAGTCTTTTTCTGGAGTAAACACAGCCATTCCGGAAGCAAGAACTGGACCAGATTTTGACTGCAGATTTTCTCGAACCTGATTCTGGAGAGTCTGCATCAGTTTATCTCTGTTTGAATAATCATCGCCTCGCAGGAATATAACAAATTCGTCACCACCAACTCTGAATACAGGGCTGTGATCAAAGATGTCGCACAGAAGCTTTGCAGATTTTTTGATATATTCATCGCCTGCAACATGACCTTCTGTATCATTAATTTTCTTGAGGTCGTTAGTATCGCACACAACGAGTCCAAAAGGCAGATAATCCATTCCGTTGTCGATATTGGTCTGAACCGATTTTTCCAGTTCATTATAGGCAGTCTTATTCTTTACACCTGTAAGCTCGTCGCGTCTGGCAAGTTCTTTTTCTGTATTCAAAGCTTTGAGATGCTGTTTTTCTTTTTTGACTTCATCATTAATATTTTCAATTCCAATAATATAGTGTGTTTCATCAGCGGTCTTTTGCACAGTCATTCTGACATAATGAGTTTTCTTAAAGGCGACAATCCTGTAATCCTTGTAGCAGCTTTTCTGATTCATAAGAGTGCAGGCCAGATGTTCTTTATCTACAAAGTCGAGAACTGTATCTCGGTCGCTTTTATGAACAATATTTGTAATATCAATTCTGGAATCCGCAAAGAAATCATCCCCTGAGCGCTGAACTTCAACTTCGCCATAAATATTTCTACATTCGTAACTGATATAACTTGAATCTTTTACATCAACATAATAAATAACGTCATAATTAACAGCCAGGATTTCAGCAATCTGAGTGAAGGTAATGTGTTTCTTTTGATTTTCAAGTCGCATGTTCTCAGCTGTCATTTCATCATTTATATCTTTTTCACTGATAATAAAATGCTTTCCGTCTGGAGCACGCATCAAGGTAAACTGAAAATATTTTTTGCTGCCCGTTAATCAGAAGTCTATATTTATAAGAATAGGATTTTCTGTTTTCCAGATTTTTTAGCATTGTCTCTTTTTGATGCAGCTTCTTTGCAAATTCCCTGTCATCAGGATGAACAAATCTATCTATATTTAAGCGGGTTTCTTCATAAAAATCACGGCCTCCAACAGGAACCTGCATAGCTGCATATTCTTCACTTTTTGAAAATTCCATAAAGGCACCGGTTTCTATATTGATGTAATACATTGCTTCATAATTGTCTGCGAAAGTAGTTGCGATGTTATCGTATATTTCTTTTTCTTTTCTTTCATTTGCCTCAACAAAGGAATGAACTACACAGATTCCGATTATAAGTCCAAGAGCATAAGACGGGTAGGCATCATCAAATATCTGGAAAATCAGAAATACTTCCATTACAAGACTGGTAAGGCCAACGGCTGCATAACGAAACTTTTTACCACCTGTTGATTTATGTGCAATAAAAAGCAGATATGATGAAGTCACAATATAAAGAATAATCTGCAAAATAAAGGTAATATGCCGGCCTGGTTCAACAATATATTCATGCGTTTCAGTAAAATAATAAATAAAAGGATGAAAGCAATTGATTATCAGATAAATAACTGCCAATGCGAACATAATCCACACTGCATTGAGCAGAGTTTTACTTTTCAGATCATGTTTGTCCAGATAGGCAACAATATACCGTATCCAGGTGAGCATTGTAAGAAACATAAAAAAGAAGTAGAAAAGACAATCAACATATAGGAAAGGGAATAAGGCATCTATATGGCGGTTTTCATATAAAAGACCCCAGCAAATATCTGCAAAAAAATAAAAATTTGAAGCAATCAAAAATAAGTTGTAGCGGAAGGTTACCTTCTGTTCGCTTGCAGCTTCCCCTGGGCGCCCTCTTAGATTTTTAAGAGAATCCCAGTTTATTATGAGATTAAGTACTAATGCCAGAAAACTTGTGATTGCATAAAACATGCGGTTATCGTTCTATTATAACATAGTTTTCTCGAAAATCATAGAAATAATATAAAAAGGATTTTCAAATCTGTGTTATACTTATTACAAATGGAAAAGGTGTGAAATGGCTTTAAATTTAAGTAAAAAAGATATTGAAGAAAAAATTAAAAATCAGATTGCACTCGAGGTTAATTGCTTGCCAGAAGATTTTGATAAAAATGAAAATATGATAACTACTGCCTGCCAGAGTGAGAAGCGCAGAAAGTTTTCTGATAAACCTTTCTTTTTGCAGATGGCTACTTTTGGAAAGAGTACTGTAATTTCAGCTGATGATTCTATACATCCCTGGCTTACTGAATGGGTAAAGGGAAAGCAGGGAATCTGGCTTTTTGAACAGCATAATTATTATGAGCTTGAATGCGAGCTTAGAAAGCACGGCTATAAAATGGCACTGACTCATCATATGTTTATGCCTGTTCCTGAACTGATTGAAATCAAAACTGATTTAAATATCAAATGGCTGGAACAAAAGGATATCATGCCTTTTTATGGAAATGAAAATTTCCCGAACGCTATCTGCGACAAGTTCAAACCGGAGCGCCCTGATGTGCTTTGTGTAGTTGCCATGGACGGTGACAAAATTATGGGCATGGCCGGCTGCTCGGCTGATACTCCGGAGTTATGGCAGATTGGAATTGATGTTCTGCCTGAATATCGGGGTAGGGGAGTCGCAAAAACTCTCGTGACTCTTTTGAGAAATGAGACTTTCCGTCGTGGTGCAATTCCGTATTACGGCACAAGTCTTTCAAATCTTGCATCCTGGAAAACTGCCCTCGAGTGTGGCTTTAAGCCTTGCTGGGTAGAAAGTGAATCTCAGCCGGATGAAAAAATGGAATTTGCAAAGTAATGGAAAATATAATTCTTAACATCTGGATAGATATGAAAAATGGTCTCAAGGTTCGGCTCTTAGAAAAGCCTGGTCCAGAGGATACATCTTTGCTGATTATGGAAATTGATGATAATGGCAGCCTGAGCAAAAAGGCCCTGATCGTTAAAGACCGCAAAGTTTTTGACAACACCGGAAAATCCCTGGACTTCGGCGATGCTTACCCGCTAACTACCGAGTCCGGCAAGATGATGATAACAAAAAAGTTTATTAGTGCGTGGGTGTAAATATGACAGACAATAACAAGAACATCGAAATAATTCCTTTACCAAAAGAGCAGTGGAAGGGTACTCCAATTCCGCTCGTGACTAAAACAGACTCTTATTATGATTTAGAAATATCGCCATTAGATAAAGATGGCTGCAAAATTAATCTGATTAAAAAACCTTTTGAAAAGCAAGTTGTGCACTCTCCAGAAGAGTATGACTTCCCTGATGGCTTGTATCAGGATCATTGGGAAAATGCAGAGGCTTACGGTGTCGTAAGTGATGATGGAAAAATGCTTGCATGTATCGAAGTATGTCCGGAAGAGTGGTCGAACCGATTGATGGTCACAGAGCTCTGGATTACAGAAGAGCTTCGAGGACAGGGCTTGGGCAAGCGTCTTATGGATAAAGCAAAGGAAGTTGCTGTAGCTCAGGGCCGCCGTGCAATCATTCTTGAAACTCAATCCTGCAACACAAACGCAATCGGCTTTTATCTGCATCAGGGCTTTGAACTCATCGGCTTTGATACCTGCTGCTACACCAACAATGATATCGGCCGCCAGGAAGTTCGAATAAACCTCGGCTACTTTTTCCACCGGGAAGCAAAGAGAAGATAGTTTTTAAACTACAACTTTAATGACGAACTGAATATTTTTTGCTATATTAAAAGTACAACTACTATATTAAAAGCCGATTGTCGTTGCCGAGAGCGGGCAGTCGCTGTGATTCAGAACTTTGTGCATTCCAAAAGAGAGGAGGCTTAAAGTTATGAGTCGCATTACCAGTCTTAAAAGACCTGTCATTGATTTACAAGCGACAGGCAAACAAATCAAAACTCTTATGAATGCAAGCGGTATTACTGTGCGCGATTTGCAGGAAATCTTTGGTTTCTACTATCCGCAGGCAGTTTACGCTTGGCTAAACGGACGTAATCTTCCAACTGTTGATAATCTTCTCATTTTGTCAGAACTCTTCGGAGTGACAATAGACGAAATTGTTATCCGGCAATATGTTGAAGTAGAAGGAAAATTATCAGCGTAGAGGAGGGGAATCATGAAAAATAATTTCAAATGGCATAAAGAACAAATCAACGGAAAATGGTATTCTGTTTGTGATCACAAACACGTGCCGATGATTGAGCACACCAAGGACGGAAAGTACAAGCTCCGCAACGCGAATGGCAAGTCTGTTTTACACGAGGAATATTCCGATGCAGTAAAACTCGCCCTTGAGGTTTATGAAAAGTTCAAGAAGTTTAACAAGGACTTTGAGGAATGATAGAAATAATGAAAAGTGGCCACCCACTTTGGAATAAAACAATCACCTTCGCAGAAAACTGTTCCTGGAGGGCAGGGGCTGCGCTTGCAAAGAGAATGCGGGAAAATGCATTTGCCGAAAACGAGCGGGTTCTTGTTGAATTGGAAAATGATGAGATCGCCGGCTTCTGTACTTTCGCAAATAAGGATGAGCTTCCGGAAGAATATGATTTTTCACCTTTCATCGGTTTTATGTTTGTTGATGAAAAATACCGTGGCCACCGCTTGTCGGGTAAACTGATTGATGCTGCATGTGGCATAGCAAAAGAGCAGGGCTTCTCAACAGTGTACATTATGAGTGGAGAAGTCGGACTTTACGAAAAATATGGTTTTGAGAAATTAGGAGACTATGCTACAATTTATGGAACAACGGATCAGTTGTTTGCAAAAAAAATCTAAGGAAAATTAAAAAATCTATGAACGAAAAGTTAAAAAAGATTCTTTCCAATATGAAAAAATACAACGCTGGAATTATGTTCCAGGAGGTTTTTGGATTTGATCCGGAAACAGAATATGATGCGCTTGTGATTGCACCAGGTTGGAAGCCTACAAAGATCCTGAGAAATCCTGCATATAAAGTGACGGAGCTAGCAGTTCATTCTTATCAGTCAGGTTATCTTGTTGAAAAAGATGGTCTCAAAGTTGCCTGGGCTCAGGTTTCTTCTGGCGGTGGAAATATGATTGATAATATGATTATCTGTGCAGAAATGAAATTCCGAAATTTGATTTTCGCAGGTGCAGTTGGCGGACTTTCCAAAGATTTTGAAATCGGAGATTTTTGTACTCCTGAGGTAAACATTTCTGCAGTATATGCAAATCGATATCTGCAGGAAAAACTTTCTGATTTTCATCCCTTTGAAAAAATCTATCCTAATCTTGAATTCTCAAAAAGCGTAATAGAACTTGCAAAAGACAATGGATATAACTTAAAGGCTGCAAAGGTCTTTTGTACAGATTCAATAGCAATGGAATATTCACATCTAGATCAGATAAAAGAAACCGGTGCAGAACTGATAGAAATGGAGACTGGAACTTTTCACACTCTTGCTCCATTATTCGAAGTCCCTTATATTGCTTTGCTTGCAGTTTCTGATAATTCTGCAACAGGAGTTCCATTATTAGGACGTGTTGGAGAAGCGCAGGATAAGTATCATTATACCCGCAGCGTTATAATTCCAGATATGATTTTTAAGATAGCAAAAGAAGGTGCTGAATGAAAATAATTTACACAGTTCAGCACACTCAATCTGAACATCATGTGAACGGTTATGTGGGTGCCTGGGGAAACTGGAATCTTACAGATCTTGGAAAAGATCAGGCCCACAAAATAGGGGAGTGGCTATCCAATCATGAAGGCTGCGACGGCACTTTTAAAATGTACGTTTCTGATTTGAATCGGGCTTCCCAGACTGCAGATGAAATTCAAAAGATTCTTAAAACACCGGATTCATCAGTTACAAAGACAGAACTGCTTCGCGAAATAAATCTTGGAGAAGGAAACGGTAAACCTCGCGACTGGTACAATGAACATGTTGCAACACCGCCGAAAGTCTATAATCCGGATTTCCGATCTTTCCCGGATGCAGAGAGTGACAGAGATTTATGGAATCGTCTTTATAAATTTTACGAGCAGATGATTTCCAGCAACGACGAGAAAATCATTATAGTGTCACACGGTGGCGCTCTGTCATTCTTGATTTCGATGATTATGGGCGATACTTTTGAAGACAGACAAAAGAGGCACGTATTCGGACGCTCAGGTGCAGTAAGCCGCTTTGTAA
The DNA here is from genome assembly GCA_004554075.1 of Treponema sp. Classification (GTDB taxonomy): domain Bacteria; phylum Spirochaetota; class Spirochaetia; order Treponematales; family Treponemataceae; genus Treponema_D. The sequence continues at coordinate 60,329 of SFOB01000002.1, forward strand.
TTAAGCCGGAGGGTTCGGTGGAAATCTCTTTTTTGAATAGTCAGGTAGTGTAAATGAAGTTAGATAATATAAAGTTGTTTGTGTTTGATCTCGGTGGAACTCTTATGGAATATAAGGGTATGCATCTGAGCTGGACGGGATATTACAAGAGCGCCTTTGAGTATGTAAACACTCAACTGGAGCTTGGACTTTCCGACCATCAGATTGCAAATTCGATTCAGATTTTCTGTGATTATAACCCGGTAGTAAAAACACGAGAAAAGGAGATTGATCCAGAAATCATTTTTGGGGATATCATAAAAGGCTGGAATACGACGATTCCTGTTACGAAGATCATTGATGTCTTTTTTGAGTCGCTTAAGCTTGAGCCTGTGATTTATGATGATTCAATTCCAACTCTGGAAGCGTTGAAGAAAGCCGGCTTCAAAATTGCTGCTATGACTGATGTTGCTACCGGAATGCCGGACCTCATGCACAAAAACTACGTGACACCACTTCTGCCTTATTTTGATTTATATGTTTCGTCACTTTCCTGCGGATATAAAAAGCCGAATCCAAAGGGCCTCCGCGACATCTCTGAGCAGTTAGGAATTGCTCCGGAAAATATGGTGATGATTGGTGATACCCACCGTGACGTAAATGCAGCCAAAAATATCGGCTGCCGTTCTATTCTGATAAACCGTAAGAACGAGCCAGCTCAGGAGCTCAGCCAGGATTTTACAATCACAAATACGCTGGAAATTTTAGACCTTATTCAGTTATAGTAGTTATAGGAAAAAAATATGCGAAAAGACAAAATCAACTATTATCTTGATATTGCAGATGTTGTTTCGAATCAGTGTACATGTTTGCGTCGCCGATATGGAGCCGTAATTGTAAAAAATGATGAGATTATCTCTACAGGTTATGTAGGAGCTCCCCGTGGACGCCAGAACTGTACAGATCTTGGTTATTGTGTACGACAAAAGCTGAATATTCCCCGTGGTGAAAGATACGAATTATGTCGAAGTGTGCATGCGGAATCTAATGCAATTATCAGTGCTGAACGAGCTAAAATGGTTGATTCTACGCTATATCTTTCAGGTCGTGAAGTTGATACAAACGAAATCATCAAAAATTCTATCTGCTGTTCTATGTGTAAAAGATTGGTTATAAATGCCGGAATTAAAACAGTTATTGTTCGTGATACACCTGAAGAATACAGAGTTATTGATGTAGCTGATTGGATTAAGAATGATGAATCAATAGCCGGCGAGTTCGGATACTAGAAAGGGTAAAATATGCAGTTTGGAATGCCGACTTTGATCGAAAATAAGACTCTGGATGATAATATCGCTTTGTGCAGCAGACTTGGGCTTAAATTCATAGAGCTCAACATGAATTTCCCTGAATATCAGCTTGATAAGCTTGAAGAGACGGATATTTTCATAAAAGCCGCAGAACAGGCCCATATTTACTATACAATCCATCTGGATGAGAATCTGAACATTGCGGACTTCAATTCGCTGGTTTCTGAGGCATATCTGGAGACGGTTCGCCGGACAATCGAGGTTTCCAAAAAACTGCTTCCTTTGCGCGATAAATATGGCGATCAGACTCAGCCGCTGACGCTCAATATGCACATGAATCATGGAATCTATATCACTTTGCCGGATCGTAAAGTTCAGATGTACGACCGTGATTTTGATACTTATATGAAGTCTTTTGCCCATTTCAGAGACTGCTGCGAGAAGTGGATTGGCGATGCAGATATCAAGATTGTGGTAGAGAATACGGACGAATTCCGAGATTACGAGAAGAAGGCTATAGAGTTCCTGCTGGAAAGCCCTTGTTTTTATCTAACCTGGGATATTGGCCATTCCAAAGCAATCGGCGAAAAGGACGTGCCTTTTATCAAATCGCATGTGGATCGGCTGATTCATTTCCATATTCATGACGGCTCTGAAAATCCGCCTAAGAATCATCTGGCACTTGGTGATGGCAAAATTGACTTGAACGACCGTCTGCAGCTTGCAAAATCCCGTAATGCGCGCTGTGTACTGGAAACTAAAACTATTGAAGCGCTGGAGAAATCTGTAGCATATTTAAAGAAATCAGATAGTTATATTTGATATAGAATAATTATGAAGATGTATATATAATAATACGGGTACACCATATTTAGTGTTTCATAATTAAACTACGCTATATATAGTGTCTATAATCTATCTTCTGTCTACCAATGGTAAATTTGCCTCGTCAAAAAAATTTCAATTTTTTTCCTACCCAGCGGGCTTATTTCAGCTCCTTGTACATCCCTTCAAGCAACTCTTTCATTAATTCAGGGTTTTCAAACTCAGATACCAGGAACATAAGAGTTTTACTTCCTTCGTAGGGATATTCAAGCGGACAGTCGGCAAGGAGCCTTTTGGAAGTTTCAGTCTGCTTTACGAGCAGGCGATTATCACATATATCACCGAACAGTTTACCATCAAAGTACAGGCAGTATTCTCCCATCATCTTCCTGGAAGTGACTTCACCAGCTTTATTCAGGCATTCCATTACATATTCATAATATTCTTTTGTTGTTGCCATACGATCTCCTATACCAAATTCGCCAGTTTCTTGCCGCACCAGACTCCTGCAATACATCCCACTACACTTAAAGCCACATAAAGGCCGCATAAACCGTAATTTTTGGTAGACAGAATGTTGTAGGCCTCCAGACTGAAGGTTGAGAAGGTTGTAAAACCTCCGCAAATGCCGGTTTTCAGGAACATCATTGCGTTTTTAGATACATTCCGGCTTTCTGCAATTCCAACGATAAAGCCGATCAGAAGTGCACCAAGCAGGTTTGTTATCAAAGTGAGAATCGGAAACTGCGATTTTACCGGAATCAGGCTGATTGCATAACGTCCGCACGCTCCTACTGCACCGCCTAAAGCTACGAATATAAAGGTCATTTTTGGCTCCTATTCCTACTTTTACAAATGATGTTTTCCGGTAATCTCATCTACTTCAATTTTTACGACAGCAGTTCTTGCAAGCTTACAGCGGGATAAGATATCGATTATTTCATCAAAGGATTTTACTTCGCGGTCTTTCCTGCGCATTTTGGTCCCACTTTTTAGTGATTATGATGCTCGCCGTGGTGATCACATCTTGCTTCAAAGTTGCCTTTGAGTTCGCCTTTTGCAAACTTTTCGGCAGCTTCATCTGCCGAACCTGTGATGCCTGGAACTTCTTTAAGGCCTGCTGCGGCAATGGCATCAATAGCCCCCTGCCCTCTGTTTCCAAGAATCAAAGTTTCAACTCCAAGGCTCTTAAGGAATGGAGGAAGTGCGTGGTGTCCGTTTCCGCCGTTATCTATTACTTCCGAAGAAAGAATTTTTCCGTCTTCGATTTCATAAATCTTAAAATACTGTGTTTTTCCAAAATGCTGGAATACATTTCCTGTTTCTTTTTCATAAGTTGCTGCGATTTTCATGGAATCTCCTAAAATCTCAAAAATTCAAAGGCATGCTGAAGATCTGCCTCGTAGTCATTATCAATCAGAATAACCTTTTCACCGGATTTTTGAAAGCCTTCTATATTTTTTTGATTATCAGTTTTTAAGTATTTGGCGTTTAGATCGCTGTCATCCACTCTTGCTTCTATAACCGAGGCATGGGCTTTGATTTTATCGAAATTGGAATCGATATAAGAGGCAGTCATGGCCAGGCAGAGGAACTTTATGGATTCCTGATATTCGGCATCAAAATCTTTCCGCCAGTCAAAAGGAATGTAGCAGCCTTCAACAATCAGATTCTGATTATTCTCGATCGCGGTCTTTATCATTTCCCGCACAATCGGCCAGAGATAGCCGGTTAATTTATCATCGTCCATTGGAGTAAGCGTAGTGTTTCCGCTGCGAATCAGACCCATCTTCAGGTGATCGATGCTGAGATAAGGCATTTTGTATTTTTCCAGCAGCTTTTGTGCGAGGTTTGTCTTTCCGGTATGAGATGTGCCTGCGATTAAGATAATCATATTCTTCCCTTCAATTCTGCCCTAACCTTTTCTAAATCACCATTAGACAAAAGCGGAATCAGATTGTTTATTTCTTCGATTGATTTATCCCACCACTTAAAGCGTTCCAGAAGATCAATAAGTTCATCATCAAAACGCTTTCGGATTACGCGAATTGGATTTCCGGCAACTATAGTATAAGGCTCAACATCTTTTGAAACAAGAGAATTGGCACCGATAATTGCACCATCACCGATATGAACTCCGGGCATAATTGTTGCATTCTGACCTATCCATACATCATTCCCAATTACGGTGTCGCCTTTGAGCGGCATATCAGATTTTTGAGGAGCAGAAGCATTCCAGCCTTCAAGTGTGAAAAAAGGAAAAGTAGAAACAGCATTCATCTGATGATTTGCGCCGTTCATAACAAACTCTACACCAGCGGCAATCTGACAGAATTTTCCGATAATCAGCCGGTCGCCGTTCCATTCATACAAATGAGTAACATGGCTTTCAAAATCAGAATCTGCAATGTATGTAAAATCGCCCACAATAATCTGAGGATTCTTTATAGTCGGCTTTACGTAGATTTCCTTGTCGTAACCTGGGATTGGATGAATTGTGTTTGGATCTGGAGTCTTATTGTTTTGCATTGATTTTTTCCTTAAGATGCTTTTCTACATCTTCTTCAGAAAGCCAGCCGTTTTGTTCTCCAGAGACTTGCCCTTTTTTGAGTTCGCTCATTAGTTTGCTGGCAGCTTTTGCTTTTTTAGCATCGTTTGTCAGCTCCTTAATAAACCGCAACTGTGTTTTATCATCCACATACCCTTGGGCCCTGTAGAACTGATGAGCCTGGGTGCGAGTGCCGCCGGAGTTCAGGCGGACTGTATTGATTTTGTGTTCGAATGCCCACTGCTCTCCCCGCTTCAAAAGCGCGCTGCCAATTCCCATGCGGCGGAAATCTGATGATACGGCAAGGCCCAGAATATTCGACATCGGAGGGAAGTACAGAACATCATATCTTTCAATATGAATTACACCGGCAACCTTGCCCTGCACTTCTGCAACAAAAACGGCTTCCCTGCTGGCATCAAGACCGGCAAACTGTTTTTCAACAATTTCCTGTGTACACTCAGCATATCCCAAATCATTTTGGAAAAGACTGCACATCTGAGGAATGTCTGCGACTGCAGCTTCTCGGATTTTTAAATCATTCATATTATTCCCTCATCATCAATCTTTAGTAAGTGTAACTGATTTAATCGCTTTAATATACGCTTCCGCATATCGTGACAAGGCCATGCCTTTTCTTGTGATCAGACCTACGGTCATTATATCATCGACGGCGAGCGGGCGGGCAATAATTTCAGGGCCGTTTAATTCGTGACTGATGACTCCGGAACAGATTGTGTATCCATCAAGACCGATTAGAAGATTGAAGAGGGTTGCACGATCGCGCACCTGAATATTTTTCGGGCAGTCAAAATCGATTTCTGTCAGCGGCTCTTCTGCAAAGTAAAAGGAATTAAAATCGCCCTGCTCATAAGTGAGGTATGGATAAGGGGCCAGATCGGTCAGTTTGATTTTCTTCTTGCTTGCAAGCGGATTATTTTTTGAAATGAAGACATGGAGCTTTGTCGTAAAGAGCGGTTCAAAAATCAGATTATTCTTTTTGATTAATTTGCTGATTACGTTTTCGTTGCGGCTTGAAAGATACATAACCCCTACTTCACTTTTAAGATGTGCAACATCTTCTATGATTTCATGAGTCTGAGTTTCGCGCAATGTAAAATCATATTCGTTTCCACCGAACTGTCTGATTACATCAACAAAAGCGTTTACAGCAAAAGAATAATGCTGGCAGCTAACAGAGAAAATAGTATTTCCGCTTCCACTTCCCTTGTATCGATCTTCCAGAAGATTTGCCTGCTCAAGCACCTGGCGGGCATAAGACAAAAACTCGTCACCTTCGTTTGTAATGGTAACGCCCTTGTTAGAACGTGAGAAAATTGTGATTCCCATTTCTTCTTCCAGCTCGCGGATTGCGGCAGTAAGGCTTGGCTGAGAAATAAAAACATGGCGGGACGCTTCTGTGATATTACGAGTATCTGCTACTGCAACTACATATTTTAATTGCTGTAAAGTCATACAAATATGATAACACATGCTGCAGAATTTGACCATAGATTAAATCTATTGCAAAGCATGTGAAAATAGTTTTTTAAGGATGCTTAGATTATTAAGCCTAACATATACTTGGCATAATTAACGGCTTGTGATTTATCATACTGAGCTGGTTCTCCGCTTTCATATTCGGCAAGAGCTGCTTCTACAATTCCTTGATATTCTGCAGGAATATTTTCCAGAGCCCATTGGCCGCCTTCGAGTTTTGAAAGCACAAGTCCATCCTTTTTAAAGGCGAGTACTCGGGCAAGATTCAAAACAAGATAATTTGTGTTTTCAGTGATTTCAGATTCAGCGTTTTCAACATCAGCACGAATTGAATCAAAATAATTTTCAGCAGGAACTTCCCCAAAGAAATCTTCAATCGGCATACCAAAAAGACATCGGCCACGGGCACGAGTTATTGTGATATGAGCGGCCAAGTCCTCATCGGTTCCTTTCATCTTCTGAACATAATCATCCGGATTATCCTTGTACCATTTCAAATGCATTGCAGAAAAATGAAGATCAAAAGGAGTTGGATAAACAAATGGTTTACAGTTTTTATGCAGGAGAACACTCATTTCAACTCCGGCATGACTGGAACCTGATAATTTGGCAAACTCTTCATGCAGCGCTACTACCCTATCCATAAAGTGAAGTTTAGTTGAATCATCGAGAACTTCTTTTACACCAACAAGCAGATCTAAATCGCTGGATTTAGGATTAAAACATCCCATTGCCACCGAACCATGAAGATACACACCAAGCAGGTTTTCGCCAATAGTCTCGCGAGCTGCTTCGACAAAACGAGTCAAAATGTTTTCAGAGATTTGTAATGTACTTTTCATTATTGTACCAGTTCCATCTTAAAATCGCAGAGCTCGTCGCCAGCTCCGATTGTCTTTGTTCTTGTAAACTTAAGTCCGGGCAGATTTCCGTAAGAATGAACATCGTTTTCACAGAAGAGAATATTCAGTTCTGGACAACCGGCCTCTGTAAGATATTTGTGGTAAGGGCACTGAGTAATATCCATGCGGAAAGAGCCCTTCTCTTTAGGATAAAAAACATTCTTAAAGCCCGCTGTTTCGCCGAACGATTTGCGGCTTATTGAATCCCACATATTGAGAAAGAATATTTTAAAACCTGGGATATGACACCACTTTGCAAGCGTTTTTCCAAATTTGTCTGATTTTTCTGCCATGACTTTTTTCATAATCTCGTATGCAGCATCTTTATCAATTTCTTTCATTGAAAGATAAATCGCAGCGGCCGGGAAGATAAAATTGTCTGTATGTGCGCTCACACCTTTGGGCAAATCTGTATGCCCGGCATACATGTCGAACAGGCGCTTCTCTGCATCTGCCCAGATTTTTTCAATATCAGAAGAAGAAAATCTTTTTGCCATCTCGGCCTTAAAAGACTCTTTGCTTTTCAGTACTTTGCAAGTTTTTTTGTTCAGCTCATTTTTCTGATTTTCAGTAAGCATTGATATTCTCCGCATTAACGTTAGTAGATACTAACATAATCGCACTAATGCGGAGATTTTTCAATATATTACGGATAAATTAAATGGCTGCTTTTTGAAACGCTTTGATTGCACCAAGTGAATGGATTCTCACTACTCTGTTAGTGTCGATTTCTGAGATTTTTGTTAGAAGCTCGATATATGGTTTTACGAGTTCTGGCTGGCGTTTTCCGACAACACGGAATATTTCCGGAGACTCCATGCGAACTTTGTCATCTGGATCATTGAGAAGTTTCGCAAAAATTTCCATATAACCGTCGTAAATATCCGGAGTGTTTGTTGCGATATTTTCAGATGCCCAGATAAAGTTTAGTCTGACATTTGACGCCTCGTCTTTTGCAAAAGAAAATAAATCCTTCCAATACGATTTGATCAAGCTGAAGTCTGCACGGCCGATTCTTCCAAGTGCGTTGAGTGCACGTTCTCGAAATAATGGATCTACACTTTTCAGAAAATCAGAAATGGCCGGCACCCACTCCTTTATTTTATCCGGATACTGTAACCCCATTTCACCAAGCATCCACAAGGCCTTTGCCTGGATTTTGGAAGATTCAGATTTAAGCAAGCCTGCGACATCAGAAATGCTGCTCTCCCACTCATCTTTGTTCTTTGTAAGATTCCCGAGTTTTTTATACAAATCAGCTTCAGAAATTTCTTCGTTTTTATATTTCATAATTAATCACCGTTTAATAAACCTTAATTTCGTTATCATGTTTGAAAGACTCTTCCAACAGAGGACCATAGGCTCCCATGGTAAATGCTATATCGCTGCTTCTTATTGAGAGCAGCTTCATATTTTTTTTAAGTTTCAGATATTGCATTGTATCGTCGCTAAGAGAAATCTTTCCTTCATTGTTGATTTTTACCCAGGTGTAACCTCGTCCTTTATACTTTATAAACGCCCCCTCTTTAGAATCGAAATCTCTTAATTGGGGATTATCATTGAGTATGTGTCCAAGTTTCGAGGAAGCAAGCAGTCCTTTTCTTGTAACACAAAAGCCACCCGTTATCTTGCTGCCGGTTACAAGATATATTTTACCTTCAGACGCAATATCATATTCCCGTATTGCCTGCTCAGGAAATTGAATTGTGCCACCATCTCTTATAAGCGATTTTCCAAATATGAATTTTCCGCGTTTTCTCATTTGAGGCATGAGTCTCTCCTTGTTTGCGTCTATAACTTCTTCAATGTTTCTTTTTCCATCTGAACTATCTGAATCATTCTATCGATTGCGCAGATATCAATATATGGAACTTTTGCTGCGAGCATTTTGTCGCGATTTTCGATTGTTCCTTTTTCGTATTCATCAAGAAGAGCAGATCTCTTTTTCTTTTCTTCTTCCAGTTCTTCTTTCGAAAGGATTCCAGAATACATAACCGCAAGACAAAACCATACTGAGTCATAATCAAGGCGCTCAAAAAGTTCGCAGATTGTCGATTTTAATTCAGAGCGGCCCGCTTCTGTTATGCGGTAGACGGCTTTGTTATCTGCCCTACCCGTGTCTTCAATATAGCCCTTTTTTTCCAGTCGCAGACAGGATTCATATAGTGTTGTTGCGCCAATCGGATGCCAGTACTGCATATTCATATTATCAATCATCTTAAGCATGTCGTAAGCATTCATTTCGCCCTGCAAAAGCATTCCGGTAATTACGATTGAGGTTTTAGACAGCATTGTTCTTTCTCCTTTTGATTATGAAAATCCAGATTGCAGACAAAGCCAGAATCACAAGCGCAATAATAAAGGATTCGAGATTTTTGATTTCGTCACCCGCTTCTGAAGAAACAATAACATCCCATAGAGCGCCAACGCCCCAGAAGAATGGAAATATAATTAATAGATTTTGTGTGATGTAATAAACCGAGCAATACATGAGTCCAACAAGGAAGAGATGTAAAAACTCCGGTTGAAAGCCCGCATGATGGAAAGAATAAAAGGCGCTGGTCAAAAGAATTGCAGGAATAATTCCAAAAGCCTTTTCAAAACTTGCACGTAGATATCCATAAATAAAGGTCATCTCAAAAATACCTGCTACCAGAATATAAGTAGCCGCATAAAGATTTTTGACTTCAAGGATTCCTTCCGGCTTTTCACCTTTCAGAAACATTGCAAGAAGTGCTACTCCAAGAATAAGATCCAGTACGAGACTTAAGACATTTTTTCGGCCTGTGAAACCAATGGCTTTAACACCCTCTTCTTTTTGTCTGATATAGAACGAAACAAAAACAATCCCCAGACCGAAAATCATCAGCAGATCGCGGAGTATAAAAGACATTGCTTTATCAAAAAATGAATCACCGCCAAAAAGGAGCATTATCAAACTGAGAAAAATCATTCCTGCTCCAGCATAAAATGCTACAGCGGTATCTTTTGTGAAATTGAATCTGAAAAGTTTATTCATAATCGCCTCCATCAAGTCTATCGAGGCGAATTTACTACGTATACGTAGTATTGTCAAGAGAGAAAATCAATTCTGCTATCTTTGCTCTTCAAATCCTCAGATTATTCAAAATAAAAGATGTCTTCGAACTTTTTATCCAGGGCGACACAGAGAATCAGAGCGAGTTTGGCGGTTGGACAGAATTGCAGGGTTTCTATGGAGCTTATTGTGTTTCTGGAAACTCCGACCATTTGCGCGAGGTCTGACTGTGAGAGCTTTTTTTCTGTGCGGATTTCTTTTAAGCGGTTTTTAAGGACTAGGTTTTCGTTCATCACATTACTCCACACAACTGAAGAATAAAAAGCACAAGCAGGGCTGCGAAAATCAAAAGATAACCGAGAGCAACAAAGAGTTCGTGAAGCTTTTTAAGCTTGATAAACTTCACAAAAAATGCCACACAGCACATTCCAAAGAAAACAATCCAGCACTCCATTTTTACCTGTCTTGTGAAAATCCAGTTTAAGATCGAAACTAAAAGGCACAATCCGAAAGATGAAAAATACGCAACTCTTGCTGCAGTCTTCTGCACTTCCAGATCTTCAATATCTTTTCCCGCATTATCGCTGCGGCTTTTTTCCAAAATCTCTTCCTTAGTCATCGTTTACCTCTTATTTGTAATATTATACTTCAGGACTTCTTTCGGGCAAGTCTTTACACACTCGCCACACAAAATACATTCAGCTGATTTAATCTCACCCTTCTGCAGAAGCTCCGTTACATTCAGGCTCATAGGACAAACCTTTTCGCACTTCTTACAACTGATGCAGTTCTCTTTTTTCGATTTGATTTTCAGCTGTGGCAGATGAAGAAGTCTTCCAACCTTATAACCAAAAATCATAAAAGGAGCCATCCAGCAGATGTAGTGGCAGTTTGCCCTCTTTCCGTGAATCAGGGCCGGAATCAAAAACAGGATCACAATTCCGTAATAAATCACATAACTATAAATATTAGAAATTGAAATACCGTGCTCAGTCATAAAGAATGGCTGAATCGTATAATCACCTTGTCCAAAAACGTGACAGACAATTATTCCGCTGATCCACACAATCCAGATTCCATATTTGATGTAATTGCGCAAGCCCTGTTTTGGAGCCTTATCAGAAAACTGGGCAAAGCATTCGCACATGCCGCCTGTAGGACAGAAAAATCCACACCAGAGACGACCGAAGAATATGCCCAGAATGAACATCAGAGAAAAGACGATAAAACTTCCATTGATGACATGCTGCAATGCGCCCATGATAATCAGGTATGGAGAAAAATAATAAATCGTAATCGGAAAAAGCAGCATGCTGATGATTAGCGTAAATCTGCGGATTTTTTGTAAAGTCATAAATCTCCCTATGCCAAGTAAACTTGGTATATTTTGAATTATAGACATGCAAAGTAAACTTGTCAAGTATTGCACAGTATACTTGGCGTCTATTCAGACCGTAAAATAACAAAACTTTAAATGCCCATCCCTTGACAAATACCCCCATAGGGTATATTTTGTTAGTGTAAAACATACCCCTAGAGGGTATACTAAGGAGATTGTCATGGAAGGAACTTGTCCACACTGTTCTGGAAAACATAAAGAGCGCGATGACGCAGAAAGAAAAGATTTGATGAACCGCCTTAAAAGAATTGAAGGTCAGGTTCGTGGTGTTGAAGGAATGCTCGAAAGCGACGCTTATTGTACTGATATCCTGATTCAGGTGTCTGCAATTTCGAGTGCCCTCAAGAGTTTCAACAAGGTTCTGCTCGCAAATCATATGAAGACCTGTGTAGCAGAGGGAATCCGAAAAGGTGATGACAGCGTTATTGATGAGTTTGTAGTGACTTTGCAGAAGCTGATGAAATAAAAAGAGGCAATTATGGAACAATATAACGTTACAGGAATGAGTTGTGCAGCCTGCGTTGCCCGTGTTGAAAAGGCAGTAGGTTCTGTTGAAGGAGTTAAATCCTGCGCAGTAAGCCTGCTCACAAATTCCATGGGAATAGAAGGCGATGCTTCCGCTGAAGCAATCATAAAGGCTGTTGAAAATGCCGGATATGGTGCAAGCCTGAAAAAATCAGCTGATTCAAAATCAGCAGGTTCGGCACATTATGAAGAAGAGCTCAAAGACACCGAAACTCCAAAAATGAAAAAGCGCCTTATTGCGTCGGTCGTACTTTTGCTTCCGTTGATGTACGTTTCTATGGGACACATGATGTGGAACTGGCCGATGCCAGATTTTCTCGACGGAAATCATGTAGCAATGGGCTTGTACGAGCTTTTGCTTTCGGCCTTTGTTATGGTAATCAATCAGAAGTTCTTTATAAACGGATTTAAGGGCCTGCTTCACAGAGCGCCTAACATGGACAGCCTTGTAGCTCTTGGTTCTGGCGCATCTTTTGCCTACAGCGTATTCGCACTTTTTGCTATGAGCGGAGCCGTAGTAGCCGGTAATTCAGACAAAGTCATGTACTACATGGATCAGTTCTATTTTGAATCTGCAGCCATGATTCTCACTCTCATCACTGTGGGAAAAATGCTCGAAGCAAAATCAAAAGGAAAAACTACAGACGCCCTTAAGTCGCTTATGAAGATGGCTCCGAAAACTGCGGTACTTGTTGAAGGAACTGGAGCTGATAGAACCGAAAAAACAGTGCCGGTTGAAGAAGTAAAGATTGGAGATCGTTTTATTGTTCGCCCAGGCGACAGCATTCCGGTTGATGGTCTTGTAATTGAAGGTCAGAGTGCCGTAAACGAAGCAGCCCTCACAGGTGAAAGTCTTCCTGTAGAAAAGGAGGCTGGAAGCAGAGTTTCTGCAGCTACGATCAACACTTCGGGCTTCCTTGTTTGCGAAGCTACCCGCGTTGGTGAAGACACTACCCTTGCAGGAATTATCCGTATGGTAAGTGATGCCGCAGCAACTAAGGCTCCGATCGCAAAAATTGCAGATAAGGTTGCGGGAGTCTTTGTTCCGGCTGTCATTGGAATTGCGGCAGTGACTTTTATTGTCTGGCTTCTTGTTGGACAGACTGTTGGTTACGCTGTGGCACGCGCAGTTTCTGTTCTGGTAATCAGCTGTCCTTGTGCACTTGGACTTGCGACTCCGGTAGCTATTATGGTTGGTAACGGAATTGGTGCAAAGAACGGAATCTTGTTTAAGACAGCCGCCGCTCAGGAAATGGCCGGCAAAACTCAGATTGTTGCCCTCGATAAAACCGGAACCATCACAAGCGGAATCATGCAGGTAACTGATGTAATCCCAGCTGATGATATGAAGGCAGAAGATCTTCTTGAAGCAGCCTACGCCCTCGAAGCAAAAAGCGAACATCCGATTTCAAAGGCAATTGTTGAATATGCAGAAAAGAATCAGATCAAACTTTCTGATACTACCGATTTTGAAATCAAAGCTGGAAACGGTTTACATGCAAAACTGAATGGAACAAATGTTTACGGCGGCAATGAGGCGTATATCACATCTGTTGTAAAAGAAATTCCGAAACAAGTTCGGAATGACGGGCTAGAATCGCAGATCTCACAACTCGCTTCCCAAGGCAAAACTCCGGTTCTCTTTGCCCGCGACGACAAACTTCTGGGAATCATCGCAGTAGCAGATACAATCAAAGAAGATTCTGCCCAGGCAATCCTGGAACTCAAAAACATGGGCATCCATACAGTAATGCTTACCGGCGATAACGAAATCACAGCCCGCGCAATTGCAGCTCAGGCTGGTGTGGACGAAGTTGCTGCAGGCCTTCTTCCAGACGGCAAAGAGGCTGTAATCCGCAAGTTGATGGAAGGTGGTAAAGTTGCCATGGTTGGAGACGGAATCAACGATGCCCCTTCTCTCACCCGCGCAGATCTTGGTATTGCAATCGGTGCCGGTACGGACATTGCAATTGATGCAGCCGATGTTGTTTTGATGAAAGGAAGCCTGCTCGACGTATCAGCTGCAATCAGACTTTCTCGTGGTGTAATCAAAAACATTCACGAAAATCTTTTCTGGGCTTTCTTCTACAACACAATTGGAATCCCTCTTGCGGCCGGCTGTTATGTTGCTGCTTTCGGCTGGACACTGAACCCTATGTTCGGAGCCGCCGCAATGGGACTTTCAAGCTTCTGCGTAGTATCAAATGCCCTGCGTCTGAACTTCCTGAAAACTCACGATGCCAGACGCGATAAAAAAGTGAAAAATCCCGTAATGGGAAATCTAATATCAGACGGTCGCCAGGACACAGCGGCCAAGGAGAACTCTATGAAAATTTCAGTAAAAGGAATGATGTGCGAACACTGCGAAATGCACGTAAAAAAAGCCCTCGAAGCAATCGACGGAATCACTTCAGCCAAAGCCTCTCACAAAGATGCGCTTGTAACAATCGAAACTTCAAAATCAGTTGATGAAAACCTCATCAAAGCCGCTGTTACAGATGCCGGCTACGAGTACGCGGGAATTATTGCATAAGCTTTCAGGCGAAACTTGCTTGAACGGGTTCATTGCTCAGGCACACGAGCCCGTCTCAAGTATTATTTCTCAAAAAAAGATATTATTACCTTGAATGCATCAGAATTAAGAATCTTCGCTTTTATACTTTCATCCAAATAATTCTTGTTTAATTTCTTTTTTGAATATTTTAAGTAAGTGTCTTTTGAAACTTTAATTAAGAGTGATGTGAAAAACTGTTCCCAGCTGAAATATTCCTTACTTTCAATAACACCAGAAGGTTCTTTTAGGACTTTTGAAATCTCTGCATCCTTAAATAAGTCTGACTGCAAAATCAGATATTCAAAAGATTCAGGTAAATACAATATAGCGTTATTTTTCCGTCCGATTATTTTAGTAACTTTATCCATTTGAGAACCAAAGGCTGCTCCATCTGCAACTATTAGGGTTGTACCTTCAGATTTGTTCAAATAATTAAAGATGTTTGATTTACCTTTCGCTGACTCGCAAGGATATTTTCCATCAGATAGATTTTTGAAAAAATCGAATCCAGAATTCGAATCTTCTGTCAAAACAGCGCCTATCGGCTTACCTTGAAAATCATCATTATAAATATGATAAAACTCATGGTATATTTGTTTAAGGTCAGCGTATTTTCCTGAAGTATGAATGCCGTAAATTTCATTTACGCTATATGGAAGATTTTCAAGTCCCTCACGAGTAATAAGAACATAATAGTTATCTGTTTGCTTTATTGTACTTGCAAAATCTTTAGAAGAGATAAAACGGTTACCTTCATCAATAAAAACAATGCAATCTTGAAAAAGAGTAAGAGTCTGCTGCCAGTCATTTCCTTCCAGGACTACGCATTTTTTCTTACATGAAAGATTAATGCCGCTGTCTGCTCCATTTAGCTGATATTCACGAATTAAATCAACAAGTGTAGTTTTTCCTGTGGCACTATTTCCCTGAATGACTGTGATATTGCGGCGGATTGTAAATTCATATTTTACGAGATTATTCTGTACTGATATTTGATATGAGCCTTTCATACCAGTTCTCCTGCTACAGAAATAAGCTCTGCCATTGAATGAACAATCACATTTTTATTAACGATCCTGATATCAAACTGTCCGTTACCAAAATCCATCAAATGTCGAAGATTTACAGTTACATCTTTATTAGAGGCAATTTTTAAGAGCCAGGCTGCACAATTATCACCGCAGTTAGAAGCATTGAAAATTTTATCTGAAATATGATTTATCAAAATAAGGGTCTTTACACCACCCGAAAGAGAAGTTGGAGGAATGATACCAAGAACCGGACTCTCAATGGCGCCATCAGAAATGACTTTTGAATTATCAACATCCTTAATCATCTGTCTGGTTTGTTCTTCGTTCAGCCATTCTTTCTCATAAACATTCTTGAAAAAAACAGAGGTGTTATATATTACATCTTTACATTCGCCAAATATGATGTTTAGCATTTTTTATCCTCTCAGATATTTTAGCACAAATATACAGATTTTTGAATATATCCCGTCCCTATTACACAAACTCCCAAAATCTGCTAAGATAATCCAACTTTTCAATAGATTGCCTAATCTTATTAAGAGCGGATTCCCGCAACTTTCTATGCTCATGCGCAGGGTCTTTGCGTAGTTTTAATGCAATCACATTTATATTCTGGAGTTTCGTATGCCAAAATCTTTGGGACAGGAAATTCTTTTTACCATTCTGATGGTATTTGTTATGGTTTATGCAATGATTTGTTACAACATTGCACTTGCGACAGGCGGAATGACTAATTCTGTATTTTTGCTTGCTTTCCACGAACTGCCGATTATGGCACCAATTGCTCTTGTTCTTGATTTCTTTATTGTTGGTCCAATCGTCAAGAAAATCACTTTTAAAAAGTTTGATGTAAAAGCCACAAATCCGGTATTCATCGTTCTTTCAATTTCAATCTGTTCTATCTGGCTGATGTGCCCGCTTATGAGTCTTGCCGCTACAATTCTTTTCAAGGGTGGCTTCCAGAAAGAAATGATTTCCATCTGGCTGCAGACTACCGCCTTCAATTATCCGATGGCGGCATTCTGGCAGCTTTTAGTTGCAGGTCCTCTCGTTCGTGGAATCTTCGGTCTGATTTTTAAGAAAAAGGATTCTTCCACTACAACTGAAGAAGCTTAAAGTGATTCTTCCAGTAATCAATAAGACCGTCGGCTTTCATCTTGCTAAGTTCTGCACTCAAAGCTGAGCGGTCTACCTGTAAATAGTCTGCCAGCTGCTGGCGATCAAAAGGAATATCAAATTCGGCATCCGGACTTTTTGAAGAAGCACAGGAAGAAAGATAAGCAAGAAGCCGACCTCGAATTGTTTTGGATGTGGTGTGAAAAATGCGCTGCGACAGATGAAGATTTTTATTCATAGAAATCTTCAGGATATTCTTAATCAGGATGGCTTTTATTTCTCCCCTTCCCTCATTATTCGATAATAGTTTTTTTGGATTAAGCAGCAGGATTTTAGAAGTCTCTACGGCAAGCACATCTACCATCAAAGTTTTTCCCGTCAGAGCATAAGTCTCACCAAAAACTCTTCCGCTTCCAAGATTATCAATAATTGTTTTATTTCCCCAGTAATCAGTGCTTTCAATCTGAATCCTGCCTTCAAGAATGAAACCCATTACTTCTGTTACTGTTCCGGCACGAAAAATCTGCTGGCCCTTTTTCAGTGACTTTTCACTTGCAGAAAATAGAGCAAGAGCTTCAGATAAATCCTTTTCCTCAATCCCCAGAAAGAGAGGATGCTTCAACAATTCCTGATTATTCATATTTTTAGTTTATTTGAATTTTGTTGTTTTAACAACATTCTTTCTGACCATGTGATGATAAAGTAAAACCGTAAAACAGAAGAAGCGAGGTGAATTATGATTAGAAAGATTGTAAAAATTGATGAAGAAAAATGTACTGGCTGCGGTTTATGTGCTTCTGCCTGCCACGAAAATGCAATTGTTATGGAAAACGGAAAAGCACATCTTTTGCGTGATGATTTTTGTGATGGTTTTGGTGATTGTCTTCCAGCCTGTCCTGCAGGAGCAATTACTATTGAAGAACGCGAAAGTGCGGAATATAATCCGGCTGTTGTTGAAATGAGAAAGCAGATTCTGGCCCAGCAGGCATCGGGCGCTCCCATGGCTCATACCCACGCAGGAGGTTGTCCGGGAAGTGCAATGCATACATTTAATCGCACTCAGAATCCAGCGCATACTTCAGAATCAGAAAACGAAACTGCAGAGAAAACAACTGTAAGAAGCGAACTTATGCAGTGGCCTGTTCAGATCAAACTGCTTCCTGTTCAGGCTCCCTTCTATGAAAATGCAAATCTTTTGATTGCCGCAGACTGTACAGCCTATGCTTATGCCGCCTTCCACCGCGACTTCATCAAGAATCACATTACACTCGTGGGCTGTCCAAAACTAGATGAAGGCGACTACACAGAAAAGCTTACAGCGATCATCAGTCAGAACAATATAAAAAGCCTTACTATTGTTCGAATGGAAGTTCCATGTTGCGGAGGCCTCGAACGTGCGGCCACAGAAGCCCTTAAAGCAAGCGGAAAATTCATTCCATGGCGCGTTGTTGTAATCAGCCGTGATGGAGAAATTATCGTAGATTAATTACTTTTCTGCGATTACTTCAATTTCAACCAGTGCGCCTTTTGGCAGGGCTGCAACTTCTACGCAGCTACGCGCTGGTTTTACTGTGAAGTATTTTTCATATCCTAAAGCTTCTTCTGCTGCCAGATAAGATCATACCAGCGATCAAACTTTTTTCCGATTTCCTTGAACTGAGCAACACAGACATAGCCCATTTTCTCATGGAACTTTGGACTGTCCTGGGTAAGATATTCGTCTTCTGTTTCTGTGAAGGCTGCTCCTGCTAAGATATTTTTTATTCCGAGCTGCTTTAATCGCTCTTCAAGATTTTCATATAGGAACGAACCGATTCCCTGTCGACGGAAATCTTTATCAACATAAATGGAAGTAGAAACAGTCCAGCTATAAGCTTCGCGTTCACTGTAAGCACTGGCATAAACATAGCCTACAATAACGCCATCTTTTTCACAAACCAGATACGGAAACTTTGCTTTTACTTTTCTGATTCTTTCTTTGAATTCTTCTACAGTCGGTACCTTATATTCAAAAGATACCGCTGTATTCAAAACATAATAAGAGTAGATTTCGACAAGTCGCTCAGCGTCTTCTAACCGGGCATCACGAATTTTTAATTTATCATTCATTTTATGATTTTAACAAATGCCAGTTAAAGATTCTATAAAGAGCTTCTTTAATTTAAAAATTCTCTAAGTTCATCGAGTTTTTTCTGCATCTCTGCCCGGCCCAGGTCGTAAACACGCTGTAATTCATCCGGATCTTTTTCGGTGCGGCTGATGCCAAGCGGAGCCTCTGGGCAGATTACAAAACATTTTCCGGCGGCTTCCTGTTCAAAGACGTAGGCCTTTTCCTGATTGTAAACTTCGTGGCGTCTGGTCATAGCCTCGTAAATCTTTGGATATTTGCGGAGAGCGAACTTCATCAGAGCAAGCGAAGAACTCGGCTCTTTCACAAAATCGCGTGGCTGAGTCAGAACAACAAGATTCTTTTCATAGCCCATATCTTCAAAAGCCTTGAGCGGGATTGATACTGTCATGCCGCCGTCCAGAAGCTCGTAGCCGTCAATCTTCACAACATGAGAAACAAGCGGCATACTCGCGCTGGCCCGCATCCAGGTCAAATCATTCTGGTCACAGGTTTTGAGTTCTTTAATAACCGGCTGTCCTGTGCGGCAGTCCGAAGCAACGACGTAAAATTTCAGCGGATTGGCACTGTAAGTTTCAGTATCAAAAATATCAAGTTTATTTGGAAGCTGATTGTAGCAGAAATCGGCACCGTAAAGATCGCCGGTCAGGAAAAATGAACGGAAGGAACAATAGCGCCAGTTGTGCGAAAAGCGTTTGTTATAGCGGATGGCACGACCAATCTGCTTAGACTTAAAATTACAGCCAAAAGTCGCTCCCGCGGAAACGCCGATTGCACCATCAAAATCAATTCCATTTTCCAGAAGCACATCGCACACGCCGGCAGTAAACATGCCGCGCATAGCTCCGCCTTCCATCACAAGACCTTTTTGCATAATATAAAGAATATCATAGATGAAATGATTATTAAAGGATAAAAAATAGATAAGGAGGGGGAAGTCTCCCCCTCGCTCTAGCCCGCAAGCGGTCTTACGCTACCCCCTCTGCGGGCTCAAACGCCGCCCGCAACGCCTGCTTTTATTATAAAAGAATTCCACAAATCTAACAAAAAGTGTTATACTATAAATATCTTTCAATACAAGGAGGCTTATGATGTCAGCTATGGAACTAAAGAATTTTGAAAATCAACTAGAACTTTTATCATTTACAGAACAGCTTTCTCTTATGGAATTTCTTGCAAAGCTTATGAATCGTACACAAAAAACTCAGACTCAAAGTGCTTCCCTTCCTAATAAAAAACGACAATTTGGAAGTGCGAAAGGAAAATTTGTTTATCCAACAGATTTTGATGAAGATAACGAAGAAATCGCACAGTTATTTGGAGCAATCTAATGAAAATACTTTGCGATACACATATTATAATTTGGTATTTGACAGGCGACAGCCGACTATCTCAAAAAGCTATAGATCTCATAGAAGATTAGAATAATGAAATATATTACAGTCTGGTTTCAGTTTGGGAAGTTGCAATTAAACATGGTAGAAATCCAAATAAACTAACACTCTCTGCAAAAGATTTTGTTCAATTCTGCGAAGATCAGGATTTTCAAGAATATCCAATATCTAAAGACCATGTTTTTACAATCGATACTCTAACACGTTCAGCCAATGCCCCAGAACATCATGATCCGTTTGACAGATTGTTGATTTCACAAGCAAAGGCAGATGGAATTACATTTATTACACACGATACGCTCATTCCTTATTATAATGAACCTTGTGTGTTGTCAGTGTGAAAATCTATTCTCTTAAAATACGCGCCGCCGTTCTGTTTTAGCCATTTGTTGCATCTCTTATAATCCGGGAAAATGCGGAGCACTTCGTCGTAGAAGTCGCGAGAATGATTCATGTGGCGGCGGTGGCAGAGTTCGTGAACCACTACGCTGTCCAGAACTTCTGGCGGCATGAGTACAAGAAGACAGTTGAAGTTGAGATTTCCGTCTACCGAGCAGCTTCCCCAGCGGGACTTCTGCAGGCGGATAAAGATTTTATTGTATGAAATACCGGCGAGTTTTGCGTAGTACTCTACCCTTTGCGGAATTACTACCCTCGCCTTTTTTTTAATCTGTTTGATGTCTTCTTCGGTGAGCGGGCCCATGGAATCGGCAAGTGCGGTCTGCTTTTCTACCTTTTCCATCTGCTTGGTAATCCAGTCTTTCTTTTCTTTGATGAAGTTTTCAGCGATAAATGTCGGAGTTCCAAGCGGCACTTTCACGATGACTTTTTTATCATCAGCCACATGGATACTCATTGAGCGTCGTCTGGATTTCTGGATTACGTAGTTTACTTCCATTATTTAAATTGGATCTTCATCTCAAAGACGCTTCTGTCGCTTTCTTTGATTATGATTTGAGTTGAAGAATCTTTTGTTCTGGAGTAAACACGCAGAGTCTGACCTTCCTTGCTTTCGCCGGTGTAATGAACTTCGAGAGAATCCGGTTCATGAGCAAGAAGAAAATCGTCTGTGAAAACATTGAGGGCAAGCTTTATGTACTCAATATTGTTCATGTGATGAGACATATCGATGTGCTGACTTCGGATTACCTGCTCGTACTTGAAATCATCTTCTGTAAAATCTGAATCAAATCTTTCGAAAGGTTCGTTGTAAGCTGCTTCCGGGAAACCTTCTTTTGGATAATTAAGGTTTGTGATTTTTACCGGACGATGTTTTTCCAGATCAAGCACGCAGGCTTCCTGATTTGCTGTTATCAAAACAGAGCCGTCTTTATCGCGCAAAACTGTATTTACGTGAGTCTTAAATCCTGCATTGTCGATCGGGAAAGTTGAGGCATCAATCTTCTGACGCCAGGTCGGACGCTTTTCAAAATGAATCTTTGATTTAGTGAAAACCCAGAAAGCGTTATATCTTTCGCGGTAGATTACGCCGTCACAGTCGAGCATATTAAAACACTCTGTAAGATTGTCCTGAATCATAAGAACAGTCTGAGCGATTCCCATTTTAAGTGAACTGTCGATAAAAGCCGAGGAAATGTTGCGTTCCTGCGAAAAGATAAGATTTTTTTCCATACTCTAATTATAGTTTTTTTCGAAGATTACGCAAAGGGAGTCCCTTATTTTCCGGCGACCTTTCTGATCATTTCTGCCATAGCCAGAAACTTTTCTTCACTTATAAGGGCAAGACCTTCCCCTTCGTCTCCTAAAACGAAGAGGCGGTCGCCGGTTTTTATGTCAAAAATCTTTCGGGCCTTTGCAGGAATAACAATCTGTCCTTTATCACCCACGGTTACCACACCGAACATATGTTTTCCCTTTGGAGGAAGGCCCAGGTCTTCAGAGCCGGAAGGTTCATAATTCACAAGAGAATCGAGGCTTACGTCGAAGAGCTCGGCAAGAAGGCGGCATTTTTCGATGTCGGGAACGGTTTCTCCACATTCCCACTTTGCCACCGCCTGCCGGGAGACACCCGCTTTTTCGGCAACCTCTTCCTGGGTGAGGTTCTGCACTTTCCTAAGGTGAATTAAATTATCCTTGAACATTGTCATTCCCTTCTGTTTCTTTAACCTTTACGGGCTTTTTCTTACTGATTCCCAATACAGCCCATCTGAAGAATGGTATGCGGCTTATAATCTCGTTCAATGCGTAGCCCAGTGCAAAGCTTGCCGCAAGGCTCAAAATGTAAATTGCCCATACAGGAATGCTTTCAGACTTTCCGATTAAAAGAGCCACAGTGGAAAGACCAAGATAATGGAAAACGTAAAGTCCCCAGCTTCGCTTATTGAACCATTTTGTAACATTGTTTTCAAAATTAAAGAAGCGGGCAAAACCACCGATTATGGCAAGACTCATAAACCAGGCGAAAAGTGTGAAAAGCGGACTTCTGTTTATAGGAACGTCGGCGTAATTCTGTCCGAAATAAACGATACAGAAAGCAAGGCATAAACCGCAGGCAACCGTCGCAAAGAGCGGGAACCATTTTTTCACTCTCTCAATAACTTCGTCATGAGAAAAAATAAAGTAGCCAAGGAAGAAGACGCAGCCGTAAAGTCCGAATCGGTAGACAACTATAATAGGCGTATTCAAAATCTGAGCGGCACCCCAAACAAGAGCGCCCAAAAGAATCAGGACAATCACGTTAGTTTTTCCGCATAGATTCCAGAGATGGTCCTTTTCGATTTTTCTTACTAAAACCAGAAGCAAAGAAAGTAACCACAAAACCTGAATGTACCAGAGAACTCCCGTTCCGGAAAGAGCCATAATCAGATAACGGAAGAAAAGAGGTGCCTGGTCGAACTCTCCGCCGTATCCACCCAGACTCATGTTTACATAACCCTGAATAAACTGAAAAGCCAGAAGTCCAATTGTGGAAGGAACCAGAAGCTTTGTAGTGCGGCTTCTCACAAATTCTTTGTTTGTATGATTTTCAAGATATAGGCGCGAACTGATTCCCGATACAATAAAAAGCAGCACCATCATCCAGGGATAAACAATGTACATAAAAGTATCAAACCACTGAACATCCATGGAAGTAATTTTTCCAACGACGCCAACAATTCCTTCTGCATTGTACATGTAAAAAAGATGATAAATAACGACAATCAGAACTGTAACCCATCTGATATTATCAAGCCAGTGTTTTCTCATTTTCTCCTCCAAAACTCTGTTTGCGATTGTATAACAAATCTCACATTCGCAATTAATCCTAACATTAATTTTAAGACGGAAAATCTTACTTGTCTATCAATTAAAGTATGCTTTTTAGAGAAAAAATGTTAGCTTTGGTTGCAATTCTTTACAAAGCCATCACATAAATCTGGCAGGGATTGGCCTCATCCCAGAGGAGAGGGAATACTTCGAGCTCCTTAAAGCCGCAGCTGATGTAAAAGAGATTGGTCCGATCGTAATCTTCATACATACCCATCTTCACAGTCTTTACCTGCATGAACTCATAGCCCTGAGCCTTTGCAACTTCTTTGGCTTTTTCTACAAGCTGGCGGCCGATGCCGTTTCGATGGAAGTCTTTCATAACTCCCATAACGGCAAGTTCAACTGTGGCATTTCCTGTCTTCTTCAGACACAGGAATCCCTGAATCTTATCATCTTCCTTTGCTGCCAGAAAGGTCCAGTTTGCGCAATCGCGGATATAACCTTCCCTGCTCTCTTCGACTTCAAACCACTCGGTAAGAGCCTCAAGTACTTTTCTTGCAATAGCCTGTTTTTCAGCTGAATCTGTAATCTCTGTAATCATTTTTCTCTTATTTTATTCCGTTCGTATTTTAAGTTTTTTTCCGGAGAATGCAATTCCGAATTTTATGATGTCTGGTATTCTTTCTTCTTTCATTTCTGTATCGTACGCATTCTCATTTATCTGATTAAGAGCCTCCGCTGACAATGTATCCAGTTCTTCATCGCTTAAATCTTTACCCCATTTTAGTTCCATAATCATCCCAGGATATTTGTTTTCGCGAGGTAACATACTGATATCATATCTTCCATCACCGGATTCTCTGTTTGATCTGATTTTGTACTGATTATCCATCAATGCCACGAGTCCTAATACCAACCCATGATAAAAGCCTTCTGCTCCGGCATCATAGAAGCTGATACTTCTCATCATGTATTCTTCAATTCCATCCTGAAGTTTCTTAGTATCATGTGCATACAGGCTCTCAGCAATCTTATTTGCTGTGCCCCTTCCCATTGCTCCAATCTGCATCAGATGCGAGAGAATCTCACTTTTATAAACAGCAGCTATTTCACGATTCGGTATTGAAACCTCGCACAACCATGCTCCATCTCCTTGAAGTTCCTTTTTTGGTGTTTTAAGATATCCCGCTACCAAAAGGAGACTGTAGATATTCGCAGGGTCTTCAGTGAGGGATCTGTATACTACATTTTGATCTATTCTAGCTATAACACGTTCACCCTGCAGGAGAGAGAACAATTTTTCTTGTATATCATCTGTAGCAGTTTTCAGTACATCTTCCAAAATTTCATTTTTTCCGGTATTGACCCAATACGCCTGTGGTAAACATCCCCTAGAAAGATAACTGATTACAGACCATGGATTATAAATTTCCTTATTTCCAAAGTAATATCCGTCATACCAGTTTCTGAGTTCTTCTTCCTTATCCGATGCACCATAATATGCAAGCATCTTATTCACTTCATCTTCAGTAAATCCGAAGAATCCATCATATTCTTCATCCATAATGGAATTAACGGTAAGATTGTTTAAACCACTGAAAATGCTTTCTTGTGCAATTCTCAGTATTCCGGTCAAAAAGCCATAGGATAAGTTACTGTTATCCTTAAATGCGCCGGAAAAGAAATTCCTCATAAAGCCAATGATTTCATCATAAAATTCTTTTGAATATCCTTCCTGTATCGGAGTATCATATTCGTCAATTATGATGACAGGAGCTTTTCTGTAATGTTCAGCAAGCATTTTGGATAGTCGTTGAAGAGAGGTAGAGAGTTCTACCACATCTGCCCGTCCATCTAGAACTTTTTCAAAATAATCTTTTTCGTATTTTTCAAGTTTATCACTAGTCCTAAGTTCTGAGTGTCTTCCGAATTCTTCCTGCAAAAGTCCTGCAATCTTTGTAAACGTTGCTTCCCAGGAATCATATTTAACATCTTTAAAAGTCAGATAGATTACAGGATACTTTCCCTGGTGTTTTCTGTACTCATCCCCACACTTCCAGATAGCCTTGTCAGTGAAATATTTGCTTGTATCCTCATCTGAAATCTCAAAGAATACTCGAAGCATATCCATGTTTAATGTCTTTCCAAAACCTCTAGGTCTGGTAAATAATGAAACAAAGGATTTACGATCCAGAAACTCTTTAATCAGTAAAGTCTTATCAACATAATAGTATTCAGACTGGGCACGGATATAATCCGATATTCCAACAGGAAGTGGCTTTTTCCCTTCCTCAGTTTCTGTCTTTACATATTGACCGGTAACGATACGACTGTCTGAAGGACGTTTTGCATCATCTGGTATCTGCCACTGCTTACCGGCTCTCACAGCACCGGGAATCTTTCCGTCCTTACAGAACTGTGTAACCCTACGCTCTGATATTCCCCATAACGCTGATATTTCTTTGCAGGATTTCATGTGAATACGTCTCCATCACATCTATTGTTTCCTACAGTATAAATACTTTCGGAAGGATGTCAACAAAAATTGATATCCTTCCGAATATTTTGATTTCCTTCCGAATGAATTTCCGAATGATATATTCTAGTATTGTCTATATTAAACCGTAATTTCAATCTGATTATTTTCGATGCCGAGGATGCAGCTTTCGTAGTAGCCGTCGCCGGTGGTTCTTGGGCCGCTGAGAACTTCGTAGCCGTCGTTTTTCAGACGGGCAGTGAGTTCATCAACTTTTTCTTTGCTGCCCACGCTGAAGGCAAGATGGATGAAACCTGTATGGTTCAATTCTTTTGGAGTATCAGCAAGTTCAGGTCTTGTCATGATTTCAAGCCGGCTACCATCATCAAAAGAAATGAAGTATGAACGAAAATCAGTTGTCTTATTATGATAGCCATCGTTAGATTTTCCGCCAAAATATTTGATGAAAAAATCTCTGGCTTTTTCCAAATCATTTATATATAAAGCAACGTGTTCGATCTTCATATATTACACCTTCCTTATTTGCCCGATTTTGTCAAAATTACAACCGATGCCAAAATCAGAAGAATGCCTGCACCTGACATAATAGTCAGCTTCTCCTCAAACACGAGGATTCCAATCAGCGTTGCAACCATAGGCTCAATAGTTGCGATGATTCCAGCTTTGCTCGCTTCTACACTTTCGAGGCCGAGGGTGTATGACAAAAAAGGAATCACTGCGGTAATCAAGGCAGTAAGGAAGCAGAAGAAAATCAGAAAGCCCAAGTCCGGCGCGCTCGAAAATTTCCCCATCATATCTGCAGGTCGGGAAATAATCCATGAGCCGACAGCCGCAAAAATAAAGGTATAAGTTGTAACGGTGTACGAAGAATATTTTCGCAAGGCAACTTTGCCCAGAATGCTGTACAAGCCGTAACCGATTCCAGAGCCAAGGCCAACAAGCAGACCAGTCACAGTCATCCCTTCTCCAGAGATTCCCGAAACCAGAACACAGCCTGCAAAGGCAAGGCCCAGCGCAATCAGCTTTCTTCTGTCCAGCTTTTCATGAAAGAAGAAAATGGACATAAGCATAATCCATACCGGCGAGGTATAAAGCAGAATCGCAGCAGTTGAAAGCGGCATCATAGTAATGGCGGTAAAATAGCAGATGGTAAAAAAGAGAATGCTTCCAAAACCGAGGCCAAGAAAAAGAGGAATATCCTTTGGCGAAATCTTAAAGCCCCTGCGGTCTTTTACCACCAGGACCAGAGAAAAAATCAGAGCCGCCAGTGTAATGCGGATTGAAACAATTTGAATTGCACTGAAGCCGTATGTCCCGAGTTTTCTTACAAAGATGCCCATGCTTCCCCAGAAACATCCTGCAAGAATGATGAGGGCGGTGCCTAATTTAGAGTTAACCATTTTTTTTCTATTGCATTTTCAATATTAGTTTCTACCCAGGTATATACCTGCGGCATAAATTCTTTTACGACGTTCATTCGGTTTTCGACATTAGAACGCTTTGTTCCGCTTCCTATCCATGTATGTCCTTGTGTAAGAGTATTATGTAAAAACGGTTGAAGTCTATCCATACAGGCAGCATATTTTGCATCAGGAGTTTTCATTTCGTCAAATTCTTCCCAAAGACTACGGATTTCCTGTCCCTGTTCCTGGGGCAACATTGCAAACAGCTTGTCAGCGGCAGCTTGTTCTCTCTGTTCCTTATCTTTATTTCCAACAGGATCATAGGCGAATGTGTCACCCGCATAGATTTCAATTAAATCATGAACCACACACATTTTTATGGCACGGGCTACATCAACAGGTTCTATAGCATATTCTGAAAATAACAAAGCCATCACTGCAATGTGCCAGGAATGCTCCGCATCATTCTCACGACGCGAACCGTCAATAAGCATAGTTCGTCTCAAAATACCCGTCATCTTATCAATTTCAGCAGTGAACTTAAGCTGCTGGTCTAAACGGATATTCTTGCTTGAAATAAAATCTTCAAGTCCCATGAACACCTCCCTTTAGGTCTTACCCTATCGTACAAACCTTACCGCGAAGAATATATCCTAATTTTGTATAACAGGCATTTGACGCAGCGTAATCAGCATTAGTGTAGAGGGTTGGGAGCAGACCCTGTTTTACCGCCTCTTTTGAAACCTGATAAACAAGATTTTCTGCGTAGTGGCGGCGGCGGAATTCTTTGAGAGTATAAACAAGACTGAGACTTGCTAAATTATTAGACACTCTGAAAATGCAGCTTGTAACAAATTTTCCTTCGGCATTTTTCCATAGATATGAATGCCCATCTTCAATAAGTACCAGAGAATCCTGTCTATAACCAGCCCTGTCTTTCATCTCAAGTTGTCGTTCTGTGTGGAAGTTTTCCTTAAAATCTGTAAATACGTCTAAGTCAGCAAGAGTGCAATGATGAAGTTCTCCATCGGCCTTAGTCAGCTTTTCTTCATCTACAAGTTTAGGGCAGTCGTAAGCGAACATATTTTTAAGGATAGAAAGTTTCTTCCCCTCTCCGGCAGCACGCTTCATAAAATAATCTGCAAGTTCATACTTCATGTTTATGCCGTATTTTCCGGCCAGAAATCCATGTTCATCAGAAAACTTGTAAGCGTTTTCCATTTCTTCCGGAGTTGCGTCATCAGCGGTCCAGATCCATACAGGAAAAGGACTTTGCGAATAACAGATAATCATGCGGCTGTGATCGGTTAAAAGCAGTTCGCAGTCTCTTTTCAGAATGCGTGCAAGTATAAAAAAAGTATATTTGTCTGCTTCAAGAATTTTAAAATCTCTTTCATCTGCAAAATTATCCATGTGCGCAATCTCCTATATGAATTATATTGTACAGAAGAATTGCAACAAATTCATCTGATTATTTCACTTCTAACAGCCCTTCAAGTACACTCGATGAAGCCCAAGGCATAAGTGCAAACCAGGTAGAGGCAAGCCTTCCATCCGGATATTTTTCAACAACAAGGCCCTGGCTGTAACAAAAGCGTTCAGACATCCAGCCTTTTTTGCCGTAGCCGTACTGGCCGTCGAACAGATTATAAGTCTGGCAACCCCATTTTACGGTGTCGTCCAGGCGGCTCTGAATGTAGCGGCGGGCTTCGGCATTGCTGGCGTTATCCAGGCAATGCTCCACAAAATATTTCATCTCCCCAACAATCGAAGAAGACATAGGATGGATATGCGGATTGCAGACAGAAGTGATGCTTCCACCACAGGCAGACCAGCCGATCTCGCTCAGAGGCGGAACAGTAATTCGACCATTGTAACAGAACTTGTAAGAGAACTCCTGGTACAGAGCATTCTTCATATATTCCAGATAGACTTCTTTTTTGGTGATTTGATGGAGACAGCGGGCTGCACGGATAAAGGCCAGAACACCTTCGTTATCTGGAGCCTTGTCTGTGTCGAGCGGAGAACCGTAACACTCCAGCCTTTCTATAAAATGCTTGTAGTAGTGATCTGCAGATTTTTCGAGTTCAGGCAGCCCCTCCGTATCCCCAGAAACAATCGCATAAAGCGCACTTGCCGCAAGGCACCAGCAGCTTCCCAAAGAATCATATTCAATTCCAGTGCCATCAACTTCTGAGAAAATAAAAGGATACTCGCCAGCCCGATTTCTCTCTCTTTCAAAAGCCTGCACTACTCCAGCGGCAAAGTCCAGCCAGTCCTTGTGTACGCTGCCATTTTCTTTTTCAAAAAGATAAGCCTTCAAAAGATAGTAAACAAACTGTCCGTCGAGGTAAGCCGAGTGACCGCCCGAATGCATTCCGTCATACCACCAGCCATGACAGCTCCAGCCGCGGGCCTCATCATAAGTTTCGTAAGGAAGATTGGATTTTTGATTCAGGCTGTTCTTTACAATATGATTTATGCACTCCAGAGCCTGTTCCCGCATTTTCTTATTTTTAAGACGCTGAGCTGCGACGAGCTGAGGATAGGCAACAACGATTCCGTTTGTCCAGGAGATGGAAGGAATCTTGTTGTAAGAAAAGACGCCGGCCTTGTCAGTTTCGCGCACAAAGCCCGAATAGATTTTTTCATCATTAAGCCAGGCATAATCACAAACTGCAAGAGAAAGATCTTTGACTGCTTCTTCTACAGATGCGGCATCACGCGGAACCTCGTGATAAAAATCATAAACCTTGCGGATTACATCGTGAACTGCAAACGGCGAACTCGTTTCAAAATCATAAAGATAAAAATCCTTTTTGATTTCCCCGCCTGCTGCAAGCTTTATATAATTTCCTTCTGTCTGACGTGGCTTAATTGTATGAGACTGAATAAAAAGCCAGGGAGCGTTTTCGTAACCAAGGGTAAAGCCAATTTCACCACGGTCTGCGTTACAGTAAAAACCACCGTACTGGGCAAAATCTTTGCCTTCAAAAATATATGGAGAAGTATGAAAGGCAAGGAGGCGGGAACCACTGGCACTTCCGCCACTAAGCATGACCGCACACGGATGAGAAAGTCTGTCGCTGCGGACCATATAAAAAGAAGAAAGAGGACAGTCAGAATCTGCAGGATTTTTCACACTCGCACGAAGCCGAGGAAATTTGCAATCAACCTTCCAGGGCTGATCCCCGCGGTTACTTCCATACATAAAGCCCGGAAGATAAAAGCGCGAGTCTGAACCGGCCGGACATTCCGCCCCCGCAGCCCCATCACTCTCAAGCGCAAGCAGCACGATTCCTTCAAAATCACGCCCGCTGTCATTTTTCACGGAAACCTGAACTTTGTAAGGAAAAGCCAACGAACCATCCCCTTCGACCACCTGCTGCTCCACCGAAAGCCCGTAAACCCCGGCCTCGTCATAATCGCAGGAATGATTCTTTACAATCTCAAGATGGCGTGCTAAATCAACTGCCCGAACAGAAAACTTCATTTTAGAACTCCACTTTCTACTTATAGTTTCTCAATTATAAATTATACAAGTCACTTCGAAATAGAAAAATGTAAAAATCTCTCTAATTATTGTAATTTACAGTTAAACGTTTTACTAAACCACACAAATGCATTATAGTGAAAATATGAAAAAACTTTTAGGATACACACGAGAACCAATTGATAATGTTTATTATGATGCACGCCTGGCTTACAGTCTGCATCTTGCTGTTGGAGCTGATGGAGATGCTACCTTCACTGCCCTCAATCATAATTCGGGGGTTCTTTTTGCAAAAGCAACTGAAAATGCTGATGGAAGCCTGAACCCGAAAACAATTAAAGAGCCTGTGATTTTCAAGCCAGCTGACGGCGGAGCGGACGGTGCTTTTGCCGTTGCGGCCCTCCGTTTCGGTGGCGATGGAGAAGATGATCCTGAATGTGCAGGAAAAGCCTTTTTGTTTAAGACAACTGATTTTCTTGAATATACCGATGCCCATGAAATCACAATTGATGAATATAATAGAATAAAGAGCCAGAACACCACTCCAACCGCCGCCCTCGAGCAGGCTGCCCGCGGAATCGAAGGTGCTCACCCTCAGAATATAATTGAGATTCCGGACGAAGTTTACGATCGCCTGATAAAGAAGCTTGGCGAGCGAGTAAACTGCGGAATTGAAATCATTACAAGCGGCGAAGGTCAGCCACGCGACAAGCTCGGAGACCTCGACCCAGCCACCGCTCACGACCATATCGCACTCTCCTCCCCATCAGATCTTTCTGATATCAAAGCCCTGGCCCACTACAACGACGGAACAGCCGCAATCAAAAAAATCGACTGGGACCTGACCTCCATCGACTTCTCAAAAAAAGGCGAACAGCTTTTGCGCGGAAAAGTTCATCAGGAACATTTTGACTTCCCGATTGCCCGCGACCGTGCCGACCCTGACGTTTGCCTCTGGAATGGCAAATATTATTTCATCGCCACAAACGATGCGGACCAGAATCACACACTTTATATCCGCGAGGCAGACAGTCTGCAGGGCCTTGTTACAGCACCCGAAACTCTTCTTCTGGATTCTACAAGCTTCGAAGGAATCGGCGGACTTTTGTGGGCACCAGAATTCCACGAAATCAACGGCCGTCTTTATATTTTCCATGCGGCAACTCCGGGAGAATTCTTCTGGGAAGAAAGCCACATCATGAGCCTGCGCGAAGGCGGAAATCCGATGAATCGCGAAGACTGGTCTGCACCAAAACGCGTTTGCCGAAAAGACGGAAGCGACATCTGCGAAGCCGGAAAAGAAATCACACTGGATATGACCTGTTTTGAGTGGCAGGGCGACTATTACGTAATCTGGTCACAGAGACAGTTCCTGCCAAAGGACCTGGGCGCCTGGCTTTACATTGCAAAACTGAATCCGGAAGAGTCATGGAAGCTTGCCAGCGACCCGGTTGTTCTTTCAAAACCAGACTACGGCTGGGCAAACAATCACACTTTTGTCGACGAAGGTCCATTCGCACTGATTCGCGGAGACAGACTTTTCATCACTTTCTCGAGCGCCGCAGTTGATACATCTTATGTTGTTGGATTGCTTCAGATAGAAAAAGGCCGCGACCTTCTGGACCGCAAAAACTGGAAAAAGACAGGCTACCCACTTTTGACCTCGCGCAGCATGCCGGGAGAATTTGGAACAGGTCACAACGCCTACGTAATCGACCCGGACGGCGAAATCTGGAATACCTATCACGCCCGCCCAGGAACCGACGCTCCACGTTCAAGCGGAATCCGCCGCGTCCATTTCGACATAGACGGAGAGCCAGTCCTCGACCTGACCGAAGACCGCGACCTCCTGCCAGAGTTCAAAGACGTGGAAATCAAGGTGATTGTTAAATGATTTTTTCCATATAAACCATATCATACCAGCGGTCAAACTTTTTGCCGCAGGCGTGGAAGTGGCCGGCCAGTTTAAAGCCCATCTTTTTGTGGAACTTCATGCTGTCAAAGGTGAGATACTCATCAGCCTTCTTTGGAGGAACGGCAATGCAGGCATAAAGATTTTTGATTCCCTGAGCCTTCAGCCGCTCTTCGAGGGCATCATAAAGAGCCCGGCCGCAGCCACCCCGCCTTCTTTCCAGATCAACATAAATAGAAAGCTCAACCGAATGCTTGTAGGCCTCCCTCGCATGAAAGACCCCCGCATAAGCATAGCCGATAATCACACCTTCAGAAATCGCACAGATGTAAGGATACTTTTCCGATATATTTACAATCCTCTCGCGAAACTCCTCGAGCGAAGGAACCTCATATTCAAAACTGATGGCAGTATTTTTTACATAATAAGAATATATTTCCAAAAGCCGTCCGGCATCTTCAGGCCTAGCAGTTCGTATTTCAATCATTTTCCTAGTACTCCGTTTGCAATAATTTACCCTTGTATCCCAAAATCTTCAATATCCAGAACCTTATATCCCGCCTTAATGCAAAGAGCCGCAAAGATCCCCTGCCCCTCAATCTTCCGCCCGGAAAAAGTGCCGTCATAAATCTGCTTAATCCCACACGAAGGGCTCCTGCTCTGAAGAATAATCAAATCAGGCTTTTCCTTTTCCACAATCTCAAAAGCCCTCAAAGCCCCCGCCTCAAATTCCTTAGTGACATTCCTGCCTTCAGTGTTTACAACCTGCCCCTTCTGAATTTCCGCCGGAGCCCTCGGAGTCGCAAGCCCGCCCAAAACTTCCGGACATACCTTAACCACCTCATGAGCCGCCAGAAATTCCACCAGCCTCTCATTAAGATTGTTCCCACCGTTATATTTACAATTGTCGCCCACAAGACAGGCACTGACCAGGATTTTCATTTTCGTTCCTCAAATTTGTAAGGAGGGGAAAGCCTTCCCCTCGCCCGCACTTCGTTGCGGGCTACCCTTTCTTGCGGGGGCCGGCCCCCGCAACGCCCCCATTTGGTATACTGTTTAATATAGGAAACTCGGGATTTTGATAAACAAAGTTTAAATAATCTAAAAGTGATAATTGACTCATATTACCATCTAACATTAAAAACATTGTTTTGAACATCAGATTATTTTTTGCTTCTTCTTCAAAATCATCAGAATGTTCTGGTTTTCCTTCTTTTCTAATAACATAAAAATCACGGTAATATAGTCTTGCACCATCCTTAATCATTTTTAAAGACTCTTCTGAAATGATTTCTTCTTTTACAAGATATTCAAAGAGATTAGAAATTATGAATCCTAAAAACAAAGATGTTTTGAATGTTTTGTATCCATCTTTTCTGATATTCTCATTATCAATAAAAAACTCTTCTGGAGGAATCATTTTTTCATTGAAAAAAAGTTTTACATTTTCCCAACTTATTTTTGTTCCTTTTTTCCACTTATTGATATATGAATGTAAGTTCAAAGGACTATCTCGTAATCCTTTTTCTGCAATCTGATCTTCCCAAAAAGTTATAAGTTGGTTTATATCTTTCACCCAGTGAGATAGTAAAACAAAAATGCTTTCGATAGGATTGTAGTCTTTCAAATATCTTTCATCATCTCCAAACAATTCGAATGTTGCAAGACAATAATAGATAGCATAGTATTTATCCTCTGAAGGATGTTTATCCATATACTCGGAAATCTGATTGAATAAAACTTTAGCAAGTACATAACTGAAAAAGTGTTCCGTCATGTTTTTATCTAAAGGCATATTATAAGCAGCTGCCTGAAATAATAATAAATAAAAATCAGACATAGCAGTCTGCTGAAATCCTCTTAAATATCCTTTATCAGTTGCCCATGCAGACCATGCAACAACCTTTCTAATATATTCAAGATAATTTTCTAAATCATTTTTATTCATATTTGATACATCAAAATCTTTCATTCGGCTTATTTTATGTTTGTTTGAATCATAAAATCTGGCACCTTCTGCTTCAGTAAATGATGTAAGATTTATCGTATTTGTGAGAATCTGTATTGTCTTTCCAATTGTTAAGAACTTTTCCATATTCGACTCCTATTATATACCTCTGCTTGTTAAATGATAACCTTCACCCATGGGACAAGGATATACATTTAATTGAATCCCTGCTTTTAATCGAATTCTTACCATCCGCTGAGCATCTTCTTGTGTTTTATATGTATCTTTTGGCTGGCCATTATGATCTACACAATCACATCTTCGAATAACTTTTTCACAGTAATATTCCTTAGGTTTTAAATGATACATTCCACATTTCGAACAGTGATAAGGTATAAAATCCTTACCAACATAGTTAGCACTTGCTTGTGCTTCATTGTAAGTGGAATATACAGATAGTGGTTTACCATCCTTATTCATACAGGTTTCACTTTTGTGAGAATAATAAATTTTGTTAGTATTAATTTTCATTATGACCTCCAGTCTAAGCTAGATTGTATGGTCAATTACGACAGAACTTAATATCTTTTCAGGGACAAATTTTTTTTCATTATTTTGAAAAATAATTTATAATATCTTATATGTCTGATAAAACAAAATTAATCGAATTTACTGAAATTGAACGAAATCTTATTCGATACAGTGTTGAATTTGAAATTAACCGAAAAAAAGAATCTGGTGATGAAACTTGCGTAGAAATTCTTACACCGATTTATGAAAAACTTATACAATTACGTCAAAGAGAACTAGAAGATGGAACGAATGAAGAATCGATTTTTGTTTAGGAGATTTACAAGTTGTAGACATCAGACATTTATCTATATAAAACTCCTCTGTTAGTATTATAGAAATGCCACTGGTCTTTTGCCATGCAAGAGGCTCTTATTTTATATTTTCCCATCTAGTTCTTATAACTTCATTAAGAGATTCTAGCATTTCACTACACAAGTGTTCATCCAACTTAATTCCCTTTTTTATATAATATTTTGCATGAACCCAATTTCTTTTATCACGAATATCATTAGCTTGCTCAAAAGCAAGCCATTTAGGCTTTTTTATTTTGTTTATTGCATTTATATAATCAATTAATCCAGGTTCCCATTTTATATTTCCATTTTTATCTCTTGCAGGAAATTTATTTTCAAAATAATTAACATGGTTAATTTCAGAAAGCCAATCTATAAGGAATGCTTCCAAAACGGAACCTGTTAAAACAATTGCAGCTTTATATGATTTTCCTTTTATACAATTCTTTATTTCCTCGAGATCAGATTGAATGTTATTCTTTGCTTTTTTATCTATAATTTTTTTAAGTTCATCCATCAAATCTGATTTTAAGAGAGTATTTATATTAATATATTTTTTTATTGGCAAATCGTTTCTATAATATTTTTGATATAAATCCTCAAATTCACAGTTATCATCTTCTTCAATATTTTCTTCTAGATTTACATTCAAAAATAACTCTTTGTAAAAACTTGCTGGTTTATTTGGAATGATTACTGGTAAATTATTAAATTGATTTATCTCAATATCTCTAAAGAATCCAATTCCTTTACTTTTTTTAATTGTTTGAAATGTTTTGCTATTTAAATATGAAACTAAATAATAAGGTTCAATGTTTTTACATCTAATAATTATACAATTCTCAGGAAGATATATTTTATCATTCATATCTTCTGGAACAATCTTGAAACTTATACTTGATAAGAAATTATAACATAAAATATCTTTGGCTTGTAATAAAACATTCTTAACTCTTCCTTTTTTTATTGAAGTTTTATCAAATGTGTTATTTACATCATAAAATGGTAAGTATTTTTCAGATTCCTTAAAATCATTTGAATCGATTATATCAGCGATTTCAATTAATTTTTTTGTCTTTTCTTTTGATATAACATTCTCAGTGTGTATTACATCCTTTGAATATTTATAAGCAGTTAATATATTTTTATCAAATAAATCTTTATCAATAATGCTTATTTCATATTCTGTAGAATCATTAGGTTTCTTGTTATCAGTTATCCATTCAGAGACCTGATTGTAGTAATTTAAATATTTATCTGGATATATATCATATGTTATAAATTTTCTTTTATTTAATAATTCAGAAGGATCTCCCCAAAAATTATTCTCATTAGAATCTGATTTTTCGTTATTATTATCTTCTAGAGCTAATAAAGAAATATTAGGTCTAGGAAAAACATTTTGTTCAAATATTGAGATTTTTACTTTATTATTTTGTGTTTTTGTAAGTAAATATAAAGAGAATTTTGCCATTGTGTTAATATAACAACAAGATAATTCAAAGATACCATTAATTTTATAAATTTCATTTATTCTTTCTTTGTTCTTATTTACTACAAATTCTGTTGTGATTAAATAAACACTTTCAGGTTTTTCCAATAATATTTTTTCAAGATAATAATCCTTTTCATATTTTATTGAGAAATTGTCAATTGTTGTGGATTGAAGTTTGAATCGGCATAAGTTTTAAGCAGCTTCCTTCAACTCACCATTTTCAAATTTTATATCTTTGACG
>SFOB01000124.1 GCA_004554075.1 Treponema sp.
CACTGCAGCTCTATTCGCTTCATTCCGCTTTCCTGATTTTTAAAATGGCGGATTGCGACAGGAACGCGGTGCGTTGATATGCGTCAATGCTCATGGTTTACGCGAATACCTGCCACGCAGCCCGTCGGTCGATCCGATTCGGGATTGACTTCTCGGGATGGATTTGAATTTAAATCCGCTTTGGCAAAGCATATATCCGCCTGACAAAACATTTCGATTAATGCCCAGCATGGTGAATTCTTTGAATATAACGGTATTCCTGTAATGCCAACTTATCATCCAAGTGCTTTACTGCGTAACGAAGAACTGAAACGCCCGGCATGGGAAGATCTTAAACTTTTCAAAAAACGTCTCGACGAAATTAAATCCAACTAAGGGGCTGGGTCTTAATGCAGTATCTTGAAATTATACTGAACCTGCCTGTAAACCAGGGATTTACTTATTCCTATATTCCTCCAGAAAATGAAAAGCCGGAGCTTATTCCTGCCATTGGTAAACGTGCAGAAATTATGTTCGGTAATAAAAAGACTCAGGGCTTTATTATAAATATCTCTGATAAAATTCCTGAAAACTGCCCGGTTGAAGAAGGAAAAATTAAACCTGTAAAAAGAATCATAGACAAAGAAGCTCTCTTTGGAAAAGAACTGATTGAAATGGCCACCTGGATTTCGCGCTATTATCTTTGCACCCTTGGCGAGGCAGTTTTTTCCATGATTCCAAGCGGCCGCCGTGAAAGCAGTGCCGGAGGCTTCAGTTTTGAAGAAGAAGTTGGAGAGAAGAAGAAGAATGAATTGTCTGAAGAACAGGCTAAAGCAGTAAATGAAATACTTAACGCCAGTGGATTGCCTGGTTCCGCTCCTTTGTTTCATTATTTATATGGTCCGACAGGTTCTGGAAAGACCGAAGTCTTTCTTTCTCTTGCAGAAAAGATTCTGGAAATGGGAAAAGGTGTAATCTATCTGGTCCCGGAAATCGGACTTACAGGTCAGGTTGTAAAATCAGTTGCAGAACGTTTTGGTAATACTGCAGCTGTACTTCATTCAGGACTCACCCCTTCTCAACGTCTGAGCGAATGGCACCGTATTATGCATAAAGAAGCCAGAGTTGTAGTTGGAGCCCGCTCTGCAATCTTTGCCCCTGTGCCGGATCTTGGCCTTGTAATTATTGACGAAGAACATGACGGCTCATATAAATCAGGAAATAACCCCCGCTACCATGCCCGTCAGGTAGCAATGCACCGCTGCACAAAACTAAAAATTCCTCTTCTTATGGGAAGTGCTACTCCAAGTGTAGAAGCCTGGTATGGAATGCAGAAAGGGGCAATCATAAAACATCAGCTTACAAAAAGACTGGCTGGTGGAGAAATGCCTCACATTTCCTGCATAGACCTCACCTACTTTCCTGGAGACGGCTGTATTTCAAAACCTCTTGAAGACCAGATAAATAAAACTCTTCAGCAAAAACATCAGGCAATTTTATTTTTGAACCGCAGGGGCTTTACTCACTTTTTCCGCTGTAATTCCTGCGGCTATGAACTCAAATGCAAGAACTGTTCAGTACCGCTTACATATCATAAAACTGAAAACCGCCTGCGCTGTCATTACTGCGGCTGGTCTGTATTTCCACCAGAAAGCTGTCCTCAATGCGGCTCGCTTGATATTGGAAGCTCAGGATTCGGAACAGAATTTATTGAAGCAGAAACAAGGGCAAAGTTTCCAAATGCACGCGTGCTCCGTCTTGATACAGATGTCCTTAAAAACAAAGACCAGCTTCTGACCTCACTCGAAGAATTCCGCCAGGGAAAATATGATATCCTGCTCGGAACTCAAATGGTTGCAAAAGGCTTAAACTTTCCAAACCTTCAGCTTGTTGGTGTAATCCTTGCCGACGCAGGTCTCCACATGCCGGATTTCCGTGCAGGTGAAAGAACCTTTTCTCTGATTACCCAGGTTGCAGGAAGAGCCGGACGTTATTTCCCGGATGGAAAAGTTATTGTGCAGACTTACAGCCCAGGCAAAGGACCTGTACTTTATGCCTGCCAGAACCGCATAGAAGATTTTTACGGATCTGAACTTGCAGAAAGAGAAATGCTGGACTTCCCGCCATTTTCACGCCTTCTCCGTCTTGTTTTCCGTAGTTTTAATAAGGCGCTGGCTGCTGAAACAGCCCGCGATGCAATAAAGATTTTATTAAACGGTGCTCCACGCGGCATGGAAATTATTGGTCCTGCAGAATGTCCTATAGAAAAAATTAATTCCAGCTGGAGATATCAGATTCTATTAAAAGGCTCATCTATCGTGCCACTGCAGACTGCTGCCCGTAAGCTGCTTTTCGATTACACTCATAATCAGAATGTTTATATTGAATATGATGTGGATCCGGTAAGTTTGCTATAGATGTCTTCGAATACCGTCAAATTTTATTTCGAATAGAAAGAGTCCATTTGGTGGCGCTGTTACTCCGGCTTTTGTGCGGTCGTGAGCCTCAAGGATTTTTTGCATGGCATCATCGGGGGCATTATCTTTATCAAGATTTACAAGAGTTCCAGTAAGTGTTCTTACCATTTTCCACAAAAAAGCATTTGCTTCAATTTCAAAAACCAGCAGATTTTTTCCCCAACGGTCTTTCTGCAAAAAGAATCTTGCACCGTCGATGTAGCGGTTGTTAGAGACGCTGTCGTCTCCGCTGGCTGCAAAGGAAGAACAGTCAAGTTCGCCATGCAGACATTCGCAGTATTTATTCAGTCTTTCAATATTCGGAGTATAATTTTTTACCCGCCAGCAGTAACGAAGATTATCAGCAGTTACATTTCCGTTTAATTCAGTAGAAATAAAATATCTGTATACCCGGCTTGTAGCAGACTTTCTTGCACTGAAGTCTTCAGGAACTTCACGAGAATCTACGATTCTAACATCATCCGGTAAAAAAGCATTAAGAGCGCGAATATAATTTTCAGCCGGCATTGAATCTACAGGTGAATAGAAATTTGCAGCCTGCCCTACCGCATGTACACCACTGTCTGTGCGGCCTGAGCCATAGAGAGTTGTTTTTCCTTTATGGATTTTTTCAAGAGCTTTTTCAATTTCTCCCTGAACAGTACGACCGGCCTCTCCGCCCTTTGCATCATCCTGGCGCTGCCAGCCGCAGAAGTCTGTTCCGTCATAAGAAATTGTTAGAAGAATATTACGCATTAAGACCGCCAGACATAGATGCTGAAACGAGTTCAGCATGACATATTGTCACCCCGAACTTGTTTCGGGGTCTTATATTAGAATTCATCATCATTAACTAATTTAGACAAATTATCATATAAATTGCGGGCATGCTCAAGCAAAGGTCCCGGTTTACTTTTTGAAGATTTACCTAAACCAAAGATTCGGGCTATAGCAGTTTTTGATTCACTGAGTTTTTTCAAGCGAAGCTGAATATCATCCTGCTGGCCATATTTATATTCTAGAAGACCACAAAGATAAATTACACCATCCCAGCCGTAGTTTTTGTCGATATCAGGTCCCATGTTATTAAGAGTTGAAGATTTTTCAACACGCTCAGTTTCATTAATAACTGCCTGCTGGTAGAAGAAGAGAGCCTTGCTGTAAAACATTCGGGAAATAATATCAAAGTTATGATCTGCACAATGCTGGTTAATTTCTGCAGTAAGCCAGGCAAGACGCAGG
Organism: Treponema sp.; assembly: GCA_004554075.1. Lineage (GTDB taxonomy): Bacteria > Spirochaetota > Spirochaetia > Treponematales > Treponemataceae > Treponema_D. The sequence goes on from SFOB01000124.1 coordinate 3,678, forward strand.
GTCAGAATTGCTTTTTTCATAGTAGGCAATGTATAAGGGCCCATATCATCATAAGTCATAAGGGCAAGATAATACATTGCTGTTCCATCATAAAGGGTTCTTTCATGCTTGAGATTAAAATATGGGAAGATTTCTTCACAGGCTTTTCGGCGCTTTTCTGAATGCTCAAAAATTTTATCTGCATCATCCGGATCAATTTTTTCTGTAAAGTCATTCCAGAAGAAGGCAGTATAGCAGTTAGGGCAAACACCAATTTCATAAATAAGAGGATATATTCGGCCGAATTTTGCAGAAGGTTCATAAATACGATGCAGTTCTTCTGTAAGTCCACCGGCAATCATACGACCATTACCGCTTCGCATAACCTCACGTTCAAAAGCTTTTTTGCAGACAGGACATGCAACCTTATCTTTTGACCAGTAAGAAATGCCAACCTTTTTTTCAGGACCTGCTTTTTTTGTAGCCATTTATTCCCCCTTACTTATTGCCTTACTTCTTTTCTAAAACAACAAATGCAATTGCATAATCCTTTTCATGACTAAGACTCACAAAAGCATTGCATTCTCCCAGGCGTTCCTTCATCAAAGAAAGAGCAGCCCCTTCAATATTCAGCAAAGGCTTTCCTTCGCCATCATTTGTTATATACACATCCTTTAAGCTAAAGCCTGAAAGACCAGTTCCCAAGGCTTTAGAAAAAGCTTCTTTTGCCGCAAAACGAACAGCATAGTGCTGGCATTTAGCAGAATCAGATTTTGCAGAAGACATTTCTTTTTCATTAAAAAAACGTTCCAGCATTTCCGGATTTTTTACCCATTTTTCAAAACGCCGAACATCTGCAATATCAGTTCCAATACCAGCAATCATTACATTTCTCCACCAGCATCTGCGGCATTTGCAGAATTCAATTCTGAATCAGCTTTTTCTTCTGTCTTCTTGATAACTGTGATTGTCAGCTCATCATCAGACTTTTCTACAAGCTGAAGATTAGCAGGAAGCACATAGCGAAGAGGTACAGTATAAATACCTGGCTCAGTAATTTCACGAAGATTAATCTGAACAGCATGCTTAGTCAGAATGTAATTTTCCAGTACCGGCATTGTACCAGAAAGCTTTATTGAAACTAAAGGAAGTTCATCCTTGATTTCCAGAGAATTATTAAGATTTATTACTTCAACAGGAACATCATCAAAAATCCTTTCCATGGCTTTTGGTTTAATGGTTACTTCAGCCTTAAAAGGACCTTCATCCAGAACTGTTAAAAGTTTGTTCAGCTGTTGATAGGAAGTTTCTGTAGAAAAATTGATTTCTGCATTTGAAACATTAAGTCTTGTAGTATAAATCTGCTCGGTTGCATTTAAAACTGATTCAGGTCCTGCAACTTCAACTGTAGAAGGACTCATTGAAATGGAATCAATTTCATATCCGTGGGCAACTTCTCCAACAACAGACGGAGTAATCGGTATATATTTTATTGCTTTTTTATCAACATCAATTGTAACAGAATCTTCCTTAAGTCTTACTTCAAAAGGATCATAAGCCTTAAGAGTGTCTGAAAGAGTTATACTAACCGGGAGCTTGTAAGTACCCTTTTCTGTGATTGTATCAAGGCAGATAGAAGCAGATATATCAGAAGGATGCAGAGACTTTATTGTTTCATCACCTGCCCTTACAACAACTGCTACAGATTTAGGAGCATTGCCCATATGCATTACAATTCCGTTTTCAATAATTTGTAATGGGACAACTACAGTTTTTGAATCAATCAATGATGCCTGATGAAAAAAGTAAAGAAAAATTGCAATTACAAGGCAGATTACTTTTGCAGGCCACTTGTCGAGGATTTTATCAAGCAAATGTTTTGTGTTCATCTACAGTATCCTCCAGTACCTGTGCTTCTGAAGTAATTTCAAGAAGATTTTCGAGAATCTTTCGAACCTCTTCAAGGCTTAAGTCATAATTTAATTTGGAATCGTAGGCCAGACTAAGGGCACCAGTTTCCTCTGATACAACAAGAACAACTGCGTCGGAAACTTCGGAAAGGCCAAGGGCCGCACGGTGACGGGTACCAAAGGTCTTTTTGATTGTGTAGTTCTCTGAAGTTGGAAGGAAGCAGCCGGCCGCAATCAGTTTACCGCCCTGAATAAAGCAGGCACCATCATGCAAAGAAGTATCTTTTCCAAAAATTGTCATAAGGAGACTGGAAGAAAGATCTGCATTAAGTCTTGTTCCAGTCTGGATGATATTTTCAAGTTGAGTATGACGCATAAAAACTGCAAGCATACCACGCTTCTGCTGAGAAAGCATTTCTGCTGCAATAAGTACTGCGTCTACATAAGTGTGTTTTGAACGTGAACCAAAAGCAAACCAGCCGTTCTGACCGATACGAATAAAAAGTTTTCGGATTTCCGGCTGGAAGATAAGGGCAAAACCAATTACAAGAGCCGGAGCAATTATATTCATGAGCCAGAGGATTGTCTGGAGTCTTAAAAGA
>SFOB01000125.1 GCA_004554075.1 Treponema sp.
CGTCATCTATAGTTTCAATATCATAAACCATATAGTCACTAAGATATACCTTGCGATTTTTTTCAGCAGGCTTTTTTTGATTTTCAAGCTCTTTTTCCATCTGAGCCTGCAGCATTTCCTGTTCTTTTTTCTGCTGAAGGGCTTCCATTTCAGCTCTTTCTTTTTCTATTCTTTCAGCCTCAAGCTTTTCTTCTTCAAGTCGTTTTTCTTCTGCAGCCTTTGCTTCAGCTTCTTCCTGAGCAATGCGTTCTGCTTCTAATCTTTCTGCCTCAAGTTTTTCTGCTTCCTGGCGTTCTGCTTCAAGTCTTTCCTGTTCTATTCTTTCTTGTTCTTCACGTTCTGCCTTAGCTTTTCTTTCCGCTATTTCAGCTTCTGCTCTGGCACGTTTTTCCATCAATTCCTGCTGACGCTCTAATGCCGCAGTATCATCATCCTTTACCTTTTTACGTGATGAATAAGCTGAAAGGGGATGTATAAAGAAAAGAGAAATAAGAAAAATGAAAATGGATTTTCTGCTAGCCATAAAATCATTATAATATAGTAAAAATAAATCGGCAAGTAATCCGAGCATCCCTTACCGAGCGTCCCTTATGAATTGACCCTAATTTATTTTTTTGTTATATTATCAGAACACCCCTTGGGAATCTGAAATATGATTCTCTTTATCCATAAGGAGGAACAAAACCGCAAAAGCCATTCGCCGGCTGGTTTTGTTTTACAGTCTGAAATCGTTGATAAGAGGATTGTATCACTGCCTCCTGAAATCCTGCTATATGGCAGGCAATTTATCAAGGAGATACTTATGAAAAAGTATGAACTGATGACTATTTATCCACTCGATGATGAAAAGTCAAAAAAAGGTGCTGACGACGTAAAAAGCACTCTCGCTAAATTCGGCGCTGAAATCGAAGAAGAAAAAGCATTCGGCGACCGCGACCTTACTTACCAGATCAACAAACAGAAGAAGGGACGCTTTGTTCTCTACACTATGAAACTCAATCCTTCAAAAATCGTTGAAATTGGAAAAGATTTCAAAATCAATATGAATCTTTTGAAGTATCAGTTTGTAAAACTCGACGAAAAAGAATCTAAGTAGAATAACCCGCACAAAGCGGAAAGGAGCTTTAAATGACAGACTTGAATCACGTAGTTCTTATTGGCCGTCTTACACAGGATCTTGGTTCTGATGAAAGAAGCTTTGGTTACGTTGGAAACGGACAGGCAAGGGCAAATGTGAGCATTGCTGTTAATAGAGCTAAGAAAAACGGCGACCAGTGGGTTGATGAAGTAAACTTCTTCAACATTACAATCTGGGGAAAAACAGCCGAAAACTTAAAACCATATCTTACCAAGGGAAAGCAGATTTGTGTTGAAGGACACTTGAAGCAGGATCGTTGGGAAAAAGATGGACAGAAGCAGAGCAGAATAACAATCGTTGCTGACAATGTACAGTTGCTCGGCGGACGCGGAGATAACAGCCAGGGCTCAGGCCAGATGGCAGGGGGTGCTCCAAGATTCCAGCCAGCTAACAATGCAGGACAAAATGGTGGATTCGGCGGTGGCTATTCATCAGAACCATACGGTGATACTGGAAGTGATTTCCCGGAAGATATCCCATTCTAATTGACTAATTGAGAGGTAATAATTATGTCTGACGAAAATACACAGGAAATGGAAGAAAAACAGACACAGGAAGCTGCAATGGCTGAAGCTAGCGCTTCTGAAGGTCGTGAAGAAGATCGTGATGGACGCGCTAAAGGCAAAACATACTTCCGCAAGAAGGTTTGCCGTTTCTGCGCTAACAAAGCAAAGATTGACTATAAGGATGCAGATGCACTCCGCCGCTATATGACAGAACGTGGTAAGATTCTTCCACGCCGCATCACAGGTACTTGTGCAAAGCACCAGCGTGAAGTTGCAAAGGCTATTAAGCGCGCACGCTCAATCTGTCTTTTGCCATACGTTGCTGACTAGCCTAAAATTTAAATTTAATGCACCGGCTCATACTCCGAGCCGTGTGTAAATAATAAACAGGAGCTTGAAACAAATGAAAGTAATTCTTAACGTAGACGTTAAATCACTTGGTGAAGAGGGTGACGTAAAAAACGTTGCTAACGGATATGCACGCAACTTCCTTCTTCCACGTAATCTTGCTGTACCTTACAATGAAGCTACAGTAGCAATTTTCGAAGGCCGCAAGGCTGAAATCGAAGCTCGCAAAGAGCAGAAGAGAAAGGATTCTGCAAGCCTTAAGGAAAAGCTCGAAGCTGCTTCTATCGAAATTACAATGCCAGCAGCAGCAAACGGAAAACTTTATGCTGCAGTTACCTCAAATGTTGTTGCAGAAGCACTCAACAAGCTCGGATTTGAAATTGAACGCAAGAGAATCGAAATCCCTGGTTCAACAATCAAGTCTGTTGGTAACTTCAAGGCTACAATTAAGCTTTACGAAGCACAGGTTGCAGAAGTACATGTTGCTGTAAAAGCTCAGCCAGTAGAAGGTGCTGCTCCAGCAGAAGCTAAGAAGGCAGAAAAGAAAGCTGAACCAGCAAAGGAAGAAGCTCCAGCTGCTGAAGAAAAAGCTGAATAATTCAGATTTTTCTTTGCTTTAATTAAGGGCCGGTATTACAATAAGTATACCGGCTTTTTTTATCGGGAGGATTAAAAAATGGATACATCATTAAACGACAAAGTACCGCCGCACAATATTGAAGCAGAACAGGCAGTACTGGGAGCCCTTCTTTTAAACTGGGGCGCAATGGCTGAGGTTGTTTCAAATCTTCGTCCAGACCGTTTTTATTCTCTCCAGAATCAGATTATTTATGACGCACTGGTAAAGTTATATACAAAAAGCGCAACCGGTGACACAATCTCCCTTATAAACGAACTTACAGTAGAAGGTAAACTTGAACAGGCGGGAGGGGCAGCATACATTGCATCCCTTACAGACACAGTTCCTTCTGCAGCAAATATTGATTACTATGCAGAAATGGTACTCGACAGAGCAGCCCGCCGAGACCTTATTCATATTTCTTCAGAACTTAAAGCTTCATCTTTTGATTTACAGAAAGAAAGCAATTCTTTGCTTGATGAAGCTGAACAAAAGATTTTTGCCCTTGCAGAAAAGAATGAAACTACATCAATTTATTCTGCACAGGATATTATGGTTAAGGAAATTGAACTGATTGAAGCAAGATATAAAAGCAAAAATCAGTTTACAGGAGTTCCAACAGGTTTTGCAAAACTTGATACTTATACTTCTGGATTCCAGAACTCAGAACTGATTATTATCGGTGCCCGACCATCTATCGGTAAAACAGCTCTGGCACTTTCCATGATTCAGAACATCGCCTGTGAAAAGCGTATTCCATGCGGCTTCTTCTCACTTGAAATGCCGTATGAATCAATCGGTATGCGTCTTCTTGCCCAGGAAGCCCGTGTTCCTATGCAGAAGATCCGTTCCGGTATGCTTAAAGTTGATGACGTAAAAAAGATTCAGGATGCAGCCGGCCGCTGGTTTGAAGCACCTCTTTATACTGTTGATACACCAAACATGAAACTTCTTGATTTACGTGCAGTAGCCCGCCGTATGGTAAAAAATCAGGGGGTAAAGATTATATTCATTGACTATATTGGTCTTATTTCTACAGATGATCCAACAGCTCCTGTTTTTGAACAAGTATCTTTAATTTCTAAATCTCTTAAGGCTCTGGCCCGAGAGCTTTCAATTCCAATTGTTGCTCTTTGTCAGGTTGCCCGTGATGCAGAAGGGCAGGAACCAAACCTTGCTCAGCTTCGTGGTTCCGGTTCTATCGAACAGGATGCCGACGTTGTAATGTTCCTGCACCGTGACCGTATTAAAGACGGAGATTCTATTGCAGCTCAGGATGCCAAGATTATCCTTGCAAAGCAGCGAAACGGTGCCTGTGGTGATATTGATATTATGTTCCTGCCGTCTTATTCTAAATTTGAAAATAAAGCAGATGATGCCTAAAATCGAAAATCCGTTAAAAACCGAGCCGAAAGGGTCGGTTTAGGATTATCGAAAAAATGGCACAGAGGCAAGCTGTGCTTGCCGATAGAATCTCAAAAACTTATTACTCCCATAAAAAAATAGCTTTAGAATCGAGAATGATGATTCTAAAGCTATTTTTTTATTCCGTAATAAGTTTTTAATTTCCTGTGTAATCTGTTTTATTTTCTAGTTTAGCGATTACACAGGAACATATTATCAATATCTTGTTAACGGGGAATTATTTAGCGTCAGCAGCATTCTTATCTGAGATTACTGACAGGTCTTTTTTATCCAGGAGTCTCAGGCGGCCGTTGGAGTCGGTTACTACAATTCCGCTGTCAACTACAGTTACAGGAGTTCCCGATTTTACTGTAATCTGTGATTTAAGTTTAAGCTTAAGGTCTCCGCCGAATTTTGCGAGATAGAACTTTCCGCTTTCATTTAATACACAGTAATATTCACTTCCGTCTTTAATAAGAACAGAATCTTCTGCAATTTCATTGTCGCTTTCACCGCTGATTTCAAGAGTATCTGTTGAAATTGTTACAAGTTTTACAGCTCCTTTCTTAGAGCTTTCACCGGCAATTGCAATAAATCCGTCGCCTTCTTTATAAACAGTACGGTTACGAATCTGGGCAACAGGGGAGTTCTTTACAACTTCACCGTTTTCGATGTTGAACTTTACAAGGCGGGAAAGCATATTTGCTTCGTCTGAAAGAATAACACCAAACTCTGTTTTCATCTGAGCCTGTTCAGCTTCTTTCTTCTGAACTTCCTGCTGGTCTTTTGCTATATCCTTACGTTCATTCTGAGCTTCAGATTCCTTTTTATCAGCAAGTTCCTGCTTTTCTTTAGACTCCTGCTGCTTTTCTTCAGCCTTAGCCTTCTGTTCTTCTTCCTTTTTCTGCTGTTCTTCTGCAGCCTGCTTCTTTTCTTCAGCTTCCTTTTCAGCTTCCTTAGCTTCTTCCTGAGCCTTTTTATCCTTTGGATTTTCTTCGGCTACCTTCTTTTTCTCTTCAGCTTTCTTTTCAGCCTGCTCAGCCTCTTTTTTAGCTTCAGTAGTTTTCTTCTTTTCTTCCTCAAGCTTTTTCTGTTCTTTTACAGCTTCTTTCTGAGCTTCCTTAGCCTTTTCAGAAGCAGCATCAGCTTCTCTTTCCTTAATGTCTACCATATCTTTACGGCTTTCAACATTCTTGTCATCATCTTCCTTCATCGAATCAACAACAGAAGAATCGCTGATTACAGAAGTATCAACAGTAGAAAGTCCACCGTTCTTAATATCATAAAGAGGGATAATAATTTCTGATTTTCCTGGCCAGTCTTTGTAATTAACGGAAAGACCACAGTTATCAGCAGAAAGATTATCAGTTACAACTTTCTTATATTTTGATTTGAAGGTATCAAGTTTTCCACGGTAAACGGCATTGTAAACAGTAATGAAAACGGCGAGTGTATCCGCATCTTTTTCACTGTAACCGTATGCAGAAGAAAGATATGCAGAAATAATTCTTCTAAGGTTAACAATATGGTCAACTGTTGCATCTGAGCCAATAAAAAGGATATCAGCATCAAACTTACCGGTTTCATTTTCATCAACAGCATGAATAACATAGTATTTCTGGTTCTTAGCGGTTGAAGCAAATTTAGCAGGATCTTTTGCTATCTGACTTCCCAATCCGCTACCAATTGCCTTGATTGCTGCAATTGAATCTATTACTTTATGTGGGCCTGTATAGTTAATGAATTCGATTGTAGTATCACCAGTGGAATTAAGCTCGTTCTCATCTACTTCAAGTGCAGTAAGACTTGCAGCAAGGGTAAGTGAAACAAGCAGCAGCATGAACTTCTTCATAATAAACCTCTGTTAAATAGTTTAAATAATTTTAACACAGGATATTAATTTTTTCCAATAAAATAATGTCATTCTGAACTTGTTTCAGAATCTTTGTGG
>SFOB01000035.1 GCA_004554075.1 Treponema sp.
CGGCAGATATCAATATCAGTAAATACAGTCTTTCCTTCCATAAAGCAGGCAATAACTGCAAGGGCGCAGATTGCATCCGGGAAGGCAGACATTTCAACTGTAAGCTGACCTTCAGGTAAACCGGCTGTAGACAGTGTCTTTCCCCCCTTCACCAGCAGCTGTCCCTGGTCTCGGCGCCAGTCTATATCAGCTCCAACAGACTTAAGAACTTCTACAATTTTATCGTCACCCTGACTGCCAGAACCATCGACATTATCAATAACTATTGAGCTGTCAGAAATTAAAGCAGCAATCAGAGGAAAAGCAACTCCTTCCCAGTCAGAAGGAACTGCGCGGTCAAAGGCCTTAAAAGGTTCAGGATTTCCATTGCCGTCTGTCAGGCCCTGTACACTTATATTCTTAAAATCTTCGCTTATCTGTACCGGCACTCCAAGGCTTTCCAGCCAGAGTTTTGTCATTGTAAGGTATGGAGTTTCCTTTGGATTTGTAAGCTCCATTTTCAAAGTACCATTGAGGCGGGAAGCGGCCATCATAAAGCCTGAAATATACTGTGAAAGAGCCCCCTCTGTTACAAGCTTTTTATTTACATCAATCGATCCGCAGAAGGTAAAAGGCGGAGTGGTTCCGGCAGAGCCGTCCGCGGCGGTATTTAAGCTGCGGCCCTTTGCTCCAAACTGGCAGAGAGCATCAATAAGATGATTTACAGGGCGGCGGCAGATAGATTCATCGCCGGTAAAAGTGCACTGGCCCGGCAAGGTTGAAAGTACCGGGCACAAAAAGTACATAAGGGAACCTGAGTTTCCTACATCAATCTGGTCCTCAGGTAAATGCAGATTTTTTCCGGCTCCGCGTACGGTCCACACAGAATCATCTCCAAAATCAACTTTTGCACCAACCTTGCGGACTGCGGCAGCGGTGGAAAGACAATCATTACTTGGAAGCGGATTTGAAATATGAGAAGTACCATCTGCCATTGCGGCTAAAATCAAGGCACGGATTGTATGACTTTTTGAACCAGGAACAGTGATATGTCCCGAGAGCACAGACTTTTTTGCTACAGCTTTCATACGCTTATTTTACATTATTTTAATGTCTATTTTCAATCAGTACTTTTTCTGCTAAAATAATACTATGACAAAGAGAGCTGTAATTCACGTTGAAAACACAGAAAATCTCGTGGAGTTTGCCGAATTTCTTGCAGCTGAAGGCTGGATTATTCTTTCAGCAAACAAGACAGAAGAAATCCTGAGAAAGCAGAAAATTCCCGTAACAAAGGAAAGTGCACTGTCAGAAAACAATATGTTTATGGCAGACACCTCCAAGCTTGTAAGACGGGTTATGATGACTAAGTATCATGATGAAGATGAAACTTATATTTCTCATCCGGATGATGAGGATAACAACATCTTTATTGTCTGCATGAATCTTCTTCCTTCAATCAACACTTCTATTCTTTCAAAACAGTTCGACAATCAGCTTTGTCCTAAAAACTTCTTTGTTTCTACAGTTCTCCGCAATGCCTTTAGAAATTATGAAAATCTTTTGATTCTTACAGATCCGGAAGATTACAAAGAAGCAATGATACAGATACGCACTGGAAATATTTCCAAAGACTTCAGAATCTATCTTGCTGCTAAGGCACTGAATATGGTTTCTGCCTATGACGCAGGTCTTTCTGCTTCTATTCTGCAAAGCCCGAAATTCAATGAACCTTTTATGAATTATATGATGCTGCCATTCAAGCGCGAGCTTCAGCTTCACTGCGGAATGAACGCACAGCAGTCGGCATATCTTTATAAATCTCCTGCAGAAGAAGGCTCTGTCGGAAACTTCCTTAAATATCAGGGAAAAGATTTAACCTATACTCTGGTAAATGACATCTCTTATGCCTGGCGCCAGATTAATTCACTCTTTGCCCTCCTCAAAGACCAGCTGACTGTAAAGAGTATAAACAGCGATGGTTATGAATTTACCACACAGTTTACACCACTCACTGGAACAGTTTTTTCTCTGGCTGTAAAATTCGGAACAATTCTTGGGGCCTCTCATGCAACCAATGTTCTGGAATCATTTAAGTCTACCTTCACCTATGATTCAGTAACAACTACAGACACAGTTTTTGCCTGCTCAGCCGTAATAAATGGTGAAGCGGCAGAAGAAATTGTGAAAGGAAACTTTGCCGCAATTGTAGCGCCAAGCTTTACAACAGATGCAAAACAGATTCTTTCACAAAATAAAAAAACAAAGCTGGTTCCTTCTTCAAAGGTGACAAACATCTCTGTAGAAGGCCATTATATAAATGGCGGGCTCCTTATTCAGACAAAGGACAATACTCTCTTTAATCAATGGAAGGTTAAGACAAAGAACAGACCTTCACAGGTTCAAACTGATGAGCTTGTTTTTGGAATGCTGCTTGCCATGGGAGCCCGCTCTTACTCTGCTGTTCTTCTTAAACAGAATTCTATCTGCGGGATTTCTCAGGGCTGCACTTCTGAAAAGCGTGCAATTGATGGTGTCTGGTTTGAAGCCCTTAAGCACACCGAACGTGCTAACGGACATACAGACGAAAGCTTTGGTCTGCGCCATGATCTGGATACCAGCAATCTTGGAGAGATTCTTGTTTGCGATGGTACCATTCCATTCTGCGATTCCACAAAAAAACTGCTGGAAAGCGGTGTAAAGGCAATTCTTCAGACAGGCGGAACTTCTTCCGATGATGAGTTTATAGATTATTGTAACGAGCACGGTGTTGTCATGGTTTTCACAGGTATGACACACCTTTCATTCTAAAGGTAAATATCGAGGTTTATATGCTTTTCTATCTTGGTCAATTTCTTCAGCAGTATTGGGGTCCAGCCCGACTTCTTACATCTTATGCAGTGCTGATTACTCTCGCAATGTATCTTGGCTTTATTCTTTCTTATAAGCTGATTCCAAAATTCTACAATGTTCTTCCACACGACCGGGGACGCGAATTCACCTTAAAGGATAACGCAGAGGCTGCAAAGGGAAAGCCAACCGGAGCCGGTGTAGTTTTCATTTCCATTTTTGTTATCCTTTGTTTTTTGATTTGTCCAATGAACTGGACCCGCGCATCAATTATAATCATCACCTGGCTTACAATGCTTACAGGCTATCTTGATGACAGAAGCACAACAAGCTGGGGAGAATATCTCAAGGGTGCCCTTGATCTGATTATAAGTGTTGCAACATCCTTTATACTTTACTTCTCATTTAAGCAGATTTCTCCGGATGGAATCGTACGCTTCTGGCTTCCTTTCCTGGCAAATGAAGTTGCAGTAAACCCTATTATTTATATTGTAATCAGTACAATTATGCTCTGGGCTTCCATCAACACTACAAACTGTACTGATGGTGTAGACGGTCTTTCTTCTACCCTCGTTCTTCTTGCCCTGCTTACTCTTGGTATTCTTTTCTACTTTGTTCTTGGTCACAAGGATATTGCAGCCTATCTTTTGATTCAGCATTTACCTGCCGGTGCAAACTGGGCAGTTCTGCTTATGGCAATGGCTGGAGTTGTAATGGGCTACCTGTGGCACAATGCCTTCCCAAGCCACTGTCTTATGGGTGATGCCGGAAGCCGCGCCCTGGGTTATTTTATTGGAGTTGGTGTAATGATCAGCGGAAACCCATTTATCATTCTGGCCACTTCATCAATCATTATGATTAACGGCGGCATGGGCCTTCTCAAGGTTTTCCTTCTCCGCTTCTTCAAAATCAAGATTTTCGAAAACATCAGATTCCCTCTGCACGACCACATGAGAAAGAACCGCGGCTGGTCTCCAACACAGGTACTTCTCAAGTTCATGATTCTTCAGCTCTTGATTACTTGTGCGATTATTGGAATCTTCTTAAAGGTTCGCTAATCCCTGAAAGAAGTCAAAGGAATATAAGGCTTTCTTGATAATCTTATTAAAAGCCGGACTTCAAAGTTTTCTTGTGTACGTAACGGCGTGAAAATAAAAAGGGGCTCAGACAAACTCATTCCTCGTTTGGCTGGGCCCCTTTTTATTTTCTAAGCCGATATGTTAGTTCGCAAAGAACTCTATCAAAGTCTCCGCGTCTTTAATCAGATTATCAATAACGCAGTATTCATTCGGCTGATGTGCCTGGTCATCCAGGGTGCTCCATACAACCGCATCAATTCCTTCGCGGCGAAGTTCGGCACCTACAGTACCACCACCAATACCAATAAACTTAGCATCAATGTTGTGAACCTTTTTGATAGCAGCAGCAAGCTTCTGAGCTACCGGCGCACTTACAGGTGTTGCAGGGCTTTCTGACTTCTGTGGAGTTGTGTATTCAATCTTTACTCCGTATTCAACTTCTACCTCGCGGCAGCACTTGTCTACCTGAGAGAGAACGTCAGCAAGTTTGTAACAAGGAAGAATGCGACAGTCCATGCAGAAGGTATCTTCTCCAGGAATTATATTGATGCTGTCTACATTCTTTTCGCGCTTTGTAGGCTGGAAAGTAGAATAGTCCGGCTCGAAAAGCGGGTCATGTTTGTTGAATACCTTTTCCAGTCCGTTCAGTTTCATAGAAAGTGCACAGGCTGCAAGGCAGGCATTTGCGCCGCTGTCAGGGCGGCTTCCGTGAGTCTGCTTACCCATTACGTGAACGCGCAGCCACAAAAGATTCTTTTCTGCAATTTCAATTGTGCGGCCTTCGCTGTCTCCTCCATCAGGAATAAGGACAAGGTCATTCTTACGGAAAAGTGAAGTATTATGAATCAGCCAGATTGCACCGTACTCACTGCCGTTTTCTTCATCAGCTACAAAAAGAAGCTTTACAGTGTGGGCAGGAACAAGGCCGTTTTTAATATAGTAAAGAGCGGCAAAAGCAGCAGAACAAAGGCCCTGCTGATTATCTTCTACACCGCGCCCGTAAATGCGGCCGTCTTTTTCAACAAGCTTGAAGGGGTCTGTATTCCAGAGTTTTGGATCTCCTACAGGAACAACGTCCATATGAGCCATTACCCAGACACGCTGGCTGTCATCGCTGCCAGGAATTGTTACAACAAGGCTAGGTCTTACACCTGCACTTACACGGCTGTCCGGAGCTTCAAAGCGCTCAATAGAGCAGCCGTTTTTATCAAAGCCATTATCGCGCAGCCAGCCTTCAAGGGCCGCAGCCTTCTTCTCTTCTCCGTCTCCACCACCCTCAGGGGCAATGGCAGGAATAGAAGTAAGAAGAGTTTCGAGCGCAACAATCTCGCGCTCGTTAGATTTCAAAAAATCGTGTGAGTTCATATATAAATCCTATAGGGTCAAGCTAAAAATTGCTTTCGCAATTTTTTTAACGCTTTCCGATTTAACACCGGCCGCCAGCGGCCTTACACATTATAAACTTCCCAAGTAGTCTTAACCAATGTATCAACATCAGAATATTTTGGCTCCCAGCCGATAAGCTCTTTTGCAAGCTTTGAAGTTGTGTAAAGGCATGCAGGGTCACCAGGACGGCGTGGAACATCTTCTGCAGGAATTGGCTTACCTGTAATCTTGCGGGCAGCATCAATAATCTCTTTTACAGTTGTTCCCTTTTCAGTTCCAAGGTTCAGTTTCAAGCTCTTCTGATTTTTAGCAATGTATTCAAGAGACATTACGTGAGCACGTGCAAGGTCTGTTACGTGAACATAGTCACGGATACAGGTTCCGTCGCGTGTATCATAATCATTTCCGAATACCTTAAGCTCACGCTGACCAAGAGCAGCTTCCATTACACGTGGAAGAAGATTTTCAGGTTTCTGTTCGAGTCCGCGGATTTCTCCTTCTGGATCGTAACCTGCAGCGTTGAAGTAGCGGAGGGCTGCAAACTTAAGTCCCTTAAGCTGGTCATACCAGTCCATGAACTCTTCAATCTTGAGTTTTGTAAAGCCGTAGTAGTTGATTGGTTTCTGAGGATGATTTTCATCCATAGGAAGGTACTGTGGTTCACCAAAAGTTGCAGCAGAAGAAGAGAAAATCATGATTTTGCAGTTGTGTTTTACAGCTGCATTCATGATGTTCAAAGTACCTGTAATGTTGTTGATGGAATACTTTTCAGGTGCAACCATAGATTCACCGGCAGCCTTGAATGCAGCAAGGTGAACAAAAGCATCAAAACCACGCTCAAAAGCCTGGTCCAGGTCGCGCTCAATCAGAATATTTCCATAGATAAAATCATTTTTTGGGAAAAGATTGCAGCGAAGGCCGCTGGAAAGGTTATCGAATACAGTTACTTCGTGTCCAGCCTTCATCATTTCTTTTACAACGTGGCTTCCGATGTATCCGGCACCACCAATTACTAAAACTTTCATCTGTTTTACTCCTTAATTATAAAACACCGCAATGGCAATATAAGTTCCGCTTTTTTCCTTTCGGAACAAAGCCCAGCTTGAATCATATAATATATAATCAGAAGGAATTTCTTCCTCTTTGATTTTCAAAACTTTATCTGCCTGATCACTGTTCACTCCCTCACCACGGATTACAAGAAGTTTATGCCCTGCCAGCTGAGGAAGAGCCTTTGCAAGCTTTTCTTCATCATCATTATAAGCAGCTTCAAACCAGACAGGAAGCGCCTGCCCAAAACCTTTATATTTCCAGTCTTCGAAAAGTAACTTTTTTGGATTCTGTTTTTTTTCTTTATGAGAGTCTTGAACAGCCGGTGCAGCACCTTCGCCAGATGCAGGAACTGATGCACAGGAACTAAGACCTATGATAAACAGCAGAGATAAAATCAAGCAAAATCTTATTTTCATCTCTTCTATATTATCAGATTCAGGGCTCAATGTTAAGTTAGACAAATGGAGCACTTGAATTACAAACTATTTTTGAGGTACACTTCTAGCACTATGAAAAAATTAATTACTCTTGCAGCAGTTCTTGCACTTGCTGCTCTTTTTACTTCTTGCAAAACACTTAAAGAAATTCCAGAAGATAAAACTTCTGCTCAGATAATTCAGATGGGTCAGAACTATGTAAGCAACTCTGATTATAAATCAGCAGAATTGTGTTATAACACTGTAATTGACCGCTTTGGTACAGATCCTTCTATCTATGTAGAAGCAAAATATGAACTTGGCCGCGTTTACCTTGCATCACGCAAATACGATAAGGCTTACGACACCTTTACAGAAATTCTTTCTATTTATGATGCTTATGCTTCTATGCTGCCTGGCGCTTATAAAAAGCTCTGCAATATCAGCATTAATCAGATTCCGGAAGTAAAACTACAGGAAATTAAAGCAAAAAAAGCCCCTGTTACAGAATAAGTTATCCGGATAATTAATCTCGTGGCAGAAGAATTGAATGAATTTCGATTTTTCTGCTTTCTGCAATCCCCATTACATAATCTTTTGAATATTTTCCGATTCCACGCGGAGTCGGATGGGGTTCTGCGTCTCCAATCAGAATAATCTTCTTCTGGGCTGTATTTCTCCAGGAATAAAATTCGCAGGAAGCATACATTGCCTCATAAACTGCTTCCGGAATATCGCCGCCCTCTTTTCCATAAATACGAATAGAATTCAGATTCTTTGAAAAGCTTGTAAAATTCGAAGTAAATGGAAAGACTTTTACCGGTAACTCCCTGTACTTAAAGGTATCGCCATAGTCGCGATAGAAAAGAAGACCTATGCGGGCCCCGGGAGAGTTTGCAAAAATCTCCGTCAGAAGCGGCTGCATTTCGCTTTTCAGTTTATCAATATCATTTTTCATACTGCCTGTGGCATCAATTGCAAACACAAGGTCCAGATTGTCTTTATCCTGAATATCTACCAGAAGACCCCGGATATCATCTATAATTGTTTCAGGTCCCTTTGAATAGATGATATCATCAGACATTTCCTTAAACTTTTCACTTGCAAGTGGGTTATAATCATCTGTAAGGACTGTTTCGGGCTCATCAAGAGCTTCTGGCTCTTCTACAGGCTCTGGTTCAGGATCTGGAGCAGGTGCCGGCTTTGGTTCTGGTGCAGGCTTTTTTACCACTCTTTTAGTCACTTTTAAATCAAACATAAAAGGACTATCCATATAATCCCCTGTATAGTCTGCATAAGGCTTTTCAAAGGAGCGGATATTGATAAAAGTGCCCTTACCTATTTTGATTTCACCGTGGCGGGACCATTCATAACCGTAAACTATAGTCTCTGGAATATAGATGTGAAAGGCCTCCACCTGGTCTGAAGTTCCGGCAGATGCAAAAAGGCTTGTTTTTTCTGTTGTTGAGTCCACAAGGCTGTATTTTGCCCCTTCAGACTCAAGTTTTTTACCATCCAGATAGCGGATTTCGTCTCCGTTTATTTTATTATAGTCTTTTGCCCGGTAAGCATAGCTGTCGTTCTTTCCTTCCGGGTCTTTAGTTGTCTCTGTAAGAAGAATTGAATTAACATTTGCAGTCTTTTTTACATAAAGATGATAGCCGCCATTTTTCTTATCCGGAATAAGGCAGATATCACTGGCTTTTATACGCAGCTGCTGCTGTTTTTCCGTATATAAAGCAGTCTGAGATCCTGCAGATTCTCCAGAATAGTTTGCGGAATTCTGTGCAAAAACCATGATTTTTGCGGCCATCAAAATAATCATCAATAAAATTATTTTTTTCTGCATAGGTAAATTATCGGCTAGACAAATAAAAAAATTGATTTATAATAGAAGAACTAAGGTTTAGTATAAATTAAACGTTTTAGTATAATTAAAAAGTTTCTGATTTCAAGCGACAAAACAAAATGGATACTCAAGAATTTGAGCAGATAGATATAAATTCCTTTCTCGATCATACAACAGAAGATGTAGATTCTGCTGATAATAATGGTGCATTTACCGACCGGCAGAACGATCTTATAAATCAACTTCTGGATTATACAAAAGAAAACGACAAGGAACACTACCAGACCTTTGTGAACCGAATTATGGATCTTAATTCCATAGATTCTTCGGTTTCAAAATTCCCGTCACTTCTGGAACGCTCTGAGCTGGCAGGCGGCACACGTACCCGCACAACTCTTATAGAATCGCTGATTAAGCACCAGGATGCCGGTGACCGCACTTTGAGACTGCCTTCAAAAGCAGTTCTTGGAAAAAGCCTTCTTATTGCAAAGGCCCATACCCTTTCTAATTTTGCAAAATATACAGGCCACCTTGGAAAAGACTATGAAAAGCTTTCCAAGGCCTTTGATACAGAAACAATTCTTTCTATGTTCTCGCTGCTTGCAGAGGACGTATATTTGAACCTGATTTCTGATACTGAACAGCCTATGGAATTCCGCCGCGAATGGGCACTTTCGCTTCTTCTTCTCTGGGAACACTGGAACGATGAAACCAGTGAAAATGTAGCGCCTATTCTGCAGTCTGTATGGACAGCCCGCCGCAAGCTTGCACCTGCCTTTGGTACTATGATGGGAACAAGTGAGCTTCTGCTTATTTCCATGCAGATGGATGACCAGTGGATCAGCTTTATCAAGCAGAAAATGGGAGACGACGGAGTTTCCCAGGCAATGGAAGAGTTTTTGTTTGGTATTTCTACCGAACAGATTCAATCTCTTCGTTCTATATTAAAAACAAAAGGAATCCCAGCCATTGGACGTGATGAAGTTTCAAAGTTCCTGGGAGAACACGTTAAGGCCGATGCGGGCTTAGACTATCGCGACTTCTACTCAATGTATACAATCCGCCGCGATAACGCCCGTTCAAGAGCTCGCCTGCATCTGGAAGGCCCAAAAAAAACACTGGAAGATTACTTTATCCAGTTTGTAACCGCAGAAAACAAGGAGAAACAAAACAATGACACCTTCGCTAAATCCTGATAAAAACGACAAAACTGACGACGAGCAGACAGGAAAAAAAGTTCCATATCACTTTGGAGAAAAACTCCGTCAGGTTCGCGAGCACAGAGGCTATACACTCAAAGTTGTAGCACAGCGTGCCGGCGTAAGTGAGAGTCTTGTTTCTCAGATTGAAAGAAACCACGTTTCACCTGCAATCGACACCCTGCTCGCTCTTGCAGATGTACTTGATATCAACCTCGAATATCTTTTTGAAGAATACCGCAAAAAGCGCCCGGTTCACATTATCCGTGCAGAATCGCGTGCCAGCGTAAAAGAAGATGAGGTAATCTACGAAGAACTGGCCCGCCCGGAATCCCCTACCGGCGAAGAGTCTACTGAATCTTATATTATCAAGATTCCTGCTGGTTCACACACTCACCACGGTTCCTTTGGACACATAGGCCGTGAAATTGGTCTGGTACTTAAAGGCCGTGCCAAGTTCACCTATGCCGGTCAGGAATACATTCTTGAAGAGGGAGACAGTGTTTCCTTTTCTTCAGGTTCTCCACACGTTCTCGAGAACGACGGTGACACAACAATGGAAGCCGTGTGGTTTGTAACTCCTGCAGAAAGATTTGCTAAGTAAGCCATAAGCATTTATACTATTAATACAAAGACAATTTAAAAACATTCATATAGACATCTAAAAAAGTGTAACCGGCATTGAATGCTCAATGTCAGAAACTAATGTAAATTCTGGCTGTCTGATAGATGGCCTTACACAGGAGTGTATATGAAGAAGAAGTTGTTCTCTCTCAATTTCAAGCAGGTGCTGATTATTGTTACTCCTCTTGCAGTAGTCGCACTGTTCGTCATTATTGCTTTCAGTCAGCTCATGGGACTTATAATCAATGAAAGCATAAAAAGCAGCATGGGCTTTGTATGTGAAAAGGTTGAATATGAAACCCGCACTTCCCTGGAAAGAGGTGATTATTCAGGCTCAGAACTGTTGAATTTTATAGATGAATTAGATCTCACAAATAATACCAATGCAAATATTATAGATAAAAGTGGTAATTATATTACCAGACATAATCCAAAAATTGCCCGCAGCGAAAACTATTTTGCAGACTCTGCATTAAAAAAATACACTTCTGCGGAATATCTTGATGGCGAAGCAAAAAGCTTTGTAACCAGCAAACACTTCTTTGCAGTAAGAAAAATCGGAAACAGTGATTTCTTTGTAATCATAGAAGGCCCTATGGCAGATTATACCAATCAGCTGGCAGGAGTTTTCAATATAATCCTTATTATCACAATCATTCTGATTTTCGGCTGTCTCTTATTCTTCGCCTTTATCATTAACCGTACAAACGCAAAAGAAAAAGATATCAGTGACAAGCTGATTGCAGAAACCCAGAACCTGGCCGTTTCTTCAAAGGAAACCGCTGCCACTGCCCAGGACCAGAGTGCAGCCGTTAAAGAAATTGTTACAACAATGGAAGACAACACTGCCCTTTCAGAAGATATCTCTCAGAAAATCAAAGACGTTTCTGGAGTTGCGGCAAAGACAAACGGAGACGTTGCAGAAGGCGTTTCTTACATAGAAGAAAATGTAAAGCAGCTTCAGCTGATTGCAGATACAAACCTCAACACCATCAACGGAATCAAAGCTCTTGGTGATAAGATTGAAAACATCTGGGATATTGTTACCCTCATCAACTCGGTTGCAGACCAGGCAAAAATCATTGCCTTTAATGCTGAACTCGAAGCCAGCAGCGCAGGTGAAGCCGGAAAGAACTTCCACATTGTTGCTACAGAAATCCGCCGCCTTGCAGACGGAATCATTGACGGTACAAAAGAAATCAAAGAAAAGATCAACGAGATTCAGCAGTCCTCAGACGCCCTCATTCTTGCCAGTGAAAACGGAACAGAAAAGATTACCCAGGGTGTTGAAAGCGCAAAGAATCTTGAATCACGCTTCAGCAGTATAAAGAACGCTTCTGAAATTACAGCAGAAAGCGCAGAAAAAATTACAACAATCATTCAGCAGCAGGCAATTGCAAGCGAACAGATTCTTGTAACCCTCAAGCAGATTGCTTCCGGTGTAGAAAACTTTACAGCCGCAACAGAGCATATTTCTAAAACTTCTCAGAACCTCAAGACTATTGCCACAGAACTTGGCAATAAAAAGCAGGAGGAAGCATGAACGAAGAAATAGTAGACCAGCTTGAAGAACAAACTCAGGTTTCAACAGAAGCTGTTGAAGAAAAGCCTAAAACAACCTGGCTTATGTTTTCCATTGCCGGAAAAAAATATGCAGTTCGCTCAAGTGATGTGCTTGAAATTATCCGTGATGTTTCAGTTTACAAACTGCCTTTTATGCCTTCCTATATCGAAGGTGTTCTCAACCGCCGCGGAGACCCTTTTACTGTAATCAATCCCAAGGCTCTGCTTGGAGAGGATGATGTTACACCTCCAAAGGAACCTCTTTTTATGATTTTCAAGAGAGATGATGATCAGCTTTCCCTTCACATTTCCGACATTTTATTTTTTACAGAAATTGAAGAAGAGGCATTAAATCTGATTCCTAACAGCAATGACGAAGGCTTTTTCCTTGGAACGCTCGGCTATAACGACGAAGAAATTCCTGCCCTTAACCCGAACGCTTTTGAACTGCTCATAAGGAAAGAACTTGGAAGCTCATAATCATTTTACCTGTATTGCCTATGACACAGTAGATTTTCTCATTCAAAGCAAATATGTGGGCTTTGGCATCTATCTGGATGTTGATAAGGATGTAAAAAGCATTGCCTTCAACCGGGAAACACTACCTCATATTCACATAGGTTCTCTTCTGGAACAGACCTTTGCATGTAAATCTATTGAAAACTGTAATGTTGTACTGGTAATGCGCATGCAGGATTTTGCAAATGATGTAAGAGAATCCATTGTAAGCTATACAGAAACAGCCTTCCCTGCAAGCGGAAATCTTGCCCTTTCTGTAAACACCTCAATATCCAGTAAGATTATGGATATTTCTTCCCTGCACCTGATTCCTCACGGAATAAGAAAAATGCAGAACGACTGTGGTATAAACGGAATAGGATTTCTCAAGGATAAGAAAAATCCGGAAATTCTCCGCAAGCAGATTCTTGTTTCACCGGATTTACTTTTAAGAAAATTCTTTTCTAATGGATTTATAAAACTGAAATGAGGAGGTGCAGGGCATGAAGATTATGATTGCAGACGGCTCTGCCGTTGTACGCGCAATTATTGAACAGAACCTCAAACAATACGCTGATATTCAGATTATTGCATCTGTCTCTAACTGCAATAAAATTGTAGACTCTGCCCGTAACCAGATGCCGGATGCTGTAATCACCGGAACAGATCTTACTGATGAATCTGAAAACATAGCCTTAAAAAAGCTTTCCCAGGAAATGCAGATTCCGCTTATTGTTATGGCTGATTCTAAGGCACTGGATTCGGTAAGCAATTTTCCTTCCCGTCTGCAAGCTCATGCCGAAGTCATTCCAAAACCTGGAGTAAAAGAGTTTAACGACGACTTCTTTTCAAACCTTGTAGATAAACTTAAATCTATAGAAACCCGTTCTTCTCTGTCTGGAAGCCGTCAGGAAGGCGGCAAGAAAGAATATAAACTTTTATGCATAGGAGCTTCAACCGGAGGCCCTACGGCCGTTTCAGAAGTACTTGCCGCCCTTGGAAACAATTTTCCTCTTCCAATTTTATACACTCAGCATATAGAAATCGGGGCAGATAAAAACATGGCAAAATGGTTTTCAAGTGTCTGCCCTAACCTTCGCATAAAGCTTGCAGAAAACGGAGAAGTAGCAAAGCCTGGCACTGTCTACATGGCACCTGCAGACCGCCATCTTATTGTCGACTGCGAAGGCCCTCATGGACTCCCTATCCTAAAACTTTCAGATGAAGAACCAGAGAGATTTTTACGTCCGGCAGTAAACAAGCTTTTCAGAAGTGCCGCAACAATCTACCAGTCAAATACTCTGGCTGTTCTTCTTACAGGCATGGGAGCAGATGGGGCGGATGGCTGCAAGGTAATCTGTGAAAGAGGCGGCTGGACTATCGTTGAAGATAAATCGACCTGCGCGGTATTTGGTATGCCGGCAGCTGCAATAGAGCTCGGTGGAGCACGTGAAGTACTTCCTCGTGGATCAATTCCAAAACGCATTCTGGAGCTTACACATAAATGATTGAGCAAAAGACACTTGCTTTAACAGAAGATGAACTCAACTATTTTGTAAGTATCCTTACAGATCGCACTGGCATTGTTCCACGCTCAAGCCACATTGAAGGCATTAAAAACTTTTTAGAAGATTATCTGTCGCAGAATAAACTTTCTGTTCAGCAATATAAAAATGCTTTGCTTAACGACAAAGTTCTCATGGAAAATTTTATCAATCAAAGTACAGTAAATGAAACTTACTTTTTCCGTGAAGAAAAGCAGTTCATATTTCTAAGAGATAAGTTTTTCCCAACCTGGCGTGAAAAGTTTCCTGGCCGCGAATTGAAAATGTGGAGTGCCGCCTGCTCCTATGGAGAAGAGGCCTATTCTTTTGCAGTGCTTGCAAAATCTCTCGGGATAAAACCACTTGTTACAGCAAGTGACATAAACTCCAAGGTTTTAGAACACTGCAAATCAGGACTTTTCCTTGGTACCTCTTTACGTGCAGTAGACGGCGTTACCTTCCAGCCTCTTGTTATTCCCTACCGCCGCAGCGATGGCCGTGTTGATTTTCCAGCTGATATAAAAGACTGTGTAAAAACAATTCAAATGAATCTTGCAGAAATAGATTCACCTTTTACAGACATGCTGCTTCCAAAAAATCAGAATATTATTTTTATAAGAAACGTCTTTATTTATTTTACACCGGAAACGCGGGCACGGATTCTTCGCACAATTGTACAGAAGTGTCTTGCAGACGACGGATTACTTTTTGTCTCAATGAGTGAAACTGCACAAATAGATTCTGCAATTATGCCGCCAGTTTTAGAAAGACAGATGGATGGCAGCATTTTCTATTTCCATAAAAAACCTGAAGGAGGTAAAGTCTATGGCTAAAGTCTCTAGCGACATTACCGAAAGTTATGTAAGCGAAGTCAAAGAACTTCTGGAAGAATCAAGAAAAGATATCATGACTCTGAAAAACAGTCAGGACGACCCGGAAACTTTGAGCAGGCTTTTACGCAATCTTCATACCATTAAGGGAAATTCGCGTATGCTTGGTTTTTCTACAATTGAAAAACTTGCACATGCTGTAGAAGATATTTATAAGAGTGTTAAAGACGGAAACATAAAAAATTCAGAGCGTCTGGTAAAGCTCGTGTTTGCCGTAACTAACAAAATTGAAGAATGCGTTATGTCTGTAAGTCGTAAAGGAAATGACGAGCAGAATATTGAACTTTACCTTCAGTACTGCGACAAACTTGCTGCCGGCGAATTAATTGATATTGAATCTTTTATTAAAGAGTTGAACCGCGAACGTGGTGAACTTCTTCTGGATGAAGATGAAGAAGAAGATGCGGACAATGTAAACGACATTCAGTCTATCCGCATTAAACTTGCCCGTGTAAATGAAATCATCACCTCTTTTGATACAATGATAACCCGCGAATTTCATCTTAAGCATCAGCTGGATGAACTTCATAAATTCGAAGAAAAAATCGGAAGCCATGAACTTTCAAAAATCCGTAAGCAGTTTGAAAGTGATATTTATGCACTCGAAACTACAATCTTTGGTGTGCAGGAACAGGTTTTTGATTTACGCATGCTGCCTATAAGCATTGTTCTCCGTCCTCTGGAAAGCACAATTGCCATGGAAGCGATGAATCTTAAAAAGAAGGTTAAGTGTGAAATTCCAAGCACAGACATTGCAATTGATAAGGTGATTCTCGAAGAGCTTGGCGACATTCTCATGCACTTAATCCGTAACGCCCTTGATCACGGAATAGAAAGCCCGAAAGAACGCAAGGCCGCCGGAAAAGATGAAACCGGTACTGTCAGCATTACCTGTACCCGCGAAACAAAGCACATAGAGCTCCGCGTTACCGATGATGGCCGCGGTCTTGATTACGATAAAATCCGGGCAAAAGCAACTAAGCTCTACCCTGAACGCACAGATGAAATCCGAGATATGAACGACAGGGAGCTCTCCCAGTTCCTCTTCCAGTCGGGCTTCTCAACAAAGGATGAAGTTACAGAACTTTCCGGCCGTGGTGTTGGGCTTGATGTAGTATGGTCTAATGTAGAAAAAATCAAAGGCCGCATAAAGATTGAAAGTGAACGAGGTAAAGGAACATCTTTCATTCTCCACTTCCCTCTCTCCCTTTCTACCCTGCAGGGCTTGTTTGTTTACTCTAACAAAGAAAAATATCTTATTCCTTCTCAGCACATAGTTGATATTCTCTACAGAAAAAAGAGCGACTTTATAACCCTGCAGAATCAGAGCTACATTCAGCTGGAAGGTCAGCTTATTCCATGCTTCTCTCTTTCTTCCCTCTTTGAAGACCGTAAGGCTGGAATCATGCTGGAAGAAGAGCCTGTCCTTATCGCAGAATATATGGAACAGAGAATCGGTATTATCGTAGAACAGGTTCAGCAGTATGTTTCACTTGTCGTAAAACCTCTGCCTAAGGGCCTGCGTAACTTTACAATTCTTCAGGGAATTGTTTTTGATGAGCATTATGATATTGTGCCTATCCTGCACGTTCCAGAAATCCTCAAAAAATTCAAACAGCTTCGTGGATATGACATTAAGAAATATGAAGCTGCCACTAAAAAACGCACCGTCAGAATTCTTGTTGTTGACGACTCTCAGACAACCCGCGACATTGAAACTTCAATTCTCGAGAATGCAGGTTTCTTAGTTGATGAAGCTTACGACGGACTTGACGGTCTTGAAAAAGCAAAAGCCAAGCAGTACGACCTTATTCTTACAGACCGTGAAATGCCTCGAATGACGGGAACCGTTCTTCTGGATAACCTTCGCCGTATGGAACAGTACAAGGATATTCCGGTTGTAATTGTTTCTGCAGACCAGAGCCAGTCTGCCATGCAGGAATACGAGCAGCTTAAAGCCTCTGCTGTTATTTCCAAGGGAGACTTTAAGCGCGGTAACCTTATCAACGTGATAAAAGGACTTGTTGGAGGTGATGAATAATGAGTAAGAAAATTCTGATTCTTGAAACTTCCGTAACTCTGCAAAAACTTTTTACCACAACTCTGGATGGAGACGACTATAACATTCAGTTTGTAAACAATGGGAAAAATGCAATTAACAAGCTTTTTGATTTTATGCCGGATTTGTTTCTTTTGAATTCCGACATTGAAGAACCAGGAAGCTTTGAACTTGTAAAAATCATACGAACCATAAAATGTTTTAAAACATTAACCATCGGAATGTATGCAAACTTCCCTACCCCTCTCGATGAAACTCTTGCTAAGGAATGCGGTGTCACTTCTTTTGTAAGACTCGATGAAAAAACACTGGTGCTTAATGTTGATGAACTTGCGGAACTGGAAAGTCCAAAACTTGAAAAGCAGGCTGTAAATCAGATTAAAAAAACTTTTAATGATTCTTTCTTATTTGATAACTCTTCTGAAGTTCTTCACGATATCACTTATAAAAATGCCCTGCTCTTAAAGATAAATAACCTCTTTGATGTTATTGAAGATATCGAAGAAATCACCCGCCGCATGCTGCTGCTTATTGCAGATATCTGCGAGGTGCCGGCCGCAGGTCTTTTCATTGTAGAAGACGACGGGCCTCACGGTTATTATGTCTGCTCTGAAAATCTTGGCGAAAAAGAAACAGCTGATTTTCTCAGTGTATGCGCTACAGACTTTGAAAGTGAACAGACCGACTATAATATCTCAAAGGTTCTTCCTAAAAAACTGGAAACTTCCGAAGCTCTCAATCGTTTTTACAGCACAAAGGTTCAGCTTTCAAGCTACCAAAACTCTGTTCTCAAAGCCTGCGATCAGGAGACTTACCTTGGTACTGTGCACATCGTAAGCGAAGGAAATATTTCCAGCGACAAACAGGAACTCTTTTCTTTCTGTGTAAAGAATGCCGGTCCAGTTTTTGACAAGGCAATTATCATAAAAAAGAAAATGTTCTTTGAAAAAAGAATCCGCCGCGCCTTCAGCCGCTTTGTTCCAGAACAGATTATCGACAGCCTTGTTATGCAGGCAGACACAGATGATAAGGTTGGCGTTGGAGAAACCCGTGCCGTTGCAATTCTTTTCAGCGACATCCGTTCCTTTACAAACATCAGTGAAAAGAACAAGGCCGATGTTCTGGTAGCCTTCCTCAACCGCTATTTTTCTACAATGGTCGAAATCATCAAAAAGCATGGTGGTACAATCGACAAGTTTATTGGTGATGCCATTATGGCAGAGTTTGGTACTCCGGTAAGTTACGAAGACAACTGCCGCCGCGCAGTTGCCGCTGCCTACGAAATGCGAGACGCTCTGCCTACGGTTGAACTTGGAGACCTGGTTATGCCGGACGGCATGACCTTCAATATCGGAATCGGCATTCACTATGGTGATGTAATCGTTGGTTCAATCGGTTCAAAAGATAAAACAGACTATTCTGTAATCGGAGACAACGTAAATCTTGCATCCCGTCTGGAAGGTCTCACAAAAACCTATGGTTCTCAGATTCTTGTAAGTGAAAGTGTCCGCCTGGATGCAGGTGAAGATGCTTTCTGCTTCCGTCATCTGGATGATGTTCGTGTAAAGGGGAAAAAGAATGCTGTTCCTATTTACGCTGTGGATCGCAGCGAAACAGAATTCCCTGCCAGCTACAAGGATGCCTACATAAAGGGCATGGATTTGTATAAGCAGGGAATCTGGAATCTTGCGAGTGATTATTTTAAGAAAGCTCTGACTGCTGTAGAAGGCGACAAGGCTGCAAAGCTTATGCTTGACCGCTGCGAAGAGTTTATAAAGAATCCGCCTGAAAACTGGGACGGCGCGATTGCATTTATGACAAAGTAGGAGAAGACATGAAAACTTTTAAGCGATATTTATTAACAATTCTTATTACCACATATTCTGGAGTTCTTTTTCTCAGAATCTTTCATTATGGATTTATTTATGAAAAACCTTCAGAAATAATACTGGGCTTTGTTCCGACCTTTTTTATTACTCTCGCTCTTATTGCAATCTGCTCTCTCTTCCAGTGGCCTCTTTTGACCAGATTCGAAAAAGTAATTGAAAAAGGTAAGGCAAATCCTTCTGCCCTTACACAAAGTGATTTTGACTTTTGTACAAAAGCCTACCGCAATTATGACATCATAATCATTATTGCTCATGTTATCGGCTTTCTGGTTGGTGCCGGCTCTACTGCAATTATTTCTTCAGCTAAAGGACTTGCACCCTTTAATCCAATAACCTTCACCTTGATTGAATTGCAGTCTGTAGCTACAGGTTTTATGTGTTACACCATAAACTACGTACTTGTAAAAAGAATTTTTATGGCTAATCGGATGAGAGAGATTGGAATGAAGCTTTCCGAAAATCTTTCCCGTGTACAGAACGTTGCCATGTGGGCTTCTGTCGATACTGCTGTTATCAACATGATGACTGTACCTTACGGCACCATCATTAATTCAAGTGCAAACGGCTACAATAACTTTATTAAATACGCTTTAATCGGCTGGTTCACCAGTCTTGTTGAATTCTTCATTGTATTCAAAGTAATCACAAAGAGAATCCAGAAAAATGAAAAGAACATAAGCAACAATCTTTTTGCAGAAACGATTACCCTCGCAGATGCAACAAAGCAGAGTGCGGAAAACAGCCAGAACCAGACAGCGGCAGTAAAAGAAATTGTTGCAACCATGCATGATTCTACTGAACTTGCAAACAACATCGGAGATAAAATCCGCGAGGTAAATAATCTTGCAGAAAAGTCACGTGATGCAGTTATTTCTGGCAGCGAGGCCCTGCAGAAAAACGTAAAAGAGCTTTTGGATATCAAGAATACAAACATGCTTACAATCGATGGAATCAAGGGGCTCAACAAAAAGATTAAAGGAATCTGGGATATTGTTTCCATCATCAACAATGTTGCAGACCAGACAAAAATCATCGCCTTTAATGCCGAGCTCGAAGCAAGCAGCGCCGGAGAAGCCGGAAAGAACTTCCACATTGTTGCAACAGAAGTCCGCCGCCTTTCCGACAACATCATCGACAGCATCAAGGAAATCCGCGAAATCATTACAGAAATTCAGAAGGCTTCCGACACCCTGATTCTCGACAGTGAAAAAGGCACCGCCCAGATCGATTCCGGCTGCGAAAGCGCCCGCTCCCTCGAAAGCGGCTTCGAAAGCATCATGGAATCTTCCAGGGCAACCGCCGACAGCTCTCACGAAATTCTGGACAACGTAAACCAGCTCACCAGCGCCAGCGAACAGATTTTCATCACCCTGCAGCAAATCGCCCAGGGCATCGAAAGCTTCGCAAAGAACACCTCAAGCATTTCATCAGCTTCTGAAAACTTAAAGGAGATTGCCAGCCTGCTTTAGATTTTTGATGGCCGTCATTAATCTCTTTGCTTTATATTCTCAAGAGAACAAACTTTGTCCCCATAATCAAAAGTGAATATAAAGCAAAGAAAACAACAAAGAGGATAATTCTTTTTCTATAATGATTCTTGAATGTTGAAACAATCTGTGGGCCGTCCGGAATATCTTTTAGTTCCGGAACAACTGATTTTACAATCTCAAGCCCGTCAAAAATATACGCGATGTATTTGTATTCGCTGCAAACAAAATCTGAAATCCCCTGAGAAATGCTTTTCTTTTTATAGACAGCTGAAACAATCTTTTTAGTAAGTTGCCCATAAGTTTTTAGATAAATGATAAAACGAACCAGGGCATATAAAAATATAGAAAGAAAAATTGCAACAGCTATCTTTCTTGAAACAACATCTCCAAAGGGTTTTGTAACAAGAATTGTACAGCCAGCTGCATTAAAGAAGAATGTAATTATTGTTGTTACTAAAATTGATTTGTAGACTTCAGAAAGCTTTTCATCAATCTTTTGATAGCTGACTTCGTATAACTTATTTTCTATTTTCTTTTCCAGTTTTGGCAGCACATATCTTGAGACCTCGCGGAAAACTGTAAGAAGAACTGAAAGATCATCTAACAACCCAAAACCGGGGATGCTATCCGGCAGAATGTCAAATGGCAGCACCAGATACAAAAGGGCACCAACGATTACAAGCTTCAGTCGGAGCGGAACTTCGGGAGATTTTGCCTGCTCCCAGAGAAAAAGAACCTTATCCCAGATTTTTGCAATCACTCCCTTTTTCATTGCCGGAAGTTTAGAATCTAATTCCTGCAGATCCTTTTCCGTAGACTGCTTGCCAAGTTCATCTGCTTTTTTAAGCGCCCTTTTCTTTGTTATGGTGTCCATAAAAAATATACTACCACTTATTATAAATATAATCTGTAATAATATATTCTTTTATATCCATCCTATCTACTTCAATCACATAAATAAAAATTCTTCTTTAATCCATTAATATTTTCCCATTTCGCATTGCATTTTTTTTTCAAAATCCGTATAATTATGTAATTTTATTGTATAATTATGCAAAATCCGCATAAACTTATGCATTTCTTTATATAAACGGAGGCAATGATGTCTAACAAATCTGAAGCAGCAATTCTTAAGAATCTTGAAAAGCTGGCGGTACACAATGATCCTATCGACCAGAAGCTCTACGCACAGTACGATGTAAAACGAGGCCTCCGTAATGCAAACGGAACCGGTGTACTCGTTGGTCTTACCCGCATTGGTGATGTAGTTGGTTACGAAATGAAGGATGGTCAGAAGATTGCTGTTCCTGGCCGCCTTATTTACCGCGGTTATAACGTAGAAGACCTGATTAAAGATGCAGAAAAAAACAAGCAGTTCGGTTACGAACAGTGCGCATATCTTCTTCTCTTTGGAGAGCTTCCAAATCAGGCAAAGCTTGAAAAATTTATGACCTATCTTGGAGAATGTCGTGTTCTTCCTGCAAACTTTACAGAAGACATGATTATGAAGGCTCCTTCTAACGATATCATGAACAAGATTGCCCGCGGTGTTCTTGCAAGCTATTCTTATGATGATGATCCTGAAAACCGCGAGGTTGGTAATATCATCAAACAGTGCATCCAGCTGATTGCCCGCTTCTCTACCCTCGCCGCTTACGGCTACCAGGCTAAGCGCCGCTACTACGACAATAAGTCTCTCTTTATTCATAACCCTAAGCCGG
>SFOB01000036.1 GCA_004554075.1 Treponema sp.
CGCCTGACGATTCCTTTGAATGAAGGTGAAAGAGTATTTGAAGTTCCTGCTCCTTTTAATGTGTAATGTTTACTGTAATTTATATATATGATATAATAGAAGAATGAGAAAACTTCATAACATTCTTATCACCGGTGGTGCCGGCTTCATCGGCTCAAACTTCATTCATTATCTTTTTGGAATGTCTTCAGCTGAAGGAAATCTTTTTAATGATGCAAACTTTAATGGTACAGTCGTAAACGTAGACTGTCTTACATACGCTGGAAATCTGGAATCTCTTAAAGATGTTGAGGCCCAGTTTGGCGGCAAGCGCTATTTCTTTGAAAAAGTTGATATCTGTGACCGCGAAAATATAGAACGCATTTTTAAGCAGTATGATATTGATACTGTAATTCACTTTGCGGCAGAAAGCCACGTAGACCGCTCAATTCTTGGTCCTGAAGCTTTCATGAAAACAAACGTAATGGGAACTTTCACACTTCTCGACGTTGCCCGCAATTACTGGAAGAAGGAAGACGGCTCTATCCGCGACGACGTACTCTTCCATCATATTTCAACTGATGAAGTATACGGCTCTCTTGGAGAAACCGGCTACTTTCGCGAGGATACTCCTTATGATCCTCGCAGTCCTTATTCTTCATCAAAAGCATCTTCTGACCATGTTGTAATGGCCTATTTCCATACATACGGTCTTCCAATCACTTTGTCTAACTGTACAAATAACTATGGTCCATATCAGTTCCCGGAAAAGCTTCTTCCATTGATGATTTCAAATATCCGCGACGGAAAGAACCTGCCTGTTTATGGTAAGGGAGACAATATCCGCGACTGGATTTATGTAGAAGACCATAACCGCGCTGTATGGCTGATTGTAAACAAGGGCGTAACAGGCGAAAAATACAACATCGGCGGCGAGAACGAATGGCAGAATATCAAACTGCTTCATAAGGTAATTGAGCTCACTGCTAAGGAAACAGGAAAGTCTGTAGACGAGGTAGAAAAGACAATTACTTATGTAAAGGACCGCCCTGGTCACGACAAGCGCTATGCAATCGACTGTACAAAAATCAAGACTCAGCTTGGTTGGGAGCGAAAGATGACTTTTGAAGAGGGACTTCAGGAAACTGTAAAGTGGTATCTCAAGAATGCAGACTGGATTAACCACATTCTAAGCGGTGATTACAAGAACTGGATAAGTAAGAATTATACAGAACAAGGAAGATAAAACGGGGCGTTGCGGGGTGTCCCCGCTGGAAGGGGTAGCGAGCAACGCAGTGCGAGCGAGGGGATCTTGCACACGGCTCAAAATGAGCCGTGTTTCGAGCAAGGCTTTCCCCTACTGAAGGAGATTTTTATGAAAGGAATTATACTTGCCGGTGGCAGCGGAACACGTTTATATCCGATTACAAAAGCGGTTTCAAAACAGATTCTGCCTTTGTATGACAAACCGATGATTTACTATCCACTTTCATGCCTTATGCTGGCTGGAATCCGTGAAGTTCTGATTATTTCTACCCCTCGTGATATCAGCTGTTTTAAGGAACTCTTTGGTGACGGGGCATGGCTTGGTATGCATTTTGAATATGCTGTTCAGGACCAGCCTCGCGGACTTGCAGATGCTTTTATTATTGGAAAAGATTTTATTGGAAACGACAGCGTTGCCCTTGTTCTCGGCGATAATATTTTCTACGGCCAGAGTTTTACTTCAACTTTGCGCCGTGCCCGCGAAAAAGTAGAAAGCGGTAACGGAAGCGTTATCTTCGGCTACTTTGTAAAAGATCCTACAGCTTACGGTGTAGTAGAGTTTGATAAGGACGGAAAGGTTCTTGGAATTGAAGAAAAACCTGCAAAGCCTAAATCAAACTACGCAGTTCCGGGGCTTTACTTTTACAGTAATGCAGTAGTTGATATTGCGGCAAATGTAAAGCCATCTGCCCGCGGAGAAATAGAAATTACTTCTATCAATAATGAATATCTTGATCGTGGAGAACTTTCTGTAGAACTTCTTGGTCGTGGTATGGCCTGGCTTGATACAGGAACTTATGACGGTCTTTTGGAAGCAAGCAACTTTATTGCTACTATTCAGAAACGTCAGGGAATGTATGTAAGCTGTATTGAAGAAATTGCATACCGCAACGGCTGGCTTTCAAAAGAGCAGATGCTTGAGCTTGCTAAAGGCTATAAAACTGACTATGGCCGCTACCTTGAATATATTGCAGAAAACTAGGATATAAAAATGGCATTTGAATTTAAAAACTGCAAACTTGCAGATGGCACAGAAATAAAAGGTCTTTACGAAATACAGCCAAAGATTTTTGGTGATGCCCGCGGATACTTTCTTGAAACATATAGTGAACGCGACTTTTTTGCCGCAGGTCTGACAATGAAGTTTGTTCAGGATAATCAGTCTAAATCATCAAAAGGTGTTCTTCGTGGACTTCATTTTCAGACTCAGCACCCTCAGGGAAAACTTGTTCGTGCACTCGAAGGTAAAGTTTACGACGTGGCTGTTGATCTTCGCCAGGGTTCTGCAAGTTTTGGAAAATACTACGGTGTGATCCTTGATGCTGAAAAACAGAATATGTTTTATATTCCGGAAGGCTTTGCTCATGGATTCTATGTTCTTTCTGATGAAGCAATCTTTACATATAAATGCACAGACTTCTATGATCCAAAAGGTGAGGGTGGACTAATGTGGAACGACCCCGCAATTGCAATTGACTGGAAGGCAATAGCACCAGATGTTAATCCTCTCCTTTCTGAAAAGGATGGAAAGCACCCTGCCTTTGATGCAGCAAAAAAATATTTTGATATTAATGGAAAGTGGATAGGAGCATAAAATGTTTGATGTAAAAGATACAGACTTTTTTGATATGGAAGATGAAGCATTTGATACAATTGTTGAAAATGATATTTCATTCACCGGTTCAATAAAAATGAAAAAAGCCTTTATGATCCGCGGAAAGGTTAATGGTAAAATTGATTCAACCAGCGACCTTGTAATTGATTCAGATGCTGTAGTAAATGCTGATATAACAGCAGATCGTGTATTGATCCGCGGTAAAGTAAAAGGAAATGTTATTGGTAATAAATTGATTTTTATAACTGCATCCGGCTCTCTCGATGGAGACATTACAACAGGAAAGGTTGTTCTGGAACCTGGATGTATTTTTACTGGTAAATGTACAATGGTGAGAAATGAAAATGAAAAATAGAATTTGCTTTTTTATAGTTTTATTGATGTCTTTCACATCTTTGTTTGCTCAGACTACTGCAACAAAACAGGATGCTCTGGTATTGTACCATAATGGTAAATATCGTGAAGCAGTACAGGTTTGTGAAGAAGAACTTCAGCAGAATCCAAATCGTGTTGAATCTTATGTTGTAATGTGCTGGGCTCTTGTAAAAAATAAACAGTATGCTGAGGCAGAAGAGCGCGCAACAGAAGGTCTTGTTGTAAGTCCTTATGATTTACGTCTTATCGAAGTTCTTGGTGAAGCAAAATATTATCTTGGAAAAAATACTGGTGCAATGGAACAGTTTAGAAAGTATGTTGCCTCTGCTCCAGAAAGCGGATCTCGTGTTGGTATTGCTTACTATTACATGGGAGAAATTTTTATTCGTCAGGCCCGCTATCAGCATGCGGATATAGCACTTTCATCTGCTGTAAAAAAGGAACCTCTTCTTGATACCTGGTGGGTAAGACTTGGTTACGCCCGCGAGATGGCTGGAAACTACTATGAAGCTGTTGCTGCTTATGATGAAGCGCTCAGATTGAATTCTTCTTCTGTAGAAGCATCCAGAGGAAGAGAAAGAGTAAACGCAAAACTTCAATAATCAAGATATATCGTGAATAAAATACATATAGAAACCTTAGGCTGCAGACTAAATCAGATAGAAAGTGAAGCTGCAGCCCGTTTTTTTACAGATCTGGATTTTTCTGTTTCAATGGAAGGACTTACATCTTCTTCCGAATCAGATAATGAAATTTTAATTGGAATAATCAATACCTGTACAGTTACTCAAAAAGCAGAACAAAAGGCAAGACGTCTTATCCGCCTTATGCTAAAAAAATATCCGCTGGCAGTTATACTGGTAACAGGCTGTTATGCTCAGCTTGCTGCAAAAGAAATTGAAGCAATTGATAAGAGAATCTGTGTTATCGGCGGACAGATGAAAAGCCGAATTGCTAAAGTTCCAGAGCTTCTTTCTGATTCTATAAAGAACAAAACCTGGGATCCTCTTGCTTTCATTGAAATCATAAAAAAGAATATAACGGCAGAACCACAGCTTAAAGCAGATTTCCCGGAAAATTCATTTAAGCTTGCTGCAACTTCATTTATTTCGCACAGCCGTGCCAGCCTGAAAATCCAGGACGGCTGTAATAATAACTGCGCCTTTTGCGCAATTCATATTGCCCGTGGCCACAGTGTTTCTCTTGATGTTGAAACTGCGATTGACAGAGTACGCCAGCTTGAAGAGAAAGGGCATGATGAGGTTGTACTTACTTCAGTTAATATAGGCCAGTATAAAGCAGAATATGAAGGTAAATACATAAACTTTACAGGACTTCTTGCTTTGTTACTGGAAAAGACAAGTAAGATTCATTTCAGAATTTCAAGCCTTTATCCTGATGTAGTTGATGATGAGTTTTGCCGGGTAATTACAGATCCTCGTGTTCAACCGCATTTTCATATTTCAGTACAAAGCGGAAGTGAAAAAATACTTGCTGCAATGAACAGACCCTATAGTGCACAGTCTGTTATTGATGCCTGCCAGCGTCTTAATAAGGCTAAGAAAAAGCCTTTCATTGCCTGCGATATAATTACCGGTTTTCCCGGCGAAAGCGATGATGATTTTGAAAAGACAATGGCCTTGTGCAGGGAATGTAATTTTGCCTGGGTACATGCTTTTCCATACTCAGAAAGACCTGGCACTGCGGCTGTAACAATGAAGAATAAAGTTCCTCAGTCTGTTTCCGGAGAAAGGGCAAAGAGAATTACAGAATGGGCAGTTTCTCAGAAAATAAAGTATGTTGAAAGTTTCATCGGAAGCCAGCATGAAGCAGTTCTTGAAACTGTAAAACGTCCGCTGGCACTTTCTGCCGGTACAAAATCAGGCCGTTTTATTTATCATGCTGTAACTGATAATTTTATTCATTGTGAAATCATTTCTGAAAAGCAGATAGAAGCTAATAAAATGGTAAAAATTCGTATTACAGACCTGTTTTCTGATAGAATTAAGAAGGGTGGAGATATAGAAGCTGCTGCTGCTTTTGTTTAATAGGCGCATTTCATACTTTCATTAAATCTTCAAAACAGTATTATTGTGTTAAATAAAAAAAAGACTTCTAATTTCTTAGAAGTCTTTTATCGGGCAAGAGGGATTTGAACCCCCGACATCCTGGTCCCAAACCAGACGCGCTACCAGCTGCGCTATTGCCCGTTACGTGAGTATTAATATATACTTTTTATCAAAGTTAATCAATACCTCAAACGGCTTTTTTTGAAAATTTATTAATTTTTTATTTCCCGGTTGAGAAGCCGTTGATCATGTCTGCTACTTTGCTGGTGGCAGAAAGGTTTCTGTCTGAGGCGGTTACAGCTGCTTCGGCTGTCGATTTCATTTCGTCCATTCTGACAGTTACATTATTTGACTTATTCATTGTGCTTTCTGCAAGTGAATTAAGGGCTCGTATACCGGCAAATACATTCTGGCTTTCACCTTTCATGTGAGCCGAAGCAGATGTAATGTCTTTTGTTGTACCTTCAAGAGTAAGCATTGAATTAAGAATGTTCTCTGCACCAATACGCTCTTCGTTCATTCCAGACTGAACTTCTTCAATCAGCTGCTGCAGGTGTTTAATCTTATCACCAACACTTGCAAAGTTCTTAGAAGATTTATTTGAAGAGTCTACAATTCCTTCAATTGCTTCTGTAATACTCTGGAGCAGATGAGATATAGAGTCAGACTGTTTAGCTGATGTTTCTGCAAGTTTTCGGATTTCTGCAGCAACAACCGCAAAACCTTTTCCCGCTTCGCCGGCATGAGAAGCCTCAATAGCGGCATTCATAGCCAGAAGGTTTGTCTGGTTTGCAATAGATGCAATTGAAGTATTTGCCTCAAGAAGCTGGGCACTCTGCTGGGCAATATTACCAACCTGATTAGAAACGCTTGCCTGCTGAGCCTGACCTTCATTTGCCTCGTCTACAAGAAGTTTATACTGCTCAAGAATTTCATTTACGTTCTTATCTACAGATTTAATATTTGCAGTAATTTCTTCAATTACAGAAGAAGACTGCTGAATTGCTTCTGACTGCTGGGTAAGCTTCTGATCCAGACTGTTGATTTCAGTTTCTACAGACTGCATTCCGTTTGTGATACCTTCAACCTTATCTGACTGTTCTGTAATACTTGCCGAAATATCAGATATATCATTGGTAGCAGCAGAAAGAACATTTATATGGTCTGTCATTTTTGTAGAAAGTTCATTTCCGGTTTCGTTAAGAATTCCAGTTTCTCCCTGAAGCTGTTGTATAAGATTATTTAAGCTTCCAATTACATTATTACAGTGAGTTCCAAGCTGAGAAAGTTCATTATTTCCACGTACAGGAATACGGAATGTAAGGTCTGCATTACCAGAAGCAATTTCTCCCATAGCGTTTGATATTGTCTTCATTGTTCCAAAGATTTTTGATGTGAACATTGAGATTACAATAACACCAAGAATCAAAACTATAGCACTCAGGAGTGCAATGCTGGAAACTCTTTTAATCATTGTTTCAAGGATTGTATCTACATAAAAATCAACTCCAATAAAACCAACAACCTGACCTCTTGAATTTTTTATTCCTTTATAAGTTGAAATGGTGTATCCCCATTGTTCCTGCTTTTCCAGACCGGAAGAGTGAAAATCACCGTCTTCCATACAAAGGAATGGGCCGTCTCCATAATCTGAAATATCTTCTTTAGTTCCTATTGGTGAAAAGTTTTCTTCATCAGAAGGATCGCAGGATCCGTCAATAACAAATTGATAGATAGTTCCATTTACAGGAGACATTGTATAAAGAAATTTACAGTTAATAGTTTCTTTAATATTAAAGAGAGCCTTACGTGCTTCTTCATAATAAGGATCATCTTCAGTAGGATTTTTGCAGAGAGCTTCAAACTTGTCTCCATCTATAACTTCAAAAGCTTTTTGCGCAATTGGACGACCTTGCTCTTCACAGAGTTTTACTCCAGTGTTAATGATGCTTATAGCAGCAAAGCCACCCATACACAAGGTGGAAATCAAAATAAAAAGACCAAAAACAAGAATAAAGCGTAATCGTAAAGAATGCATAAAAAACAGACCCCGTTGAAAATATATACTTACATTTTACAACGGGGTCTGTGCTTTTTCAAACAAAAAATGTTTTTATCGGAATTTAGATATCTGTTCCTTTTTCTTCGTTCTTCTTCTGAACATAAGCAATGAATTCTTCAAGCTTCATTGTCTTCTGTTCAAGGCCACTATTCTGGCGGAAGCGAACGGTTACAGTACCTTCCTTCTGTTCATTTTCACCAACAATCAGGATGTAAGGAGTTTTGTGTTCCTTTGTGATTGTCTTAATCTTGTTTCTCATGTTGTCAGTAGAAAGGTATGCATTAGCACGGATATCTGCACCAATCAAAGATTCATAAACCTTCTTAGCATAATCATCAAAATCATTAGAGACTGGAACAATTGCTGCCTGCTCAAAAGCAAGCCAGGTAGGGAAGTTACCTGCAAAGTTTTCGATGAGGATACCCAAGAAGCGTTCGAAAGAACCGAGGATAGCACGGTGAAGCATAACTGGGTGATGCTTCTGGTTATCTGCTCCAATGTAAGTAGCGTCGAGACGTTCTGCTGAAGGAAGCTGATAGTCTACCTGAATTGTACCACACTGCCATTCACGGCCGATGCAGTCATAAAGCTTAAACTCAAGCTTTGGACCATAGAAAGCACCTTCACCAGGCTGAATCTCAAATTCAAGGCCAGCTTCGTGGCAGGCATCAGCAAGAGCCTTTTCTGCGCGTTCCCAGGTTGCAAGATCACCAACGTGATCTTCAGGCATTGTAGAGAACTTTACTACGAGCTCATTAAAGCCGAAGTCATGGTAAACATTCTTCAAAAGCTTACAGAACTTTGCAACTTCAGAACCAATCTGTTCTTCTGTACAAAGAATATGAGCATCATCCTGAACGAAGCCGCGTACACGCATTACACCGTGGAGAGTTCCACTTGGTTCATTACGAACATCGTGTCCAAACTCAGCGAGACGGAGAGGAAGATCCTTATAAGAACGCTGGCGACTCTTGAAAATCTCAAGGGCTCCAGGACAGTTCATAGGTTTAATAGCGAACATACGTTTTTCAGATTCTGTGATAAACATGTTCTGCTGATAATGTCCCCAGTGACCAGAGCGCTCCCAGAGAGTGCGTGGCATGATAGCTGGAGTATTAACTTCCTGATATCCGTCGCGGCGAACCATCTTGCGCATATAGTCCTGCATTACAGTGTAGATTGTCCATCCGTTTGGATGCCAGAAAATCTGACCAGGGTCTTCCGGATCAAGATGGAAGAGATCCATTTCCTGACCAAGTTTACGGTGATCGCGCTTTTCAGCTTCTGCAAGCATAGCAAGATAATCTTTAAGATCATTTGGCTTTTCAAAACAGAGTGCGTATACGCGGGTAAGCATAGTGCGGTTTGAGTCACCACGCCAGTAAGCACCAGCAACGCGGTCGAGCTTGAATGCCTGTCCGTTGATTTCTTTTGTAGATGCAACGTGTGGACCACGACAAAGGTCAAGATAACCATCCTGCTCGTATGTAGAGATAGTTTCACCTTCCGGTAAATCGTTAATCAGTTCAATTTTATATGGCTGGTCAGCGAAAAGCTTGAGCGCCTCTTCCTTTGAAATTTCCTTGCGGACAAATTCATGATTTCCGGCAAGGATTCTTCTCATCTCTTTTTCAACGGTAGCAAAATCGGTCTCGGTGAATTTGGTCTCGGTTGGGAATTCAAAGTCATAATAAAATCCGTTTTCGATAGCAGGTCCGATAGCAATCTTTGTGCCCGGGTAAAGCTTCAAAATAGCTTCTGCCATCACGTGAGCGCAGCTGTGTCTTACAGTCTGCAAGTGTTCATCAATAGCCATTTTTGTACCTCTTTAATTTAAAAATGTTTATCTATTATAACGCTTTGATTGTAAGTATTCAATAAATCTACTATATTATGTTTATGATTAAAGCACAAATTACAGATAAAGAGCTTACAGCTCACTTAGATAAAATTGAACCTGACCAGCTGCGCATTTTCACAATGGCTGATGGACGTATCCGCGGTGCTCTCTTTCACGGAACCCGTTTTGTAAACCAGATGAGAGCCCAGCATAATCTTGGCATTCTCGAGACTTATATTCTGGGCCAGGCCTCTCTTTGCGGTGCTCTTACAATTCCTATGATGAAGGATATGGAGCATACCCTGATTCGTTTTGAAGGAACCGGCCCTGCAGAAGGCTACACCGTAGAAGCTGATTCAACCGGCTATGTAAGAAGCTATCTTGAAAATGAACATATTCCTCTTGATAAGCCTCTTGAAAGCTGGAACTTAAAGCCATTTCTCGGTGTAGGAAATATTACTTTCTCACGTATACATAAGGATGATAAGTTCCCTCAGAGTTCAACAGTAGATGTAGATGGCGAAAATATTGCCCGTGACTTTGCTTCATACTTTGTACAGTCTGAACAGATTAATACAGCCTTTAATTCAAGCATTCAGTTTGATAAAGCGGGCAGGGTAACTGGTGCCGGCGCAATGTACATTCAGATTATGCCAAAAACTGGTGGAACTGCTGAATTAGGTTCTCAGGTAGACAGCCACCAGGAAGAAGATAAAGATGAAGAAGATTTACTGCGCCGTGTAGAAAACGCCTTCCGAGCCTGCCCAAGCATTGGCCAGCTTTATAGTGAAAGTGAAGTTGATTCAGAAGACATAATCCTTGGCCTCTTCCGCGAGTTCAATCCTCTTATCACAATGAAACGAGACATTGTCTTCGACTGCCCATGCAGTAAGGACTACTACATAGAACACATCCGCGGCCTGCCATCCAAAGACCTGGAAGACATCCGCAAGAACGGCCCTGATCCTCTGGAAGTTGTATGTAGAAAGTGCGGTTCTGTATATCATATTCCGGTTAGTGAGATATAGAATATAATCATAAACAATTGAACTAAAATGCAAAATGAAAAGTACGTGAGCGGAGACAGAAGCAAAGTGCCTCTTGACGTATTTGGCGCTTAGCCATGAAAAGGATTCGAGGATTTTCGTTTGCGAAAACCGCAGAATCCTTACACAAAAACGGAAAGCGAGCACCTTTGCTTATGGCGCAGCGGAAGTACTTTTCATTTTGGAGATTTCATAAATTAAATCTTGACGATTGATGTTTTTATGATTATATTCTAATAACGTATGGGGGTGTCCCGGTTTCGACGGAATTGGGAAATCTTGTACTGCAGGTAGGGGTGAAGGTCCCTTAAACTGACGACAAAATAACTGCAATTTTCGCAAGAAAAGAGGAAGAAGCTGACGAGGCTTCTTTCGAAGCAGAAGCACTCGCTGCGTAAGTAGCCGTGCAGGAACTCAGGCGGCCCTGTTCCGCGTTGCCTGATCTTCTTTTACCTTATCGGGACTTGCTGCTCATTGTGTCTGGTCTTTGAGCGGGACTCTTAATCAGAATACGGAGGCGACGCTTGTTATGCTGCTACCGTCTCCCGACAACCACCTCGCATAACTAAACTTGTAGATGTACCTGGTTTACTTTTTCGGACGGGAGTTCAATTCTCCCCACCTCCATAAAAAAATAAGGACTGCTTTGCAGTCCTTATTTTTTTATTTAACAAGTTTCTTCAGTATTATGTATGTTATATCATCATTGAGCTGCCGGCTTTCTGTAAAATTGTAAAGGGCTTCCGGCAAAGCTTCAACCTGTTTTTCAAGACCTTTATCTACGTTATTTTTGAACACAGAAACAATTCCTTCACTTCCAAAGTATTCTTTTTTGCTGTTTGTACATTCTGTAATACCATCGGTATAAAGAACAAGTTCATCATTCTTATTCATTTTGAAAGTTAAAGTTTCAAAATTAATTGGAAAATCAGGAATACCTATTGCTCCAAATTGATTTATGCCTTCCTGCTCAACTGGAGAAACTGCTTTTGTTTCAGAATTATATAAAAGCGCTTTTGGATGGCCGGCATTTACAAGCTCAAAATTTTCTTTATTAAAACGAATGAGCATACCGGTAAGATAATTTTCTATATTTCCTTTTTCAATAATGATTCTGTCATTAATTTTTGTCATTACTTCATCAAGCGGAAGGTTTTTTCCTTTTCGGAATTCTTTTTCAATAATATTCTTAACAAGCATAGTTACAAGACCAGAGGCAATTCCATGACCAGAAATATCAAAAATACCAATTCCATCAAGTTTATTTTCTGTCATAAATAAAATATAAAGGTCACCAGAAACTCCTGCCATTGCTTTAGAGGTAATTTTAATATCCCAGTCTGTAATCTCGGATGTATCTGTTTTGTAAAAGCTCTTTTGTACAAAGCCTGCAAGATCAATTTCTTTTAATGCCCGGTTTTTTTCTTTTTCAAGAGCCTCTGTCCTTTGGATTACCATTTCTTCCAGATTTCTGTTTATATTTTCAACTTCATTTGCAAGCTGGACAAAATGCATAATAAGAAAACCAAGGAAGAGAAAGATAACTACAACCCAACTAATTGCAAGTAAAAGAGTATCAAATTTTTGATTAAAAAATATTTTTGAAATCAGCTGTGAAAGAAATGCGAGTAAAAATGGTGTAATACAAATTAAAAAATGAAGGAGTCTTTTATTTTTATTTTTTAAAGAATAATAAATAATTTTTATAAAATATATATATTGCAGGGATATTAATAAAAAACCAATTCTTAATCTGTTTCGGAAGTCAGGAATATTATTTGCTGTAAAAGAAATAATAATTGCAATAAAGGTAATTATAAATCGTAAAAGTTTAATTTTTTTAGATTCGCTATAATGAAGAAAGTCTCTTGTGAAGCCAACAATCATGTAACCGGTTAATAAGGCTGTTGCTCCTTTAAAAATCTTTTCAAACATTAAGTATGATATATTTGCAATATTTAAGATAGAATATTCTCCAAAGAAAAACACACATAGATATAGACTTGTAAATAAACATACTTGTGAAAACGAAAGATTTTCAACTTCAGAACGTCGCAATAAATAAAGGAAGAAATATATCAAGTTTATAATCATGAGTATGATTGATAAAATGAAATACATTTTAGAATAAATAAAAGTGGAATAATCAGCTGCTCTTTCTGCATCATTATATTCCGAAATAAAAGGAACAGATTCGATTGAACCATAACCATGGCACCATAAACAGATTATTACAGTATTTTCTTCTCCAAGGTTAACATATTCTTTTGGAATCTTTAGGGCAAAAGATCTGTTTCCTTCAGTAAACTCATGAGGAGGGAATCGGCCTGTTTTACCTATTGAATGATTGTTTATATATACCTTTGAAGCAATCTTTACTCTACCAAGATTCAGTGCAAGATCAACATGCTTGTATTCATTAGGAATAACAAATGTGTTTTTTATAAAAACATATCCAATCTGGTTATCTAATAAATCTGAAAGTTTATCAAGATTATTGTCAGGTACTTCTGTAAAAGGATATGGAATTCCTTGAATGGAATATTCCCAATTATCTGTTAAATAAATTCTGTGATTAGATTTATTATTTTCCTTACAAGATGTAAAGAAAAATGAAACAAAGAAGAATAATAAAATATTAAAAGACTTTATTATTTTTTTCACAAAACCTCAAAAAAAAAGCCTGCAATCTTAAAACC
Organism: Treponema sp.; assembly: GCA_004554075.1. Lineage (GTDB taxonomy): Bacteria > Spirochaetota > Spirochaetia > Treponematales > Treponemataceae > Treponema_D. The sequence goes on from SFOB01000036.1 coordinate 12,952, forward strand.
CTTTTCAGATATTTTTAGATTACAGACTTTTTTTATAATTTAACTAAATATTAAAAATTTAATTATTCACCGTCGTGGTTAGCATTATGGAATTTCTGCTGGTACTTTTTAAGCATTGCAACAGCGTTTCTCTTTCCATTGTAAACAAAACCGCCATTCCAGTATTCCAAAGCAGCAAACAAAGCGTTTCCACCATCCTGGCTGTCAGATTCTTTAGTTCTGAAAGAAACGTAGTTAGAAAGTTCCATAAAGTCATTATTGTGAAGACATTCAAGACGCTTTTTATTGAACTCATTCCATTTTTCAAGATCCTGGAAGCCTTCGCCTTCATCCTGTACAATAATGTGAGCATGTGTAGGGCTGAATGAATACCAGACTGTTACCTTCTTGTTGATATCGCAGTGGTTACCATGCTTTACTGCATTTTTGATAACTTCACTAATCTGCTGTTCAAGAAGATTCAGCTCTTTAATTTCTGTAGGTGCTGACTGAACAATCAGCAAAGTGAAATAACGAATCTGTCTGAAATCTGAAGGGAATTCCTTCTTCAGCATATTTGTTTTATCAAATAATGGGTCGTTCTCATCCGATCTGAGTTCTTTTAATTCCTGAACCATTTCAGTTCCTCCTGCAGTTTGCTTAACTTAAATTAAATGATGACTTTTTAAATAATAAAAAATTATTCTTTTACCATCAAAAGAGCTTCTTCAATGCTGTTTGCAATAGGGAAGTAGCCCATAAGCTTTGTAAGTTCAATTACCTTTTTAACAGAACCGTGAATATTTGCTATAGCAAGATTGAGGTTCATCTTTTTGATTGTTGAACAGATGTAAATAAGAGCACCGATTCCAGACGAGTCGATGTAGTCTACCTGCTCAAGGTTGATGACGAAGTTCTTTACGTTCTTTTCGAGCATCTTCATAACCAGCTCTTTGAGCTTGTATGAATTGTAAAGATCCATCTCACCGGTTACGTCAATGATGTAGACATCACCATTCTTACGTATTTTAAGTTCCATATAGAATCTCCTTTTTAATTCCCTATTAAATTATTGTATTTTAATAACCAAAAGGCTCTGATCATCATACTGCTGGGCAGTTCCACAATATTTCTTCAAATCGTCTTTTACACGGTTTGAAATATCTTTAGCTGCTGCACCGGCATTTTTAACAATTACTTTTTTAAGATTCTCAATAGAATATTGTACACCATTTTCATTGAGAGATTCAAGTAATCCGTCGGTACATGTAGCAAGAATATCACCCGAATTAAGTTTGAGTGCAAGATTAGTAAATACAGTATCTTTTGTAACTCCCATTGGTTCACTTGGTACAGAAACCTGTTTAATAGTTCCTTCTGAAACTGAATAGTGGAATACAGGGTTGTTACCACAGGTACTTATTTCTGCCTCTTTTGTTGTTGCATCATAATTAATGAGGGCAATACTTGCAAAATGGTCAATTTTTGAACTTTCAAGACAGATACCTCTGTTAGCCCATGACATAATTGTAGAAGCAGACTGGGCTGTATGAACTGCAAGGCGGAGAATAGCACGAATCATAATCATAACGATAAGTGAGTTCATGCCCTTTCCAGCGATATCTGCCATAACAAAGGAAATACGGTCTTTTCTTGAAACAAGAATATCATAATAGTCGCCGCAGACATTTTCTGCAGGATTTGAATAACAGCCGATTGAAAGACCTGGAATAACAGGGAGCTTTGCAGGGAGCATATCCTTCTGATATTTAGAAGCAATAGAGCCACCTTTATTCAATTCTGTGTGTTCTGCATAATCAAGGAAGCTGTAAAGTGGTTTAATAGCAGTAGAAACTGATTCTGCAAGCATAACTGCTGTATCAAAATCATCTTTATTAAACTTTTCGCTGTCTGGTTTACGTGCAAGACCTACAAGACCTACAACTGCATCCATCTGTTTGATTGGAGCGAAAATGTAAGATCCACAGCGGAGGAACTCTTCTGGTCCGTTCTGATATACACGTGGGTCTTTTACTGAGTCTGTAATGAGAACTGGCTGACCTTCTGTAAAAATCTGTCCAAAAATATTGTCCTGAAGAGGGAACTGTGCAAAACGAAGGTTTGTTTCTACACGGATTGGCTTATGAGGAAGGTCTTCCGGCAGTTTATATGGTGGAGGGAAGGCTCCTTTAAATGATTTTACAGCAAGAGTGTTATCATAATCATCTGCAATAAGGAAAATACAACCGTCTGCGTGAACCTTTTCTGTCATAAGGTCATTACAGTACTCGAGGAAGTTTTCCATACTGTTGTTATTTGTAAAGAATGTAGAAAGTTTTGCGATAAGATCGCGGTTAAGTTCTATATAACGCTGGTTTTTCTCTTCAATCTGCTGGATTACAGCTCTGTTTACCATATCGTTATCACGGGAAGCATTAATTTCAGCAGCTTTTTTAGCAGCTTTCTTTTCTTCAATCTTTTCTGGATTTACAAAAGCCTTAATAATCAGATAAGGAAGGAGTACAACTTCTGAAAGGATAATTGTAAATACAACATAAGAATAAAAGCCTTTAAAAGTACTGTAAATTGTTCCAATAAACATTATTCCGGCTGTAATAAAGAATGTAAGGCTGATTTTTGCCTTATTTCTCAGCTTAATTATCAGAAGAAAAAGGAAAAGCAGAGCACTTATTCCGGCGGCAATGTAAAGAGGGACATTTATAAATGAATCAATGGTAAACAAATTTTTCTCCTAACGAATATAGTATTACTATATTATCGGCATTATCTTAGATTTTAACATTGAAATTTTTAGCCGTCAAGGAATTGTTTTCTTCTAAAGAGAGTTGAAAGTACTTTTAAGAAACTTCTCTTATAAGAAAACTGTATTAATACGCTTTTACAGGGCTCCTGGTATATCACTGTTAGCATCTGTAATTGCACGGCGTAAAATAATGCATTTTATGCGGTTTAAGATGCGCTTATATACAGGGATTTTATAGTGTTTCTTAAAATCAATAACAGCTTCATCCATAGGAATGTTGTCGCCGAATTTCTTCTTTAAATCATCCCAGTAGCGGACGGTCCATACATAAAGATCTCCGAGGGTACGGCCAGGGAAGTAACGTAAGATGTATTTTTCTCTGATTATTGAAGCCAGAGGAAAATATACATTGTAAAACCAGGATCTTATAGCTTCTTCCATAGTTACTTCTGCTTCTTTATTCTGATTCATATAGTATTTATGGGTCAGAATATGATTATAAATTACGTCGTAGCGTCCCGGGCTTGAAAAATCAAGACACCAGTAGTCGGTAATGTCGCCAAAACCTGTTTCGCTGTAGAAAACCCTCTTTTCATAGTTGATAATCTGCTTTTGAATCTCCTTAAGAGAGTCTGCTCTTTTAAGTTTAATCTCACTTTGCAGGGAAACTACTTCTGCATCAATAAATTCTGTTCCACGGGTTTTTGCAACTGACACACGGTGGTTTCCATCGCGGACAAAGTATACTCCAGCAATTTCGTAAACCTTTATAGGAGGGAGAGTTATATCCTTTAAGGCTGCTTCATCTACATGCTGCCAGCGGTTTTTAAGGTGTGTGCTTTTAGGGAAAAAACGGTTATCAAAATCATTGTAGCGGCCTTCGCTTCCTATAATTTTTTCAATAGGAATAACCTTCATTCCAACATAGGTTTCTGCGTTTGCCTTTATCATCTGCTTTACGTCATTAAGGGAAATCAGTTTTGCTTCTTCTGGAGAAAGCAGGTGCTGAATTTCATTTATAAAGGCTTTTGTGTGTGCTTTGTTAAAATCTTCTTCTGATTTTGCTTTTGAAAAATCCATCTTAGTTGTCCTTCTTGTCAGTAGTTGTTTCCGGTAGTTCAATTACATAATGTGCGTATGCATTGACTACGGTTGTGTCATAATACTTTCCGATGCGTTCTTCGCGTAAATCATAAAGATGAATATGACCATGTACCATATAAGTTGGCTTGAATCTTTGTAAAAACCAGTTATAGCATTCAAAACCAAGATGGCAGGGATCTTCATGATCGTGAATATGTCTCGGAGAAGCATGAGTCATAAAGATATCAAGATATCTTCCGTATTTTAACTTGTTATAAATCAATTTTGGGGCAAGTTTCAGAAGCTTGAATTTCATCTGGGCTTCTGTAAACTGGCAGAGTCCATTGTTGTAACGGACTGTACCTGAGGTTCCTGCAATTAAAAGGGGAGTTTTTTTACCGGTAACAGGATCTTCAAAGGTCAGGTTTTCATTAATAAAAGATTTGAAGCCCAGGTAGATTGCACCATGGCCATGGATAGCCTGATCGTAATTTCTTGTATATTTGGAAGTGTCAAAATGACCATCTCTGTGATAAAAATGATATTCCTTTAAATCGTGATTTCCAAATACAAAATATGTAGGCTTATTGAATACAGAAACTATAAAATCAACATAATCCATGGGCAAATCGCCTGCACAAAGAATGAGGTCAATGTCGGGAAATGCTTCTTTTACATTCTGGTTATAGATAAGCGGGTCAACATAGTCGGAAACACATAAAATTTTCATTATGCACCAGCTTTTGAAAGCAATGCTTCCAGTTTCTGTTTTTCTACCAGTTCAACAGGTCTGTTTTCTGCAAATCGTTTAGCTGCTGTATTAAAGCCTGAACTTGAGAAAAGGAAGGCCTTTACACTGTTCATAGACTTCATCTGATCAAGAGATTCATGAATCTGTGCTTCTTCTACTGGCTCCGGTTCGCGGTAGAAGCGGATAAAAATAACCTGTTTACGTACAGACATCCACGATTCATCGCTTTTGTTTACACCGGTAATCTGACAACCCCATTTTTTTGCATCACAGGAAAGAACCTGAAGGTTGAGCCCTTTAATAGTTGCGTTACGGCATATAATAGGAAATTCTTCATTACTGCAGGTAAGATAATCTTTAAGAAAGTCATTTGCCTGAAGGTCTTTATATTCAGAAAGTTTTGCAGAAACGTCTCGAAAACCTTTGTTTCTCTTGTAAATCAGTTCCCACTGTTCAATAGCCTTGTCTATTTTACGGCTTTTTTCATAACAGGCAGCAAGAAAATAACGTGCGTAAAGGGTTTCGCCCTGGGTTCCGTCTTTATCCAGTTCAATTGCGCGTTGGAAATCAACAAGGGCATTATCTGTACGGCCTGCAATCATATAGCAGGAACCGTGTTCAATAATAGCCTTCTGTTTTACTTCAGGATCTCTCTGGGCTTTTTCAAAGGCTTTTATAGCTCCCTGAAGATCTTTTGCGTCTTTTAAGATTTTTCCAAGATAGTAATAAGAAGTATAGTTTTCAGGACTGAGCTTGATAGATATGTCAATTTCTTTCTTAGCTTCATTAAATTGCTTTGTACGATAAAGCATAAGACCGATTTCGGCATGAGCTTTTGCATGTTTTTTATCAAGCATTGCACATTTCTGCATAAAACCAAGGGCCAGGTCATAACGGTTCTGATCTTCGTAAATACGGCCTACCTGATAAAAGTTTTCTGCATTCTGAGGGTCGAGTTTTGTAAGAAGAAGGAAGTTTTTAAGGGCTTCATTCTGCTGGTTATACTTAAGAAGCAGCTGTGAATATTCTGTACGGAAAGCAAGCTCGTTTATGCCTTCTCCAAACAAAGCATTGTCATTTACATTTTTATATTCAATTACAGCAAGTTCTGTTCTGTTTTCCTTTATATAGGCTTTTCCAAGATAATAATGGGCAATATAATTCTTAGGATCCTTAGCGAGAATCTGCTTTGCTATTTTTATTGCATTCTGGGTTTTTCCCTGCTTGATAAGGCGGGGAACTGCTTCAATTCTTTTTGGAGATACAAAGTTTTTTAATATAATGATAAGAAGAGATATGATTACAACGGCAAAAACAGCTATAATGATAATAAGCATGTGATACTCCAAAGGAATCTGATGAGTTGCAATCTGCCTGGTAATTGGCTTGCTCAAAGCAGATTAAGTCTTTTCAGAATCTCTCGATAATAAGAGTATTAAATTTATGTCGATATGTCAAACACGAAGGAAGTATATATGAAAAAATTGAAGGTATTTCTTTTTACAACCTTATTTTTCTCTGGAACATATCTTTTTTGCCAGTCGGGTGAATCTTTATTTAAGGAAAACAATGCAAAGGACGCAGTTCAGGTTCTTGAATATGAAATTATAAACGGCCAGGTTTCTGAAAACTCATATAACTTTCTTGGTTTGGGTTACTATCAGCTTGGTGAATATGAAAAATCTCTGGATGCTTTTAAAAGAGGTCTTAAGGCTCAGCCGGAAAATGCAAAAATTCTTTCGTATAACATGGGTAACACTTATTATGCCCTTAAAGATTATAATTCTGCAGTAAGCTGCTATTCTGATGCCTTAAAAGCAGATCCTCTTTTTTATGATGCAATTTTGAACCGGGCAAATGCTCTTTTAATGGCTGGTCAGCTTCTTTCTGCCAAGGAAGAATATAGTGATTATCTTGTAAAGGCTCCGGATAACCCTCAGCGCGAGAGAATTGAACTTTTAATAAAGGCTCTTGAAGATGAGATAGCCCGCCGCGAAGAAGAAGCAAGACTTTTAGCAGAGCAAAATAAGGCTCAGTGGGAAGAGTATGATGGAAACCTTGCAGAAGATAAGATAAAAGATTTTTCTCCGGATTGGGAACTGGTTGATGGAGATATAAATGACAGCAAGAATGAAAATGAAGAACCTGAATGGGAACGTATAAATGGTGAGAATCCACACCCTATAGCAGATAATAGAAAGAAAGAAGAAGTAAAAGATTCGGAAGCTGATAAAGCTGAATCAAGTGCTTATTGGGAAGAGTTTGAACAGGAAGGAAATCCGGCTGTTGCAAATGCAGAAGAAATAGTAAATGATGAAGAAGACTGGCTTGCCTTCAGTGATGAAGAAATTGATGAGATGAAAGAACTTGAAAAGCAGTCTCAGGCAGAACATGAAAAGTGGCTTGAAAATGAGCGCAGAAAGAGAGAGGAAATAGCCAGCCGGGAAGCACAGACAAAAAAGAAAGAACAGCAGAATGCTCTTGAAGAAGAAAAAAGAATGCGCGAGCAGCTGCTGGAAGAAATGCGGAAATCAGAGGAAGAAAGAAGAAAAAAACTGCTTGAAGATGTTGCTAATTCTTTGCAGGGAAGCGATTCTACCAACCTGACCTCTGGAGCAGAAGATTTGATAGATTATGATCTGGAAGGAGAGCTGGATTAAAATGAAATTCAAATTCTGGAAAGAGTTATCGGATGAAGAAAAGGAAAAGCTTCTTAAAAGAATCTGCGGTGCGGCCGCAGTAATTTTAGTTATTATTCTGCTTCTGATGCTTATGAAGTGCCAGGGCTGCAGTAGTGGAAGTCGGGGGCGTGATTTTGCTGACGGGCGCGGTCATGCTTATGGAGAAAAATTCTCGGGCAATGGCTTGTTTGATAATGACTATGGTAAAGGCGCGGATGATTATACAAACCTTGATGAGAATGATTCTGTTAATGGGGAAGAATTAAAGCAGAAGACTGGAGAGTCAGAGAAAGCGGCTGAAGAAGCAGCTGCAAAAAAGGCTGCAGAAGAGGCAGCTGAAAAAAAGGCGAAGGAAGAAGCTGTAAAGAAAGCCCAGGCAGATGCTAAGGCTAAAGCAGAAGCAGATGCTAAGGCAAAATCCGAAGCGGAAGCTGCAAAGAAGGCTGAAAAAGCAGCTGCTCAAAAGAAAGCAGAAGAGGAAAAGGCAAAAAAGAAGGCGGAAGAAAAAGCCCGTAAAGAAGAAGCCAGAAAAAAAGCTGATGAAGAAGCCCGCCTGAAAAACGAAAAAGCACTTGCTGAAAAAAAGAAAGCTGCAGAAGCTGCAAGACAAAAGGCAGAAGAAGAAAAGAAGAAAAAGGTAGAAGCTCAAAAAGCAGAGGAAGAGGCTGCTGCTAAAAAAGCAAAGGAAGAAGCGGCTAGAAAAGCGGCAGAAGAAGAGGCTGCTAAGAAAGCTGCGGGAGAGAAGTCTGCTGCAGAACAAAAGGCAGCTGAGCAGAAAGCTGCTGCTGAAAGAAATAAATCAAAACTGGATGAGCTTGCAAAAAGAATTGCAGAGGCAACTTCTGCTTCAGAAAAACAAAAGTTGTTAGATGAAGCCGTTGAACTTGCAAATAAGCTTATAGAAAGCGGTGAAAAAAGCGATGCGGCTCATTATATTCTTTCTCAGGATGCCCAGAAGAAAAAAGATTATTATCGTGCCCTGAGTGAACTTGAAAAAGCAATTGCAATCAATGAATCAAACTACCTTTATTACTATGATATGGGTAAGCTGCAGTATATGTTACGAAGATACAATGATGCAAAAGCTTCGTTTAAGCGTTCAATCGAATTAAATAATCAGTTCCCGCCTAGTGTATATAATCTTGGTCTTACTTATGTAAAACTGAATGATGAAAACAACGCTCTTGAAGCATTTAAAAACTCTGTAAAGATAAATCCGGAATATGAAAAAGGCTATATTGAACAGGCGCGGGTTTATAACAGACTTGGAAAACTTGAAGAGTGTGTTAAGGCTTACAATAATCTGATCCAGCGATTCCCTGATAACAATGCAGCGGTTATGGAACTAGGTTCTGTTTATTATCAGTATGGAAAGTATGCGGAATCTGAAGCACAGTATAAAAAGGTTATAGAAAGGCTTTCAAAGAGTGAAGAAAGAACCTTAACTGCCTATAACCTTTCTAAGGTTTTATATGATGATAAAAAATATACGGAAGCTACAAGATATGGCTGGATAGCTTATGATGAAAAGGATTTTCTTTTAAATGACATTCAGCAGGCGAATATCACTTACAATTATGCGCTGATTCAGGAAAAAAACGGAAAAGCAGAAGAGGCAAAACGCCTTTATAATGAAGCTTTAAGCTTAAATCCAGGGCACTTAAAATCAAAAATTAATCTTAGTGCTCTTTATATGTCTGAAGGAAAAGATGATGTAGAAAAGGCTCTGACGCTTTTGCTGGAAGCATATAAATCAGACAGCAGTGATTTTAGCGTTAATAACAACCTTGGAACTGCTTATATGCTTAAAGAAGATTATACTGCCGCAGAACAGTATTATAAGGCTGCTCTTGCTATTTCTCCTGATGATGAGGA
>SFOB01000037.1 GCA_004554075.1 Treponema sp.
GTGCAAGCTTTGCAGGTTCTGCAGATTCATTCTCATACTTCATCAATGCTCTTGGTTTCTATGGCAACAGTGCATTTGAAAAGGTACGTGTAGAATTGTTCGGCGCATTCTCTCAGGATGCTCTTACAGTTAAGTTGTTCGTTCCAGCTGATATCAAGCTTAACAAAACTGACGTAATGGAAATGCTCGACATTGGTGCTGTATTCAGACTTGACTATGCTTTGGATAACTGCACACTCTTCGTAGAAATTGAAGATGGCGACTTCCTTAAGAGCGATTTCAACATGTCTATCTACCCTGGTATCAAGACAAACGTTGGTGCATGTGCAATCGAACTTGGTGTTAAACTCGGTGCTTCTAGCGCATTCTCAGTTGACGTACCAGTTAGCTTCCAGGTTGCATTCTAATTCTAACTTAAATACAGAATTAGCTTAAAACCAAAAATCCGTTCCCCGAAAGGAGAACGGATTTTTTTTATGCTAGAAATAGATTTACAATAGAAGTTTATTTGTAATTAATAATTTACTTCATCTTGTAATAATAAGTTAAGCCTGTACAGTTTGGACAAATGCCTCTATAGGAATATTTAATAATGCGGAGATTTCATCTGCTGTATATTTGCCGTCAGCAAGAAGTCTTTTTGCATCTTCTATAACTTGCTGTTGACGGCCATCTCTTCGCCAGATTCGGATGTATGCTTCTTCATCATATTCTGTGAGTAAGTTCATCTTAACCTCCGCCTTCTGCTCTCTTATGTAGCCTTCCAGAAGATTCTGTTCGCAAGCCCAATCAACAGCTTCATCAACTGCTTCTTCTATAGTCATGCCTTTTTCTTTATTATCATTAATTCTGCTTACAAACTGTATATAATCATACAACGGTTTACACTTTTTTTGAAGAGGCAAATTATATTCTTTATTGATATTTAATACACGTGCAGTCCATTCAAATTTTCCGCTTTTATCTTTGTGCATAAATGCATCTGAAAGTTTCAATTCATAATCCTCATCTCGTCCTGTATCTCCATTATAAAAGACTATGTAGTTTGGATTTGGAATCTTGATAAGTGTACTTGTTCCAATCAGCTCTCGTTTTGAATCAATGTACTTTTGGTACAGTTGTGCGAAATAAAAGAAGCCTCGTAATGGCATGTTTGGATTTGTTGTCCTCTGATGTTCATATAAAGTCATCTGCGAATCGATAAGAAAAGAAACGTCATTGTGCATTTTGATGTAAATAACATTTTCAAGAGTGTTTAATTCAAGTGCATCCGGATCGGTGTAATTGGTGCCGTTCAGTGCATTGTACAGTTCCAGTCGCCAACGTTTACTGCGTTCGTTATTCTTACCGAAAATTGCTATGAAAAGATGGTCATACACCTTTGATTGAGTTTGTGTTGTTTCTGTGTTGTTTTTAATTTGTTCCATAGTTTTACCTCCAACATTAAAAAATCCTCACACTATATAATTAGTAAAACCTTGCACTTTTCTGCGAAATTTCCGGAAAAAAGCGTAAAAATTTGCAAATTTTTCTCAATTTTTCGCAGAAAATCGCATATCTAGTCTACTTTATATATAGAGAATTTTATTCATCGAGATTTTTTTTAAGGAGGAAAGTTTGGCAGAAAAAGATAAAATCCAGCGAACTTTGGAATCTTACAATGATGTATTCGCAGATATTGTTAATGTGCTTCTTTTTAATGGTATTGAGAAATTAAATGAAAATGATTTGACTGATGCACAAACATTTTCATATTACAAAATGGAAGGAAAAGAAGTTCATTCTCAGGAGCGTGATGTATCAAAGTTCTGGAATAATGGAGAGATTCGTCTCTGTCTGATTGGTCTTGAAAATCAGACGAAAGTAGATAAGTATATGCCGCTGCGGGTTATTGGTTATGATGGAGCCGCATACAGAGCTCAATTGCTTGAAAAGCCTAACAAAGCATGTTATCCTATTATAACTCTTGTACTTTATTTTGGGACTAAAAGACGCTGGAAACATAATCGCTCTCTGAAAGACGTTATTACAATTCCAGCTGAGCTGCAACCATTTGTCAATGATTACAAAATTAATGTGTTCGAATTAGCCTGGCTGACAGATGAACAAATTAGTCACTTTAAAAGTGATTTTCGAGAAGTGGTAATGTTTCTAAAATGCCAGAGAACTGGAGAAAAGTTCTTAGGAGATAAAAAGAAGTTGCGGCATGCAATGGAAATCCTGGACCTGCTTCGTGTAATGGCAAATAATGATAAAAAACTTGTAAATGCAATTGAAGACTTAAAAAGTAAGCCAAAAAAAGGAGGAATATCTATGTGTGATGTAATTCAAAGATTAATAGATGATAAAGCCATAGAAGATGTACGTAGTTTCTATGCTAATGGTGCTTCTGTAGAATTGATTGCAAAATCTATGAAAATGACTGAAGAACAAGTTCTGAAAATCGTAAAAGAGCAGGTTGCTGTGAAAGCTTAAGCAATTCTGTTATTTGTTACTAACTTTTATAATTATTAAATTTCAAAGACATAAAAAATCCGTTCTCCTTTCGGGGAACGGATTTGTCTTTAACGTGATTCTAAACTAGATTAGAAACCAACGCGGAAGAAACAAGGTACGCTAACTTTAACAGATGTACCAACTTCAATCAAAGCTTCAACTTCGTAAGACATTGCACCAAGATTTCCATCGTAACCTACGTGGAATTCTGCATTGAATGCATTGTTAAGAACATCAGCATCCAAGAACTTGAAGTAGAGTGAACCGCCGTTCAAAGCATAAGAAACTTTCAAGAAAGTAGCAAGGTTCATTGTATCCATATTGATTGCATTGAAGTTTGTTGCCTTCCAAGCAAAGTATGCTTCGATTCCGAAATCATCCATTGAATAGCTTACATCAAAGTCAACAGCAGCTGCTGCTGAGTTATTGTAGAAGAAAGCTACGTCTGCGAAGATTCCAAGTGCATCAAACTTGCCATTGAAACCTACACCTGCTTTGATGTTCTTGAAAGTGTCTTTTGCATCAAAGATAGCGTTGATTGTACCGAAGTCTGCAGCATACTGAACATATAATGTTGTTTCATTAAGACTTGTTGTTGAACCACTGTTAGAGAACCACCATGCATTGTTTCCTGGAAGGAATGCAAGTGCAACAGAGAAAGCATCTACATTCAAAGTAGCCTTGTATCCCCAATCACCAATTCCGTCCCATCCATTAAGGAATCCACCAACGATGTTACCTTTCCACCAAGTAATGTGTTCTACATTCAACTTGATGTCCTGTCCACCAAGATCAACTCTTACCATATCAAATGGTTTGAACCAAATATTGAATGCATGAGCAGCCATACCTGCTGGAGCCTTTCCAGCCTGGCCATAGTCTCCGTTTGAATCAAAAATCTTGATAGTTCCGCCAACACGATCACTTGAAAGAGAGAAGATGAATGGTTTGTCATCCTTTCCATTTTCGTTCCAGAGCTTAAAAGCTCCTACATTGTTAGTTGCACCATCATACTCAAACAAGTTTGCTTTAAGCTGCATACCTGCAGAGAAGTCTACTGCAAATGCAGAAACAGCTACTGCTGCTGCTGCTAAAATTCCAACGATTTTTTTCATTTGAAAAAATCCTCCCTTTTTGTCGGAGGGATAATATAGAGAAAATCTTCGCATATAATGATTCAGAATTATTTTTTTCATTTTTTTTTCAGAATTTCGCAGAAAATCGCATATCTAGTCTACTTTATATATAGAGATTTTTGATGATCGCGTGGCGGTTCTATGTCTCGTTTTATTAATCAGGAATTTTTATGAAAGAAATTGAAATGGAAGAAGAAAAAGAATTTGAACCTCAGTATCCGGCACAGTTGTATACTAAGAGGCCTAACCCTACAGCACTTTTGAGTCCGCTGTATGATTCAACCTTCAAAGGAATTTTTACGCAAGAAACTGAAGATTCAAAACTTGCTTTGCAGACCTTTGTTTCTGCAGTAGTGGGGCGTAATGTAAAGAATGTTATACTAAAGCCAAATGAGCCGGCAAAGGATAGTCCTGAGCTGAAAGGCATGAGTTATGATATTAGCGTTGAATTTGATAATGGAGAAATGTCTGATATTGAGATGCAGGCCTGGAAGGAAGATTATGATTATGGAGTTCGGGCAGAAATCCAGTCAGCAAGACTTCTGAATAACAATGCCAAGAAGGGCGATAACTGGGATTCACCAAAAATTTATCAAATTTCAGTTCTAAACTTTCACTTTAGAAAAGATGACAATAAAATACTATCGTGGTATACTATGAAAGACGAAGCTGGTAAAAGACTTACAGACAGGCAGAATATAATCTTTATAGATTTAAAGACCATCCGTAAAAAATTGGGGTTGCCGATTGATGAACTTACCCCAATAGATAAATGGGGTTTGTTCTTTAGTTATGTAGACAAGGAAGAATATGCTGATTACATCAGTGAACTTGTCAGGAGTGAAAAAGGAATTATGGCCGCAGAGAGTATTGTAAAAAACATGAGTGAAGCAGACGATAACTGGTTTGTTCAGAATTCACGATTCATTTACGAGCGGGACAGAAACACTCTTATTCATAATGCAGAAAAGCGAGGCCGCGAAGAAGGATTACAGCAAGGCGCCCAGAAGAAAGCCATAGAAACCGCTAACAATATGCTCAAGAAGAAATATTCAGTATCTGACATATCAGAAATTACTGGTCTATCGCTTGAATCTGTAATTGAACTTCAGAAACAATTTCCAACACAGGCATAGTACAACAGTTAAATTGGCAGGAAAAATATAAATATGGCTTGATTTTTCAAGCCATATTTTTTAACATCCAGAGTTTTACAATATCAGAGAATTTGTATTTTCCGGGGAGTTAGTATATAATAGAAGAATGTATTCGCGGCAATTTTTTGAAGCGCCTGAGCAGCTGGTAAAGAACGGGAAAGCGCACTTTGGAACCTTTGATGAGGTTTCCCCTAAGATTGATATTCGGGGTATGAGGGCGCCTTATGCTGGAATTCCACTGCCATCTATCATTTCTAACCTCAGAATTAAAAGCCGGCTGGAATATGTTTTCTCTTTAAATGATTTTATCGGGCTTTCTCATTTTTATGATTTTAAGGTAATTGGTCTTGGTGAAATCATTTTCTTCAATAAAGAAACCGGCAAAAAATACGTTTATCATACAATCATGGCACCTCGCCGACGCTTTGTTCCAGTTCTTACTACAAGGGGGATCTGTGCCTGCTACAGAAAGCCACGCTTTATAAAGATTTCCTGGGGACGACAGCATAAACACCATGCACTCACCTTTAAGGTAAAGGGAGATAACGCTCGTCCGGATGCAGAAGGATACATTTATTCATCCATTCAGGATGACATGCACACGGATGCTCTTTTTGTCTGCCCTTCCCCAGCATCTTCAAGATGCAGCGCTACCTGGTTTTCATGCATGAAGACCTTTGGTCACATTGCAATCAACGGAGAAACCGCTCCTGATACTGAAGGGCTTGGAATGATGCTTTTGAACAGAGCTTATTACAAGTTCCATTCAAAATCTTCTACTGTATACGGAATTGGAAACGTAAAAGGAAAGGATATAGTTTTTTATCTGAAAACTTCAAATATGGATGCAGCTGATGCTGATGCCTACAACTGTAATGTGCTTGTAACAGACGGTAAGAAAACGGCTCTGCCACCGGTTTATATGACACATCCATTTGGAATTGATAAAAACTGGATTATTCAGGATACAGAAAGCATGGTAGATTTAACCTTTACTCCACTTTCTGTTAATTCGCGCACACTTAATATTATTGCACTCAGGACAAATTATTATACAATGTATGGTACCTTTGAAGGGGTATTGCTTAATTCTGATGGTGAAAAAATCATTCTTAAAAATTTCCCCGGCCTGCTTCATAAAGGAATGCTCAGGCTTTAGGCGGATTTTTCTGGAGGATATATATGGCTGAAAAAATTAACGGAACTGCGGACTGGGCTCCGGGCACTCTGGACAAGACTCGAAAAAATATTGGCGAAATAAGCGATAAAGACGCAGCTGACATGGCAAAAAAACTTGGCGGTCAGGTGCTTTATGAACGTACAACAAACTCATCAGGAGCATCTTCTGGAAGTAAGGCCGGAAGAATTGTAAGACAGTCACCGGGCGGTTCTGGTGGTTCTGCAGGTCGTGGTGGAGCTGGAGGCTCTGGTGCCAACGGTTCTATGGCAGGCAGCTCTGGAGTAAGACGCAGAAAAGAAGATCTTCCAGTTATTTCTAAAAAAGTTGCATCCACAATGGATAAGCTTATGATGTCTGCGGAATATAAGATTAAGCCAAATTACGGAATGTTTAATTTTATCCGCTCCTTCCAGAAAAATGGTATGGAAAAAATTATTCCTGATTTTTACCAGTACACAATGAAGCAGGCTACCGAACACATGGAAGGCTTCATTACAGTTATCAAAACCCTGATTCAGATTGCACCTGCTACTTACAAAGCAAAAATTGCAAGCGGCACAGAATCTAAATTCAAATTCTTGAGAAATGTTGCCGGCTGGGCAATGCAGCCAATCAAGGTTGAATATATTAATCTGCAGGGATTGAATGAAACTCTTCTTGTTGCAGATTTGATTCCGCTTGTTCGCGCCATCTATAAACCTTTGATTACCGTTTACTACTTTGGAAATACAAAAATTCCAAAACTGATTAAAGAGATTTATTCGGATGAAGCAGCTTATCCTGATTCTCCAAAGGACAAGCTTTCTCAGTATGCAAAGCAGGCAATTACAGAATGGCTTTACATTGAAACTGAAGTAATCAAAAAGCTCTACCCTCTTTTGATGCGCATGTGCTCAGACACTTACGAATCTTATCCAAACTTTTTTAATGCAAAAGTTGGTGAAATTTTGAAGTTTGTAGGCCTGCATAAATTTGATCTTCTGCTGCCGGAAAAACCAAAAGAACCTGCTCCTGAAGAAAAGAAGCCTAAGGTTGCACCTCCTGAAAAAGGAATTAAAGACTCAACTGTTATCACTGGTCTTAAACTGCTTAATCAGATGTTCCCTGAAGCTGGCTTTGACCGTCTTGACGAGCATCCGGATATGTACCCTTACTTTCAGCCTCTCTTCCATTTTAAGGATGGCTTTAATATTCTTTCTCCTGAAAATCCTATTCAGGTTATCTGTGTACTTCAGCACATTATTGAAGATTGCTTCCAGGGTTGCCGCAACATTACCTTTGCAGAAACCGGAGAACAGAAAAAGGGCGCAGATAATATTACAGCCATTATGGACGACTGGTCTGCCTACCGTGAAGATACCTTTGAACAGCTCTACTGCGAACCGTTATGTGATCTTGTAAACTCAGTTTATTCTCAGCCTGATTTTGATAAGTCTCACATCGGAAAAAAGATGATAACTTCCCTGCTCTGGCAGACAACCTATCACTATATGCCGAACTTTAAATTTGAACAACTTCTGCTTGAGCATCCTAGTGACGAAAGTAAATACCGTCCGCTTTTCCACCGTACAGACTTTGCAAGAAAGTTCCTTACTCTGGTAATTAATGAATGTGATCAGAAGGCAGCAACTAAGGCTACCTGTTCTTTAATTGAAAATCCGTGGGAGCATTACAAGTTTGATATTCCTAACGAGGTTTCAAAACGTCTTGATGTTTTGCTTGGAGCTCAGAACAAAACTGCAAACACTACAGCAAACAACGCTAATCTTCTTAAGTACACACTTTGTTTTATGGCTGTTCTTGACTGGTGGATTAATAATCCGGGAAGTCCTGCCTACACAACAGATCCTATGCACATCTGGCGTATTTCTGATTCGGATGGAAAGCCACAGTTCTCTGTACCGGAACGCAAAGATCAAAATAAACTTTTTGCAGATGGAATCAGGGCTAGTTACCAGAAAGCTGCTAAGTAGAAACAGATGCCCGGGTCAAGCCCGAGCATGACAGTTATAGTTTTGAAATAAGGAAAGGTATGGCGCTTTCGAAATCAACGCCATACCAATTGTAGTCTTTGTGGCTGAGAGTTGCCTTGATTGATTCTACCACAAAATCTGCGGCCAGGCGGCAGGATTCTTCCAGAGTCTTACCGCGAACGAGAGCACCAGTAAGCACACTTGCAAAAATATCACCTGTCCCATGAAAGCTCTGCGGCATTTTTTCGTGGAAGTACCAGGTGATTTTTTCATTCTGGCTGTCATAACAAACTATTCCAAGTTTTTTATCATCAAAAGAAACGCCTTTTAATACAACTCTGCGGGCGCCGAGTTCTGCAAGTTTCTTTACCAGCTCTTCAATATAATCTTTTGTATAGCCCTGCTCTACGTATGGAATGCCGAGCATAAAACTTGCTTCTGTAAGATTCGGTACAATTACATCTGCCTTTGCACAAAGACCTGCCATTGCCTTAGCAAAATCCTGAGTAAAGCCGGAATATAAAGCACCGTTATCACCCATGCATGGGTCTACAATCACACGGGTATCGCCGCCACCAAAATCACCAATAAGAGAGTGCATGAGATTTATCTGTTCAAAAGAACCAAGGTAGCCTGTATAAATTGCATCAAAATGAATCTTCTCGTTTTTCCAGTGCTCTGTAATAGACGGAAGATCGCTTGTAAGGTCGCGGAAGGTAAAGCCTTTAAAAGCTGTATGAGTAGAAAGTACGGCAGTAGGAAGCACGCAGGCTTCTACACCCATTGCAGAAATTACTGGAAGAGCAACTGTAAGTGAACACTTACCTACACAAGAAATATCCTGGACTGTTATTATACGTTTCATTTTTTTTACCTTTTGCAAAAACTGGAGACGGCTAGCGTTTTTTGGCTTCTGCTGATTTTTTTGTACGCTTGTCTTCATACATCTTTTCATCAGCTTTATCAAGTACTACCTGATAGCCTTCATTTTTATCCAGAGTCTGTAGGGCATAACCTATACTTGCCTCCACAGGGATTGCCATGGTTTCATTTGCAGTTTCAAGATATCCGTGAAAGCGTGAAAGTTTTTCCCGCATCTGCTGATCTGTGTATGAACCTACACCAAGTACAAGAAATTCATCTCCGCCTCCGCGAACACAAATTTCTCCTTCATCTGAAATGCTTCGGGCCGCTCTTGCAATCACCATAATTCCATTGTCGCCTTCTGAATGCCCGTGCAAGTCATTGCGTTTTTTAAGGTCATCCATATCAATTACAATGGCAAAGATTTTCGCACCTTCTGCCGCTGCCTGCATTTTTGGCTGAAGTGCATACTTCATACCACGGCGGTTCTTCAGGCCTGTCATAGCATCATGTTCTGCAAGATAGATGGAACGATATTTAGCGCGGCTCATCTCAAGAGCATTATTTACATTACGCAGATAGTTTCTGAATACTTCACCTATCAGGCCCGGCGCGCTTAAATCATTTTGTAAAACAGCATAACCAAGACTGATATTTCCAAAATGAACTGGCGCAAAATAGTAAACCTGCGGAGGAGTAAAACCTTCATTCAGTTCTTCCTCAAAAGCGGGAAGCATTTTTTCTTTTGGAAATGGCCGCTTATTTTCCTCATCTGCAAACACATGATTATTCCAGCCATGCAGCTTTGAATTTGCTTCGGCAAATACGGAAAGCAGAATATTGTCACTGTAGCCCTCAATAATATCAGAATCAGTATTAAGCCAGGTATCATTCAAACAAAGATAAAAACGTTTATATGGCTTTAAAAGATATTTTGTTTCATAAATCTTTCCAAGACAAATCTGAGGAGTATCAGCCCCGGTAAGATTTTCTGCCATATAACTTTCTTCCAGCATGGTCATTGTGATGTTATCCCAGATGGAACTATCATCATAGTTATACTTTGTTCCAGGCTGATCATCCTTAAAATATGCTCGTGTATATGAGAAATCTTCTTCGCAGCCGCAGGAAGCTCCGAGTTTTAATTCAGTATCCGGAGAATCCTTATATTCCGCAATGGAAGCCGCAGGATCAATAATTTCGCGAAGATAATTAACTGCCTCTGCTCCAGTTTTAGCCTGACTTGGCACGTATGAAGTAACCGGCGGAGTATTAATTGCTGCCTCGCGAACAGCACCAAAGCCGGTTACAATAACATCTTCGGGAACCTTTATATTCTGCTTTTTAAGTCTGTTTATAAGACCAAGCGCCATATGATCAGAAAGGCAGATTACAGCATCCGGCAAATCCAGCTCACCAGAGATATATCTGTTAGCAAGGCGTTCACCACCCGAATACCAGTAGTCTCCTCTATATACGTGAGAACTGTCCAGAGGAATATCATTGGCAGTAAGAGTTTCCAGAACTCCATTCAGCCTCATGTTTGTAAGCGGGGCATCATCCGGGCCGCTGAGAATATCAAAGGTATGGCAGTTATGCTTTTTTATAAGATGTTCTGTTATGCGCTTAAAAGGTGTTTTATCATCAGTATAAATTACAGGAAAATCACCAAATTCCTTATCCAGGGAAATCACAGGCTTTGGGCAGTTCTTAAATTGTTTTAGAAGTCTTTCATACAAAAAGAAATTCTGATCTTCGGTCATTGGAACCGGTGTGATAATAAATCCATCAAAAAGATCAAAATTAATCAGATTATAGATATTTAATTCGCCATTAAGATAGTTTTTATAATAATTGCAGACAGAAACAAGAGCAGATATAACAACAACATCATAACCATAATGATTACACTGAGCAAAAACGCCCTTCATAACACGGGAAGCATATTCTGTTTCAGGTGAAATTGTTATAAGACCAATTCTTTTTCTTTTCATTCTTATAATTATAACATATTTTCAAGGGCCTTATATAGGAAATTTTATGTACTTTAAGGAAAATTTTCATTATATTATATAGAAGATATGCATTATTTTTGTTTTATGCATTACATAATTTTGTGAGGTATTATAGATGTCAGATAAAAAGATTCCAATTACACTTTTGTGCGGTTATCTTGGAGCTGGTAAAACTACCCTGCTCAACCGCGTTCTTACAAATCAGAAGGGCTACAAGGTAGCAGTTATTGTAAACGATATTGGCGAAGTAAACGTTGATGAACGCCTTATTTCAAAAGAAGCCAAAATTGAAGATTCAAGCAGCCTGGTTCCACTTACAAACGGCTGTATCTGCTGTACTCTCAAGAGTGACATGGTAAATCAGATTGAAAATCTGATGAAATCCGGCAAGTTCGATTACATTATGATTGAAGCTTCCGGCGTTTGTGAGCCAATGCCAATCGCTCAGGCAATTGAGACAATTGAAATTGGTAAGCTTGATAACGTTGTTGGCGTTGTTGATGCAAGCCGCCTTGTTGATGAGTTTGACGAAGGAAAGGCACTTCTTAAAGAAGGAATTGATGAAGAAGATATCGAATCGCTTCTTATCCAGCAGATTGAGTTCTGCTCTACGCTCA
This sequence comes from Treponema sp., assembly GCA_004554075.1. Lineage (GTDB taxonomy): Bacteria > Spirochaetota > Spirochaetia > Treponematales > Treponemataceae > Treponema_D. Next base: position 11,439 of record SFOB01000037.1, read on the forward strand.
TCGTAAACAAGAGAGACCTTGTTACAGACGAGCAGATGAAGATGGTTCGCGCCGTAATCAACAAGATTCAGCCAACTGTAAAGGTTATTGAAACTACAAGATGTGATGTACCGGTAGAAGAAATTATTGGTACAGACCGCTTTGATTTTGAAACTGTTTATGCAAGTGCCGGCTGGGTAAAAGCTCTGGAAGAGCACGATGCTCACGAAGAAGATGATGACGATGATGATGATCACGACGAGCATGAGCACCACGAGCATGGTGATCACGATCACGAAGAGCACGAGCACCACCACCATGATGACGACGATGATGATGATCACGACCACGAAGAAGGCCATGACCACCACGGACACCACCATCACCACGAACACAAGCACGAAGGTGAAAGCGAAGACGAATACGGAATCGGCTCATTTGTATACTACCGCCGCCGTCCATTCAACCGCCAGAAGCTCGATGAGTTTGCTTCAAAGTGGCCACGCAACATCATCCGTTCAAAGGGCGTAATCTGGTTCAGCGACGAAGACGACATGGCCTACGTTCTCGAAACTTCAGGCCGCCAGATTCAGGCCGGCTACTCAGGAAACTGGCTTGCTTCATGCCCACCAGCTGAACAGCAGAAAGTCCTTGCCGAAGAACCAGAAATGAAAAAAGACTGGGACGAAAAAGTCGGCGACCGCATGATCAAAATGGTAATCATCGGAAGACATCTTAATAAGGAAGAAATCTGCAAAAATCTGGACGCTTGTCTGGACTAATTGTTCGAATACCACGTCATTGCGAAGCCCTCTGCAAGTAACGACATTGCGAGGAGCGCAGAGACGTGTTAATCTAAAAGAACACCGGCTCATATGGGCCGGTGTCGTTTTATCTTCGTTTTAGTTCAAATTTTGATTAATCACTCTCGATATAATAAATTCCAGAAATTACAATATCTGAATATTTATCTCCATTATAAACTTCTAGAATCTCAATTTGAATATTACCATCATAATATTCATCTTTGTCTGATAATATTATAGCTTGAAAATTTGGAGTATCTTGCAAATCAAAATCTTTTGACTGGTTGTTCCATGAAATTCTAATTTTCTTTGCACGAGAATTTTGTTCATAAAGATAAGGTTTATCAAAACAAATAAAACCATTTGCAATTACAATTGCATTATATGTCATTGTAGATTTTGGTTCCAAATTAATTTTCTTGTTATCGCAATTCCACTCTATAGCCCAAGGAATGTTTGAAATACATGTATTATCAGGAAGATATTTCAATTCTGTTCCATCTTTAAGTTTTTCTACTAAAAAGGAATCAGCCTTTATTACATTGAACCCTCTTAACCATGGCATATATTTGTATTTAGAATAATCATTACAATAATTATAATATATCTCCCAATTCTTAAAATAATTTTTTGATGCATTTCTTGAACAAACAAGCGTCAAAAAACTTAAATCCCTAATTGAGCAAGAAAGAATAATATATTTATCATTTAAGACTTCTTTATTCTCAAGCCAATAAAAATCATTTTTCTCAGAAATTATAGCTTTATAAGATTCAGTCCTAACACCCTCTTTCCCATCTAAAGTTTTTAAAGAATAGGAATCTGGATTTATAATTATCGAGCCATATTCAGAAGGATAGTTATAAGAACAACCATATTTTAAATTTTGTGCAATTAGTAAATTACAACAGAATATGAAACATAAACAGATTGCTAATATTTTTTTTATCATATTGGTTCCTCCTTATGATCTTTATTTTCCACAGCTATTATTTGAATCAATAATTATCGTTTTTATAGACTGCCCATCTTGAATCCCCCAATCTTCAAGCACCGCAAAAAATCTTTCATTATCAGCTCCAGGAAGAATAATACATTGTTTACTATATGGAGTATTATAATCTTTATTTGTCGTTGGATTAGTATTTGAATGTTGTAAAGCTCGTCCTTCAGATAATCCATTTTCTGTATATCCATTTGCATTTACTTTTCTACCATCTATAGTTATCGCGTTTGTAATAATAGCAGCTTTTCCACCTGCAATATTTGTTGTTGTCCCTATTTTTAAATCAAAAGTTGCCCCTGCTTTAATTGTATCATTATATACAGATGTAACATTATTTCCATTAGGATCTGTCGAAGGATAATTAGCCACACTTTGCACATGTTCAAAAATAACAGTTTCATTAGTATTTGAATTATATAATATTCCAACGTCAAGATAAGTATTTATTGGAGTATCTCTATCTGTTGAAACAACATAACTTCTAGGATCACGATTAATTGTATAAGAAACTTCCAGTCCCCATAGATCAATAAAATTAATCGGATCTCCATCACAGTAAGCATACCAATTCATTCCATCGCGGATAGGATCTTGGGTGATGAAGCGGGAGGTCTTTGGGTTGTAGTCGCGATAGCCGTAATTGTATAACTGGGTTGCTGGGTCTTTTTGTTTTGAGACATAGCCATAATCTGTGGGACCAGCAAGGGAACCTTGAAGGAGAGAGCCGAAGGCATCGTATGAATAAGTTTGTTTTACTGAGCTGTAATCATCTGTAGCAGTGCGAACACTTCCTAATAAATCTGTAGAAAAATAATCAGCGCCGTAATCAGCTGTAGTCTGAGCCGCAATAGCTCCGTTTACATTAAACATTATTCGCTCGCCACTGTATCTGGAAACAGAGTTTTTAATTGAACCTTCTTCCATATAAAAATATCTGTTACCATCTTCATAGGTTTCATCTTCAAGATAACGGTATCTGTCGCCGGTTGGTCTACCATTCTTTTCCCAACGGATACTAGTATCATTACTGTCTGTAAAAAGACCGTTTGAGTAGGTAGGTCCTTGTTTTATTACATCAAAAGAAAAACCGTCATAAACAGTACGTAAGGCTGGAGCTCCCCTATCCTGAACTATAAGTCGTCTGTCGAAGGCATCATAAGCATAAGAAGTTTGAGCATGATTACCTGTTTCCAGATCTGAAACTTCACAATAAATCAGACGATTTTGAGCATTATAAGCATATCTTATGGCTTTTGATTTACTTTTTTCCATAAGAAGATTTCCCATTTTATCATAGGAATAATTTATAAATGTTTTACCTCGCGAGCCGCTTGAAATCAGACAGTTTTCCTTATTGTAATTATATTCAATACTTCCATATGCAGTTGTTTTAGAAATACGATTTCCATTCTTATCATAGCTGTAAACTTCTTTTATACAAGGCTGAAGAGAATTCAGATTAAAAGCTAATCCATATTGCATAGAATTTAACAATGGCACCAGAAAAGCTTTTTCACTTGAAGTCAGAAATCTGTTTTCGCCAATATCTTTATTATCAGGAAGTCCATTTTCAACTGCTTCACTTTTTAGTTTTGCTATGTGTTCATCTGTATAAGGATAATAGACTGCAGAAAGCCGACCTGAATTATTATATTCGTAAAAGGTAACGTGGCCGGAATTGTCTATGGTTGCAGAGCGTTTTCCATCAGAGTTATATACATAACCTTCTCCCCAGAGCAAGTTACCGCGCTCAGACTTTAAAGTCTTTACTATTACGCGTCCAGACCTGTCATAGAGAGTTTCTTCCTCTGTTCCATTACCAAACTTTCTCAATATTTCCTGCCCGTTTTTATTATAGCTTAATTTTACACGCACTCTTTGTTTATTGTCAAAAATTTCTTTTACCTCATTATTTTTACCATAAACATATACTGAATCTTTATTTGTACTGAGAACTCTTATTCTGTTACCAGCATCATCATATTCATAAAAGATTTCTTCTCCAGTAGTTACATCTTTCTGATAAATAAGTTTTCCAGCCTTATCATATTTATAAAGATTTTTTCCATAAGAGTTTTGAGCCTCAATAATATTTCCAATTGCATCGTAAACAAAAACACTTCTGCTTCCATCTGAATAAAAAAATGTTTTTTCAGTTTTATCATCAGAATAATTAATGGAAGTTGTATAATCATTAAAATTGTTTTTACTTTTTAATTGCCCCGCTTCATCATATAAATAATTCTGTTCATCTCCCATTCGATTTAATTCATTTACAAGACGACCGAATTCATCAATTTTATAAAAATATTTGTCTCCATTACCGTCTGTAACAGAAACATTTCTTCCATTATTTGTATATTCATAAGATTCAATAATTTCATCACCATTCAAAATGCGCTTAATTCTTCCACTCTCATCATATTCATATTTCTTCTCACAATCTGCCCGACTTCTTTCCTGTATCAGTTGTCCAGCCTTATCATAAACTGCACTATAGATAGAACCTTCTGAATCACTTATTTTTTCAATTTTCCCGAAGGAATTGTATTGGAAAGAAATCTCATTACCTTCAGGAAGTATTCTCTTACTTTCTTTTCCTAAAGCGTTATATTCATAAAGAGTTTTATTTCCATATGCATCGCAACATTCAGTCAATTGATTTCTAGAATTGTATCGATAAGTTCTTTCATTTTCATTTCCATAAATCTGCTTTGTAATATTTCCAAAAGCATCAAGCAGATATTTTCTTCTATATTTGCCCCCTTCACAAACAGTTACAGTTTTTCCATCAGCTGAATATTCATATTCAGCACAATAAACAGAGTTCGATTTTTCTGGAGTATTACCTATTATGATTTTGATGATCCGGTTGAATGAATCATATTGATACCAGACTTTTTTGTTTACACCTTGAATATCAGATACTCGGCCCATTTCATCATAATTATATCTTGTTACTTTTCCATAACTATCTGTAATAGATTTAATACTTCCATCCGGATAGTATTCTGTTTCTGATGCAGCCATATTATTTCCGGCATTTCTTTCTATTATTTGTGAAAGAAATCCTTTTCTATCGTACTGATATTCATACCAGCCACCATATAGATTCTGTTTTGCATTAATACGACCGGCAGGACTATAGTTGATTTCAATTGAACTGTCGTTATTTATAGATTGTTTAATCAAATTTCCATAAGCGTCATAGTCAAAATATTTTGTTACCCCAAGTCCATTTGTTATTGTGAAAGACTCCCTGTTTCCGTTTAATTTCTTATATTGATATTTTTCAATAAAAACATCTTCTCCTGCCTTCTTCCTTAATTCGTCCAGTGCCTTTTCAGTAATCTTTTCAGAAGAATTATTCAATTTCAACTTTGTTTTAAACTGTATATATTCACTCAATAATCCATTTTTATACCTGTATGTTTTTATCCAGCTTTCAGCTCCATGCATAATTTCTGCAAGAAGTTTTCCTTCAGGGCTATATAAAAATGAATACATAAGATCTTCCGTTTCATTATCACCAGAATAAACACGATGCGGCAAATGTCTTTTATCATATTCAACTCTAACAGCATGACATTCTCCAGTCTCCAAATCATTCTGTATGATTTTTACAATGTCCTTACGACCGTTAGTTAGGCAACAAACTTCAAGACCGGAGTTATTTACCTTTCTTATTAAATGCTTTTCATAAAAATACTCATCAACAAGAACTTTGTTATAAATACTTTTTTGTATACGATTTCTATTGTCATAAACATATTCTTTTGATAAACCACCACATATTTCGCTAATCAAATTACCAAAGACATCATATGAAAATTTTGTATCAACAGCTTTTTGTCCATAAACTGTTTTTTGAATAAGACGACCTCTTTCATCGAAAGCCTGCTCGTATACTGTCTCACCTCCTTTTCTATATACTTCTATATTTCCAGTAGAATTACGTATATATTCTTCTTTCAGACCATCCCGATCTACATATTCTGTAAGCAGATTATTTTCATCATACTTCCAGCCCTCAGCAGAACCATCAGAGTAATAAGCTGCAATCCTGTTACCCCTTGAATCATAGTTATATCTAACAATATTTCCATTCGTATTAGTGCAAATCAGATTTCCTTTAACATCATATTCATATTCTATAGAACTTCCATCTGCCCTGTATTCTTTTTTAGTCCGGTGATTTGAATCATACCAGTAACATGTCTGATTTCCATCATGATCCGTATAGACTGTTTTCTGCTCAGAAAACATATATTCGAAATGCTCAGAAAAACCTTCTTCGTTTGTTGTAATAGTTGTAAGAAAACTTCCTTTCCCAGTCTGCTGGCCATATTCAAAACTTATAAAACTTCCATCACATTTTTTAAGTTTCGTCAGATGATTTTCATAATCATATTCCATTACAACTGTATCACCATCTGCATCCTGTACACTCGAAAGATTATGACCTTTATAACTATAAAGCAGATACTCTTCCTTACAGCGGGAATTAGTAATTTTTGTGATAAAACCATTTTTATATTCAAAATCATATTTTTCATTATCTGAAGTGATGATGTAGAGAATTCTTTCTTCATTATCTCTCAGCAGCTGAATATAGTTTCCATTTCTGTCAGTTTTCTTTATTAAAAATCCATATTCATCAAATTCTTTTACAATGCCATTGCTTTCATTAAGTAAAAGCTTCTTTCCTGAGGTCTTACAATATTTATAATGATAATCTTTATCATTTTTCCAAAGCCCCTGACATTCTTTCAAAATATGAGGATATCCAGAGTCATCTATTACTGTTATTGTATCTTGCCCTGTTTCTTCATAATAATTACCCATTCCATTAAATAAGACTTTTCTATTTCGCTCATTTCGTAAATAATCTTTTTCTACGAATATTTTTTTCTTTTCATTTTCTTTTTCTGCCTCCTCTAATTTCTGCCTTAATAATTTAATAACCTGCAAATCCTGAACAATGGAAATCTTCTGATTCTCAAAAAGTTCTTTTTTAATTTCTGCTGATTCTTTTATTTCTGATGCTTTTATAATTATGCTTTCAATCTGCTGAACAAGACCAGAATATGAACTTGCTCTATTTTTCAAGGCTTCAAGCTTTATAATATAATCTTCCAGTTTAGTAATATGCAGCTCACAATTATTTATACGTTCATCTATTTCATCCAAAGCTGTATAAATACTTTCAACGCAATACTGAATCTTAAGATTTTCTTCAAGTTGGCTTATGAGACAGCCTGTTCTCGTTATGTAATCATTAAGGACAATAAAATCCTTATGACTTTTTGGATTAGTTCCTAAAATAATTCTTTCATCCAGATTTGTTTTCCAGCCATAACCAAAAGAACCGGTAATTTTGCAATCAGATTCATAGCGTCTTTTTATTGCAAACTTATTATCATTTCCAATAACTATATCCTCTTCTGCTAACTCATAAGTTCCTTTTGTGATTTTTACAGGGTCACCTGCCTCACCAGAATTTGCAGAATTCTTTTCACCCTCACTTTGCTCTTTATTAGCATTAACTTCATTCTGTGCCTTTGCAGCTGCAGCCTCAACTCCTGCATTCGAATCGACTTCTAAGGCAAGAGCCAGTTCCGATGCATTTGAATTTTCACCGGCTACAATTCCTTCAAGTCCAGCCGCCTCTCCATCCACCATGCCATCCAGACTGTTTGCTTCATTCATTATTTCAAAGCCTTCTGTATTCCCCATTCCCTGGCCATTATATCCCTCTTCTCCATTAACACCAGAGTCCTTCCCACCCGAGTCTTCACCACCAGAACTATCTCCTCCACTTCCATTATCGCCACCACCATTATTCCCATTATCGTGGTTCAAGTTACTATAATAATTTACATCATATGAATGAGGATAGCCGTTAGCGTCTTCATTATGAGCAAAAACAAGCCCATAAAAAAAACAAAACATCAATAAAAAAATATAACAATTTTTCTTTACATTATTCATAGTTTTCTCCCGTACAGAACAGTCAATAAACTGTATAAAATAACTTATCCAGTAAACTACCGGAATTTCCTTCATAAGAAGGAACCCACCATTGGCTATCTTGAATAAATGCATTCTGTAAGTAATTGTTTTGATTTTTAATGTAATCATCAGAATGAGAAGCCGCAGTTACATGAGCCGAGATAAGAGGAATAAAATTGATACCAATCCCATTCTTCGAGTTACCTTCAACTGTATAATTAATGGTTGATTCTTCTACCTTTTTTTTCAGATCTTCAGCTGCAGCAGATAATTCTTTATCCGGATTGGCAGAATACAAATCTGCCATCGAATAAATATCAAGATACATATCACAAGGATATTGCGTATACCTGTATGATTTTGCTTCAAAAAGATTCATAAATACTGCTTCTCTTTCAGAGTTAGTATTTATTTTCTCAGCAAGCTTTCTTGAAAAGCTTTCTATTGATGTAACCAGTTCATTTATTTTTTCATTATTAAAAATGGTCATAGAAGCAGAAGTACTTTTCGCCATTATTTCTGCTATCTTTTTTGAAGTCAGATTTTCATCTAAAGCTACATCCGAAAAATCTTCAAGAAGTTCTTTGTAATTCCATCCTGCCCCAGGCGTAACCCCAGGACAGGCTACTGTAAAATCAGAACAATTTTTAAGTTCATAAACATTTTCAATCACCCCACCAAAGCAGGTATCAAAGCCAATTACACAAAGATCTTTGTTCTCCAGCGCACTGTCAAGCTCATATACCCTCATAAAAGAGCCCGTATGATCATCCATGGCAACAGCCCGCCAGCCGGTTCCATGCCCCCAGATAATCAAGGCATAGTTTTCCGCCGGATAAACCTCCTTTCCAAACTCAACGAAACCTTTCATAACAGATGCTTTCCCCGTATCAAGTTCTGTATTAACAGAAGCAGAAAGCCCCAGCTGAGGACAGTCTAGTCGTTGTGATTTTATTAAACTTCCATTTCCCTCATCATGAATCACTTCAAAAATTCTTGTATCTGTCCAGTTATCATTTGTTTCATCATACCCTTCGGCTCTATCAAGAAGGACCAGAATATTCATATTATTAAAAGAAGCTTTTTCCATGGCTTTAAGATTTGAAAGTGCGTAACTTTCCAGATCATTGTCTGCTGCCATATAAATCATAAGGGTAAGTTTCTTTTTACTATCTTCAGTTTCAGAATTATTCGTATCTTCAATTTCAGAATTATTCTGACTGTCTTTCACATTTACAGTGACTATTTCTGGAGGCAGGTCACAGCTTAAAAGCATTAATATCAGAACTGACAAAATCAAGAAAAAAGCAGTATAAACAATTTTCTTCATTCTAATTTCACCTGAATGCTGTAAGTCCATAAGGATCCTCCCATACACTTCCATCCTCATATTCAATTTTTGCAAGATACAGATAATCAACCAGAAGAGGATATTCTGGAACAGAGTTCATAAATTGATCTAAGCTCATACAAAAGACTGTACTTTCACCAGCCTCTATATCAAGCTTAATTTCAACAGAAATTTTACTGCGACACTCACAGGCAGGTTCTCCATCCTGGTCAAAGAGAAAAAAAACAATATTGATTTTACTGATGTTTTTCTCATGCTGATTTAATAAATAGAAATTTACACCGCATATTGAATAATCCGCAGATCCGTCTTCCATTTCGAATTCTCCAGATATCACATAGGGAACAGAATCTAGCGAAAAGGCTTTACAACCCGAAAAGGATAAAAGAATAAACATGCAGATAAATCTGATAAATATTTTCATTTAATCTCCTCCTCAAGTTTTGCTTCCAGATTTTTAAAAAGATCTGTAGATGTATTTTTTTTAATTTTTTCAAGCAAAGTTCTTTTTTCTTTATTCGTTTCTAAAGCAAAAAACTTAAAAAACATCACTAGTTTTTGCTGAGGAGATTTTTTTTCACAACTGATTTTTTCAAGTACATCCATAGCAGCCTTAGTCTGCCCAAGATATAAAAGTTCTTCTGCCTTCAGCAAAGCTGCCTTAAAACTTTTTGTCTGCAAACAAAGAATATTCGTACGATTATTAAATCTGTAAACTACCTTTTCGATCCGTAAATAATTATTCTTTTCTCCAGAAATCTTATACTCCCCAGAATGTAACGAAGGAAATACAAACAAACCGCTTTCATTTGTTAATACCGGCTGAATATAATTTCCAGATGTGCTGCAATAAACAATAAAATCTTTTACAGGTTTATTATTCTCATCAATTATCAGTCCACATAAATCACCTCTTCCATCAAAGCCTGGTTTTGAAGCACAGGCTAAAAAGAATAGCCCGGAAGCAATACACAAAATCATAAATTTCTTCATCGTTCATCCTCCTTTTGTAATATCCTTTTAACTTTTCCTTTTGAGTCTTTGAAAAAAACTGTAGAAGTTTTGTCTGAATGTTTTATTTCTCCAATCCTGTTAAGGGGTTCTCTTTCCTGCTTAGAATTTTCAAAAGCAATTTTTTCATTTCTTATACTTTGGGTTTCATTCTTAGAAGCTGCTTTTCTTTTTGATTCATCAATAAACAGTTTTAGATTTTCAGACACAAGTTTCAGATCAAAACCTGCCAAAGGAATTGTTTCTATCGAAAGTCCGATCCTTAAATCATAAGAATCAGTCTGATGCACAGATACAAAAGTCACACATCTTCTGTCTGCACTAATTATTCTGGAAAGTTCTTCAAGCAGATTTTCAGTCCCATTTAAGGGCTTATACAAAAACTCAATATGATAAGGAGGTGACTTTTCTTCTAACAATTTTGCACCGGTCTCTGACAATATTTTCCGT
>SFOB01000126.1 GCA_004554075.1 Treponema sp.
TGTAAGACGTGCTCATACCGAAGGATACCAAGTGCATCTTATTTACTTTTGGTTGAAATCCCCAGAACTGGCTATGCAGCGAGTGGCTGAGCGAGTTGCGCATGGTGGACACAACATTCCTCAGGATGTCATTATAAGAAGATATTCCGCTGGTATCTCCAACCTATTCAATCTGTTTATGAATGAGGTTGACAGTTGGATGATATACGACAATAGTGATAATGACAGAGAAAAAATAGCATGGGGTAGTGTTAGTGATGAGCGTGTGGTCTTAAATGAATTAAAATATAAAATAATACAGAGTTATGTCAGAAAAAGAATTTAATTTATATGTAGAGGCTCTTGACAAAGGTCTTCTTGAGGCCGAGCGCAATATGTTGCATGAAAAAGCGGCGAGGGGAGAGACGTGTGTGTATCAAGACGACAACGGAAGGATATATCACGTTGCGGCAAAGGATGTGATTGCCGCCAACCCTCGGTTTCAATAATCATGCCTTATACAAGAAAATGTTGATATCATCCACTTTGACACCTTTCTTTGCTTTGCTAATTGATGTTAAAATATTATTGTGAACTTAATATTTCAGTGTCTTTTATCATTTAATAGAATAAGAATAGTACTATTTGAATAAAAATAGTACTATTTGCCCTCGGTAAAAACTTCTCTGGTATGCACGGAGGAGGATTTTCGGGAGTAGATAGAGTAACAGATTTGATAACATTAAACATTTAGTGATATGGAAAAGAAAGACGAATTTGAGGGAATCCCTCGCAATAATCAACATTTTATACTCTGCTATTCAGATGAGGCAGAGGACTGGGGATGGACAAAAGAATATGTAGAAGATGTTCTTGAACTTATCAATAACTATCCTGATTCTGAGGATCTTAAAGATGCTGATATTCAAAATGATATAGGTTGTATGTTCGACAATGGTTTGTTTGGACAAAAGAATGTTGTTGAGGCTGTGAAATGGTTTGAAAAGGCAGCTGCTCAGGGGAATGACTTGGCAAAGAGTAATTTGGCAGATATTTTGCGTAAGGGAACCAATGGCTATCCTGTTGACTTGAAACGTGCCTTTGATATTTACAAGTCTTGCGGTTTGCCATATGCTCACTATAGGGTAGGTGAGTTCTATGAAAAAGGCTGGGGAACAGAAGTCAATATGGCAGAAGCCAAACGCTATTATCGACTTGCTTATCAAGAGGGGCATCCCTTGGCAAAGAAGAAATTGGCAGAGTTTAATTTTATGGAGTAATCGTAATAATATCAAAAGATAAATGAGTTTTACTTGGATTCCTTTTTACAAGGAGTTTGCACATAAACTCCTTGAATATAAAAACAGACGTCAGGAGTTGGTAGAGACAATCTATTCAGCTCTTGACAATACGCAAAATGACAGCGGAACCTCAGTGGTCAATTATTTCAAGAAAGACAAAGAAGAAAGATTGACAGATACAGATCCGTTTTCTGTTTTCGCTATTTTCAATCGAACAAGTAACTTTAAAGTCAGGAGAGAATGCGTCACGATATTGAAGGAATGTTTTCATATATCTGCTACTGTTCCTTCTGATTTTGACGGGATTCCTGTATTGAATGCCCAAAAATCTATATTTGTTTATCAGAATGGTAAAACTGTTGAACAAGACAACTTATTACTATGGAACTTGTTTGAAAAGGCAGTCAATCATGAAGATTTCGGACAAGAGTATGATGAGGCACTAAAAATAAAAGGAGTGAACAATAATCTCTCCATGGGTTTGTTCTGGATTTGTCCCGATCGTTTCCTCGCCTTGGATTCTCATAATAGAGCATTTATCGAGAAAGAACTTGGATTGAAAATAAAGAAAGAACCAAACTATAAGGAGTATATTCAAATTCTCTCTCAAGTAAAGGACTATATGTCAAAGAATACTGCACTATGTAAGAATTTTGCGGAACTATCTTTGTTGGCATGGGAAAAATCAAATAACGAAAACAATGGTACGATGAAAGATTTCGAGAAATATGTCACTCTATTAGAGAAAAACCACAATATAGTATTTACTGGCGCTCCAGGTACTGGAAAGACTTATTTGGCCAGACAGATTGCAATTTTTAAGGTCTTGGGTAAAACTGACATAGATACTTTGTCAGATACAGAAAAGGCAATAATAAAGGAACGTGTAGGTTTTGTCCAATTCCATCCTTCCTACGACTATACAGACTTTGTTGAAGGTTTGAGACCAATAACTGCTGGCAATGGAAACGTAGGGTTTGAAAGGAAGGATGGCGTATTTAAGGAATTCTGCAAGAGAGCTATATTGAACAGTTCTTCTTCTGAGGTAGTAACGAACGAATTGAATGCAGATCCTGTAGTATGGAAAGTTTCATTGGCAGGAACTGGTGACAATCCAATCAGGACAGAATGTATGGAAAATGGCCATATAAGAATTGGATGGGCAGATTATGGTGATGTTGATGATTTTTATGATTTTGATAATTTCAAATATGGTGGTAAGGCTATCTTGCGCGCATTCCAATCTTCAATGGAAATTGGTGATATTGTAGTGTCATGTTATTCTGAATCAGAAATTGATGCCATTGGAATTGTAACAGGAGAGTATGAATACCACGAAGACGGTGGAGAATTTCCAAGATACAGAAACGTCAATTGGATTGCAAAAGGATTGAGAGAGAATATTGTGAAGTTAAATGGGGATAGGAAATTTACTTTGTCAACTATTTATCGGACATGTATAACTCCAGAAGCAATACTTAAATTGGCAAATAGTCATTTACAACCAAATAATGATACAAGCAGAGATAAAAAATTTGTATTCATCATCGATGAAATAAACCGAGGTGAGATTTCCAAGATATTTGGCGAACTCTTCTTTTCAATTGACCCTGGATATAGAGGAAAAGATGGAAAGGTTGAAACGCAATATCAGAATTTGATTGAAGATAGAGATGTGTTCAAAAGTGGGTTCTATGTTCCCGATAATGTGTATATCATTGGCACAATGAACGACATAGACCGCAGTGTTGAGAGTATGGACTTTGCTATGCGTCGCCGATTTACTTGGATTGAGATAAGTGCAGATAGTCAGAAGAATATGCTCGATAGTTTAGGCGAATATGCACAAGAAGCAAAAGACAGCATGACTGCTCTAAATAAGGTAATAGAAGGAACTCCAGAACTTGGCAAAGCATACGAAATAGGACCAGCGTATTTCTTAAAACTTAAGAACTGTAACTATGACTTTGACAGTCTTTGGAAAATGAATATCGAGCCTCTTCTGAGAGAATATCTCAGGGGATATAGAAATGGTAAGGAAATTATAGAAAAATGTAAGAACGCATATGACTTAATGAATAATGAGGGTGAACAATGATTGATTTGGTGGATAATCAACGAAGCGAAGAATTGTCAAATAGCGAAATAGAGGCTTTTCTTCCTTTTGCAAACAAAGATATAAGAAAGTTGTGCGAGGAAAACAAGAGACTGCTTGTTTTCCCGCATAGCTTGGATATGTCCAACGACAAGATAGAGTATAACCCATTGTTTGTAGTCGATGATTATAAGAAAGAATATCTCAAGGTTAAAACTGGAAACATAATGGGGTTTATTGGCTCTAACGGCAAGAGAATGAGAATCCGCTCAAGGTTTGACCGGAACGGAGATAACGATTTCTTTCTTCACTATATGCTTCAAAAGGTGTTGTCAATCAACCTGTTTGACCTCAATCATGGCAGTTCGCAAGATGATGTGCTTGATCTGCTGGAGTTGCTGTTCCCCTCGTTTTTGCATAAGGCATTGGAACAGGGCATTTACAGGGAATACAAAAGATATGAACACAATGATGCAAACATTCGAGGAGTTATTGATGTTTCACGACACATCAGACAGAACATACCTTTTCAAGGTAAAGTGGCATATAACACACGAGAGCATACGACGGACAACGATGTGATGCAACTCATAAGGCATACGATAGAACATATCAAAAGACGACAATTTGGAAGTTCATTATTGACGGACAATAAAGATATGGCTGACGACGTGCAACTTATCTACACTCTTACTTCTTCCTACAACAGAAACGAACGACAGAGAGTAATCCTGAACAATCTGCGTCCTTTCACCCATCCTTACTACACTGATTATCGTCCACTTCAACAACTTTGTCTACAGATTCTTCGCCAAGAGAGTATAATGTATGCAGACAACGAGAATGAAATATGCGGATTGCTGTTTGATGGAGCATGGTTGTGGGAGGAATATGTTGCGACATTATTAGAAGGAAAAGGTTTTGAGCATCCTCAAAATAAGAAACGTAGAGGTGGTAAGTGTATCTTCAAAAACCACAAGGGAATCCGCTATCCTGACTTCTATAACGATAATATAGTTTTGGATGCCAAATACAAAAAATTCAAGGATTATTCAGATGCATCAGGTGTAGGGCGTGATGATATACATCAGTTGGTTACTTATATGTATATGTTGAAAAGTAAGAAGAGCGGTTTCGTCTTTCCGATTACAAACAACAGTGAAAATCGAACTCCATTGGAGTTGAATGGATATGGAGGATGGATGTATATGTATGGTATAGAAATATGTAACAACACAGATGATTATGAAATATTCTGCGAAGAAATGAAGAGAGCGGAAAATGTTTTCGTAGATAGTATGAATGAAAAATAGAAATTATGTTAGGAGCAATAATAGGTGATATAGTGGGAAGTCGATGGGAGTTTGACCATACTAATGATTATGACTTTGAGATGTTCTCTGAGGAGAACAGTTTTACGGATGATACCGTGTGTACAATAGCAGTGGCAGATGCCATTGCCAAGGGTCGTGATTATGGCGAGAGCATACACGACTGGTGCCGCCGTTATCCTTCGCCCATGGGAGGATATGGCGGGCGATTCCGCCAGTGGGTGATGAGCGATGAGCCTAAACCATACGGCAGTTACGGCAATGGTTCGGCAATGAGGGTGAGTCCTGTGGCATGGCATTATGATACTGCCGAGGATGTTTTGCGCGAAGCAAGACTGACGGCGGAATGTACGCACAATCATCCTGAAGGTATTCTTGGCGCTGAGGCTACGGCTCTTGCCATCTTCGAGTGCCGCCACGGGCGCGACATCACAGTCGCCATTGAGTATTCTGGCTATGATGTCAATATAAACAAGGCGGATGTAGAGAACCGATTTGACGAGACATGTCAAGGCACAGTTCCTGTGGCTTTTTGGATAATAAATCAGAGCACATCGTTTGAGGATGCCTTGCGCCGAGCCGTTTCACTTGGAGCCGATGCCGACACGCTTGGTGCAATTGTGGGTAGCATAGCAGAAGCCCGATGGGGTATTCCCGATGGCATGCGCCAGAAGGCGATGGAATATCTGCCTGAAGAAATGCAGAACGTTATTTTATCCACGAAATAATTTTGTCGAGCACTTCTTGTGATATGGTCTCCTCGATTTGGTGATATTCCACTATCGAGCCAGTAGTAGTTTACCCTCGGGTGTGATGCTTTTCAACCTTTATCCCTTTGCTCCTTGTGACTGTAACTGAATACTCTATTCACTTGATAACTAACAGAAGCCATAAATGCTTCCGAGCACAAGTGAAAGGAGTCAAAGATGTCCCTTTCTTCATGTATCGTTTGGCAACAGTTTTTGGTTAGCGTCCGTACGCTCTCTCCACAGGGTTTGTCGGTTGCGCCGAATTGATATAAAGGGTTCCCGGTAGCGAGGATGTCAAGCAGCCCGGGATTTGTCTTAGAGGCTAAGTGGTTTTTCGTTATGGCTTCATTAAGTCATTCAGTGTTATTTCGTATTGTACTATACCACTATACATATTTGCCTTGATACCCTTTGATGTAA
>SFOB01000038.1 GCA_004554075.1 Treponema sp.
TGATTTCCTCGTAAGGCATAACTCCGTCGAGGGTACCAAAACCAACGCGGCCTTCGTTTGTAATCTGGCGGGCACCTGCATTACTTGTCATGATGATGACAGTGTTGCGGAAGTTTACTGTGTGACCAAGGTTATCAGAAAGTTCACCCTCTTCGAGAAGCTGAAGCAGCAGGTTGAAAATATCCGGATGAGCCTTTTCAATTTCGTCGAGCAATACAACTGAGTATGGATGACGGCGAACCTTTTCTGTAAGCACACCACCCTCTTCGTAACCAACGTATCCCGGAGGCGCTCCAACTAAGCGGCTGGCTGTATGCTTTTCCATATAGTCAGACATATCAATTCGGATTAAAGAATCTTCGCTGCCAAAAAGATATTTTGCCAAAGCCTTTGCAAGCTGAGTTTTTCCAACACCTGTAGGTCCAAGGAAAATGAAAGAACCAACCGGATGCTTTGGAGAAGAAATACCTGCGCGGGCACGGCGGATAGCTCCGGAGATAACACTAACTGCGCTGTTCTGTCCGATTACTGTATTGTGAAGTTCGTCTTCCATGTGAACAATACGTTCTGCTTCCGAAGAAGAAAGGCGCTCAACAGGAACACCTGTCATCTCAGAAATAATGCGCTCTACGTCAGAAACTGAAACACGCTTTGTACCACTGCTGCCATTCTGCTTCCAGAGGTCGCTGTAAACATTAAGGCGGCGCTTGAGGTCAATAACCTTGTCGCGTACAAGAGCAGCGCTTTCGTAATCCTGATTTTTTACAAGAGCAGTTTTTTCTTCAATCAGCTGACTGATATTCTGCTCAAGTTCCGCAAGTTCTGTAGGTCTTGATTCTTCCTGGATTTTCTTTGCGGCTCCAGCCTCATCGAGAATATCAATAGCCTTATCCGGCAAAACCTTCTCAGGAATATAGCGGCGGCTGAGTTTTACAATGGCAGGAATTACTGCATCATCATAAATAACTCTGTGATAGTTTTCATATTTAGTTTTGATTCCATTGAGAATCTCTTCTGTTTCCTGATCGCCAGGCTCTTCCACCTTAACAACCTGGAAGCGGCGTTCAAGGGCCAGATCCTTTTCGATGTGACGGGTATATTCTTTTGTAGTTGTTGCACCAATAATCTGGATTTCTCCGCGGGAAAGAGCCGGCTTCATGATGTTAGAAGCATCCATTGTTCCTTCCGGACCTCCAGCTCCGATGATTGTATGAAGCTCGTCGATAAAGAGAATTATGTCTTTATTATCCTGCAGCTCCTTCATCATTTTTTTCATACGCTCTTCGAACTCACCGCGGTACTTGGTACCTGCAACAATAGCTGCAAGGTCGAGCGACAAAATACGCTTGTTCAAAAGTCCTTCCGGAACCTTTCCGGCAGCAATGTGCTGGGCAAGACCTTCTACAATGGCTGTCTTTCCAACACCAGGTTCGCCTGTAAGAACAGGATTGTTTTTTGTGCGGCGTGAGAGAATCTGAATTACACGGTGAATCTCTTTGTCGCGGCCGACAACCGGATCATCTTTATTTTCGCGGGCAAGCTTTGTAAGGTCGCGGCTGTACTCTGCAAGGAAAGACTGTTTCTGTCCGGCATTTGATTTATCTGCAGGCTGTTTCTTTACAGATTTCTTTTCATCAAAAACACCGAATAATCCGCCGCCTGCATCATCATTTAAAAGCGAACGGAAAACAGAATCAACCAGATTTTCTGCAGCCTGCTGGCGGATAGAAGAGCCTCCATCTGCCTGAAGTTCCATAACAGTAAAACGAAGGTCCATAATTGTGTAGCCTTCATCGCCAAAGAATTTTGCGGCAACACTTCCTTCATCGCGGACACAGGCAAGGAGAAGATGTTCTGTACCAATATAATCGTTATGGAGTGCTGAAGATTCAATATCTGCAATATCAATTAAAAACTGATAGCGGCGGCTCTTTGGAATTGCTTCAAGAGTTGGATTACTTATATCATCTCTAAAATATGTTTCCAAAGCCTGCTGAAGTTTATCTGCATTCAGGCCAAGCTCAGAAATTGCTGTATATCCAAGTCCTTCCTTTGATTTTAAAATTGCAAGAAGCACATGCTCTGGTAAAAGCTGATTACTTCCGATTTTTCTGGCTTCATCCTGGGCCAGTACCATCAAGATTTTTTTTGCTCTAGGAGACAGATTTTTCATTAACAATTCCCTCAAAGGCCTGCTGAATTACAATTGCCCTGAGTCTTTTTATCTGCATAGGAACGCTTGATTTTATATCATCTTCGAAGGTAAAGGCATAATTATCACAAAGGTATTTCAAATGGCCGTCCTTTACGCGATAGTAAAGTCCGTTCAGTTCGTATTCAGAAATACCCTTTATCAGCTTTAGCTGAAGCCCCCATTTTACCGCCGAAATTATGCTCACAGCCTCTTCATAAGAAAGAAGAAGTGAATACATAGCTCTTGCGTAGCTCTGCTTAAAAAAATTCAAGACTACTGTAGGATTATTATCGGCAAAATTTGAGCGAATCTTGCGTTCTCTTTTTAAAATTACGCTTACAATTGAGTGAATTCCAGCCATCTGATCCAGTTCAGTGCCTTCTGCACTGCTGCTGGTACAAACATCAAAAAGACAGTTAGAAAAATCAGCTATCTGTTCGCTCTTAAAAACTGGTTTTATGACCATTTTCTTTGATTGAACAAGAGTAACTATTGAATCAAACTGACCTGAAAGCACAATTGAAGGGATAAAAAGCCTTACAGTAAACTTTAAGCCGGTTCCGCAATCCTTTACCTGGGAAGTAAGGTAACCAAAATCAATATTTGCCGCAAACTGGAGTTTATTCTGAAGAAATTCGTCTACTTTATAGACTTTTTCCATTGCTTTTTCGCAATCAAGACCAGGTGTAAAAGAGGCAATCTTAATGTGATCTGTACCATTTACAAGACAGCAGGAACTTTCATCACCATAATTTATTACTGCAGCACCGCATTCTTCATCAAGAATGTTTTTATCACTCAAAATCTGCTTTCCGGGAAGAGAAATCTGCGTCATATCAATGAAACGCCAGTCTTCTGCTCCGGAAAAAGCATCATATACAAGAGACTGGACCCGGCTTTTATCGTCTGCGGTCATTTTTGAAGGAAAAGGAAAATCTGCAAGATTTCGAGCCAGTCTTGCTCTTGTTGAAATCACGACATCATCACAATTTCCAGGAAGGGAAAACCAGACTCCTTCATTTTTTGTATTACTGCTGTCCGTCTTTCGTTTCCGTGCCATGATTCAAAACCTTAAGATAATCTCTATACAAAGCGGCCTTTTCGTAATCCTCTGCGGCAACCGCTTCTTCCAGCTTAATCTGCATGGTCATGCGGTCTACAAGAGTTGAACGATAGCCTTTCAGGCGTTTTGGAAGAGAACCTTTATATGAGCCGGAAATACCATAACTTTCCAGGGTAGCACGGAATTCTTCTGCAAAAGTATAATAACATTCCGCACAACCAATTCTTTGAGACTTTACTATCTGATCAAAGGTGCTTCCGCACACTGAGCAACACTTCATAGAGCCTACAGATTATCCTAATTTTTTCGCAGTATATCAAGTGGTTTTTCGCGTCCTGCTTTTCTGGCGGGAATAATAGAAACCAGAACCGAAAGCAGCAAAACTGCCACAACTATAAGAATAATCTGATTTGCAGGAATTTCAACTGGAATTTCACTTAAATAGTAGGCTGGATCCATAAGATGAACCTGGCCTCCTCCGCCCATTGTGCTGAAGAAGTTTACCAGACATTCAAGGCCATTTACTATCTGATTTGAAAAAACAGTAAAGAGGATGCCTACCGGAAGTCCAAGCACAAGACCACCTGCCCCACAGGACAAAGCCGCAAGCAGAAAGGCTATAGTAATACCATGAGGCTTTGCACCAATACTCTTTAAGATTGCAATTTCTTTCTGTCTTTCCATTACAAGCATTACGATTGCAGAAGATATATTTACAGTTGCAACGAGTACAATCAGCATCATAACAAAGACCAGCATAACTTTTGTGGAAGAAAAATTTTCAAATTCTGCAGTATGAATCTGGTCCCAGCGGTAAACATTGGCGTAGCGCCCAAAGCTTTCAGCAAGGCGTCTTTGAATTGCAACCAGCTCCGGAGAAAATGCATCATTGGTTTCTATCATCACATTATATGATGCACTTTCCATAGCAAGAGAAGAATAAGCACATTCAAGCGGAATAAATACCCAGAACTGGTCAAGTTCCTGATAGCCCGAAGAAACTACTGCCGCTATATGAAAAGAAGTAAGCTTTGGAATAATTCGATCTCCATTTTCACCGGCAGAGCGGGTGGTTATTACACGGAAGGTATCTCCGGCATGTAAATCAAGATCCTTTGAAAGCTTCTGTCCTATTATTGCAACTTTGTTTGGAAGGCCTGCTTCTTCATTCCAGGAATTTACAAAATCATTTATGTCTCCTTCACAAACTTCAAAGAGTTTTGCAAAAGACTGATTTTTTACAAAAATATCCTGTTCTAAGGCTCTAAGCTCTATTCCGCTGCGGCCATGTTTTCCGGTTGCCAGTGCAGAAATTTCAATCTCCGGATAGAAAGCAGAAACACCGGTCACATCGCAGGCTTCTTCAGCATATTTCTTAAAATCATAAGCACTCTTTACTCTGCTGATATTTGGAGCAACATAGGCCTGTAAATGGCTGGAAGACAAGCCAATAATTCTCTGTGTCATTCCATCAATCATTCCATTTGTAATTGAAGTAACTACAACGAGAGGCACAATGCTAAGGCCTATGCAAAGCACTGCTCCAAAAAGACTTTTTCTTGCAATTGATTTCTTTTCTGCTTTAGGAAAAATGAGGCTCTTGGCAAATTTTAAAATCCAGTTGATTCCTGAATTGCTTTTCATTTAAGCCTGCCCTCCACAATTCTAAGCTGTCTGTCGCCTTTTGCAGCAAGATTCATATCGTGGGTTACAAGAATCAGTGTCTTTTTATATTTATCTGCCATAGAAAAAAGCAGGTCACCTATTTTCTGAGCATTTGCCGGATCAAGATTTCCTGTAGGTTCATCTGCAAGAATCAGAGTCGGGTCGTTTATAAGGGCACGGGCAGCCGCAACTCTCTGTCTTTCACCGCCGGAAAGCTGAGAAGGCAGATGGCCCGCTCTGTCTGCAACTCCTACATCATCAAGAAGACCTGCCGCTCTTTCCATTGCTTCTTTTTTAGACATTCCGGCAATCAGAGCCGGCATATAAACATTTTCAAGGGCAGTAAAATCTTTAAGCAGATAATGAAACTGAAAAATAAGACCAATAAAATTTGAACGGTACTCAGCCATTTTTGCTTCACTGAGAGAAGTAACATTCCATTCTCCCGTTTTAGAGTTTCCTGCTGTTACACTTCCAGAGCTTGCATTATCAATTCCAGCAATAATATTAAGCAGAGTACTTTTACCGCTTCCACTTTCACCAACTACGGCAATCTTTGCCCCTTCCTCAACATTAAGATTCAGTCCTTTGAGAACGGTGAGTTTTTCGCTGTCTGTTTCATAAATCTTTTCAAGATTCTTTATTGTAAGGATATTTGAACTACTCATTATGAAGTACCTCCGAAACTGTCATTTTTAATACGTTTCTGCTTGCTGCCCAGGAAGCAATTAAAGGAGAAAATATACCAAACAAGGTAATTGCCACTACTTCTCCCGGGAATATGCGGGCAGGAATTGAAGCATAAAGATTATAAGAAGAATTAACCTGAACATATTGCAGGTTCTGTCTGTCTGTAATTGCCGTAACAAGATACTGTACCCCATACATAAGTTTTGCTGCAGCAGTAAAAACGATATCTGTATTTAAGCTGATAATTATACCAAGCAGCACACCTGCAAGAGCTCCCGCGGTTCCCATAATAAAACCACGCATGATAAAAATGGATTTTATGCCACCCTTACGAGCTCCAAGTGCAGAAAGTACTGCAATTTCTGTACGGCGTTCAAAAACAAGACGCCGCATACCATTGTAAATGTTAATTGCAACTACCACAAAAATCAGGGCAACTAAAAGAAGCAGCATATTTTTTTCTATGCGGAGAGCGCCAAAGAAGGTCCTGTTAAAATTACGCCAGGACTGAATTTGAGGACCGGTCACAGAGTCAACAGCAAGAGAATTGTTTTTTCTGTCAGATGATTCCAGCCATTCAAGCTGATTATTAAGACCAGTAATTGCCTTCAGATCATCATCATATTTATTAAGTTTGATACCCCAGATTTTTTTTGCGGAACTTCCAAAATAACGATTTGCAGCTTCTGTACCAACAAAGGCATAGCCGTTGTTTATCTCACTGTAACCGGTTGTAAAAATTCCCCTGACAGTAAAAACTCTGTCAGAAGAAAATAAGTCAACATCACTTCCGCCGCTCATTACAAGAAGATTTACTGTACTGCCTGTTCTTACACCAAGATTACGTGCAAGGCTGCTTCCAATAATTATAGAATCAGGATCAGAAAAATCAAAAGAACCGGAAAGCATATTTAATTCACGGCGAAGGCCTTCATCTTCAAAATAAATTGCTTCATCTGCTGCCCTTACATTTACAGCAACCGCACCCCCCTTATCTCCTGTCATAAGGACTTGAGACTCGTAAAAAGGCACGCAGCTTCTTATCTGCTTATTCGACTTGCAGGCAGCAAGCAGTTCTTCTTCTTTGTCTTCTGGAATTTCTGTTGCCCTCAGATGATAAGACGAAACTTCCAGAATGGAATCTATAAAGCTCATCTGAAAGCCATTCATGACACTCATTACAACAGTAAGAGTCATAACACCAAAGCAAATTCCAAGAGTTGCAAGAGCAGAAGTTACGGCAGAACGGCCCTTTCTGTCTACACGGGCAAAACGCCTGGAAACTGCGCTAATCCAGCGGAGGCTGCTGTACAAAGTTTTTCTCATTCTTCCCCTCCCTTATGAATCAGGCTTTCTTCTTCCGCTTCAGGCGAATTCTTTTTATAGATTTTTGTTCGGAAAAGGCGGCCCTGATTATAATATTCATCCCGAACCCGAACGTCTTCTTCGTAATAAGTTTTTACAGAAAGGTTTTCATCAAAGTAAACCCAGCTGATATAAGTTCCTTTTTCTGCTGAGTAGATATTCTGCATTTTCAAAATATCATTTTCATAAAATTTATAATCAGGAGGAATTACAGTATTATTGTTTGCTTCAGCTTCGTCCGCTGCTGCAGCATAAGGATAAGAATACTCATAACGTTTTGTAAAAATTTCAGGCTTATTATAATTTGAATCCTTATAAGAGTATTCCTTCTGAAGATCCTCAAGCAGCTGATTTTCAGAATTATATTTCCACTTTCTTTCCTGTAATATATATTTCCTGTCATCATTAAAAGCATATTTCTTTGATAACAGAGGAGAAGACTTTTCATTATAAGAAATCAATTCATCAAAGGCTTCTGTAATTATTTCTTTATTAATCACTTTTCTGCTCTCTGTAGAATAAACAAACAATTCTGTTTTTAGTTTCTTGGCATCCGAAGCAGATCTTATTTTCCATTCTTCTTTTTTAGTTAGTCTATACTCACTGTCATAAAAGAAGCGCATTACATTTTCAGCTGCAGAATGAATTACAACAAGACCTTCATCTGTGAACTGTGGAGAAAGAGTTTCGTTTTTATACTCAAAAAAACGCATCTGGTCATTCTTGTCGGTAAAAGCCCTTCCTTCTCCAGCCTGACTTTCCAGAGCCTCTTCCAGACTTTCTCCAGCTTCATCTCCGCCTTCCCCTGCTTCTTCTTCAAGCTGATATTCAGAATAAGAAGTTTCCATATCTGCAAGTTCCTGGGCAATACGTTCTTCTTCAAGCCTCATCAAGAGCTCTTCTACCCAGGAAGCATCATCTTCTGCAGGACTGTAAAAATTATAAAGCTCTTCATCAGAATTATTATCTTCGCTCAAGGATGTAACTTCTGCAGGAGTTTTATCATTTTTCCTGCAGGAAAAAAGAGCAAGCAGAAAAAAGGCAGATAAAACTAAGAGAAAATTATTTCTTTTTGAATAAAAGAATCCGGCCATAATTTGTGAATAAAATTCCCTCTTACCTTCTACATCTTAAGAAAGTCATCTATATATTCTTCTGCATTAAAGGTCTGAATATTTTCATAAGATTCACCAGTACAAACAAAAGCAACTGGAAGACCAAGTTCACGACCAATTGAAACTGCAACTCCACCCTTTGCGGTTGAATCATATTTTGTCATGATAATTGCATCAATCTTTACAGCTTCATTAAAAACCTCTGCCTGGCGAAGGGCATTCTGGCCTGTAGTTGCATCAATGACGAGAATCTTTTTGTAGCAGCCTTCGTCCGCCTTAAGACCGCAGGTGCGGTCAATTTTCTGCAGCTCGCGGACAAGATTTTCTTTATTGTGAAGACGGCCTGCAGTATCAGCAATAACCACTCCAGGGCCTGCCGCACGCAAAGCGTCTGCTGCATCA
The DNA here is from genome assembly GCA_004554075.1 of Treponema sp. GTDB lineage: Bacteria > Spirochaetota > Spirochaetia > Treponematales > Treponemataceae > Treponema_D. The sequence goes on from SFOB01000038.1 coordinate 8,495, forward strand.
AAAACAACAGCAGAAGGATCTGAACCATGCTGGTGACTTACAACACGAACACCAAGGCGCTCTCCATGCAGGGCAAGCTGTTCAATTGCGGCCGCGCGGAAAGTATCTGCACTGGCAAGAACAATATTTTCAACATCATGTTCCTTAAAGTATTTTGCAAGCTTTGCGGCAGTTGTAGTCTTTCCAACGCCATTTACGCCCAGCATCATCCACACATTCTGCTTTCCAGCTTCAGGCATAAGAGACAGAGCCTTTACATCTCTGAGCAAAAGTTCCTTAAGCTTTGCAACAATACCTTCCTGTTCACGGATTTTTTCTTTACTGCAGATTGATTCCAGTTCATCAACTACTTCAAAAGCAGTTTTTGCACCAATGTCTCCTTCTACAAGCATATCTGTAAGCTCTTCAAAAAATTCTTCATTAATTGAATTTCCCTTAGAAAAAAGAGCCTTTAATTTTTCACCAAACGATTGCTTCATTCCGAATCTCCATCATTTTTGTTTTCTGTATTTTGATTAATTGTTTCCTCATTTTCGGCCGGAGTTACACTTGCCTGATCAAGGTTTACTATTGTAAAATCCTCCAGCTTTCCGGCCTTTGCCTTTTCTGGTAAAACAGAATTTGCTGCAACTAAATAACGTACAAGCTCATAGCCCCAGAAAAGTGCACAGCCAATAGAAATGGCCCTTGTAATATTTGTAGCAGTCTGCCAGTTCTTTGCAGTCTGATAATCTACCTGACCGTTTTTATATAGATTTACATTATTCTGATAATTTGCATAAGTATAGAAAGTCGGCATTAAGGAAATCACCAGGAGGCTGTAGGAGCCATACATAATCTTACGGCGTTTATCAATATAAGCCATTCTATCTCTTGGTTTTGGATTGATGATTACATAACTTCCGTCAAAGGTAAGCTTCTGCGGAATATAAAAGAAAGCAGTTTCGCCGTTCTCTGCAATAAACTCTCCAAGAATCTCTTTTCCGTTAATTGCAATCTGTGATTTTTTGCCGTCTATTTCCAGAGCCCTCTCACCATTCATAAGAATGCTTCCGTTAAGAGGCTTCTTCATACCAACCTGCAAAAAGCCGGATTTTGGTTTTTCAAAGCTTACCTGAATTTTATATTTTTTATTGCCTTCAAAATTATAAGTTGTTGCAGCAGTTTTATAACCATCTGAAACAAACTGAATTGTATTGATTCCGGAATCAACAATAAGTTTTCCATTTTCAAGGTGCTGCAAAACATCATCTATGTAAACCATTGTTTTATTCAAAGCTTCCTGAGGTTCAATTTCAATCTGCAGTTCTACAGGAAAGGAATTTGAAATAACAGGTATAAGCTGCATTGCAATGCTTGTGTTTATAAGCTCCAGTTCCTGAACTGTACCAACTTCAACTACAGAACCAATCAGCTTTGCCCCTGGATAAGCATAAAGATCTACATTGATGGAAATATAATCTCCATATTTTGAAAAATGTCCTGTAACAAGAGTGTTTATACCTGCAGATACAATTGATTTTTCGCAAAGGGGATCTGTGATGCTTAAATTCTTAAGATCTTCCGGCAAGGAATAAAGGGATGTAAAATCATCTTTATAAAAGCTGACAGCTTCCTGCTGAATGAGACTTTCGTCCTTCACAAAAATATTGCTGAATAAATTTTTATATCTGCTAAGCTCGGATGAATCTCCTGTCTGATTGCTGAGCTGCTCTGAAACAAGCTGAACTTTTCTTTCATTTTCTTCCGTAGCTTTTTTCAGGGACTCCAGGTTTGCATTTATTTTTTTCTGGATTTCATCGATTTTTTTCTGAGACTCTTTAATTGCACTTTTCAGTTTATAATCAGAATAATTACTCAGTACCAGGGCGTCTCTCTTTTTATATTCAGCACTAAGCTGCAAAAACAAAGATTGACGCTCCGTGCGAAGTTTATATTTTGTTATTTCAAACTGTTCTTCGGGCATTACATTGCGGGTAACTGAGTTTCCGATTTTTTCCAGAATATCAATTGGAATCATTTCTGCAGTTTTAGAATTAACCGCATCTGCAGTAACTCCCTTGTCCAGAGAAAATTTTTGAGCTGCAATTACCCATTTTCCGTTTTCAGAGAAAAGCGGCATAGCAGAGAGAATGAAATAAAAAATAAAAATACAGGCAGAAGAATTAAGACTCCACCGGCTTTTATACTTCCTCGTCATCATCCCCCGAGCCGTCCATAGGAAGGCCTTTCCATTTTGCAACAAGGTATGCATTCATAAAGTCATCCAGGTCTCCGTCCATAACAGCCTGAATATTTCCTACAGAATATCTTGTACGGTGGTCTTTTACCATTGTATAAGGACAGAATACATAAGAGCGGATCTGGCTTCCAAAAGAAATATCCTTTTTTTCTGCCATGAACTTTGAGTTTTCTTTTTCCTTCTGCTCACGGTAGTATTCGTAAAGACGAGCCTTGAGCATGTTCATACAGGTCTGGCGGTTCATAAGCTGGCTGCGCTCTGTCTGGCAGGCAACTACAATACCAGTCGGAATATGTGTAAAGCGGACTGCAGAGTCTGTTTTGTTAACGTGCTGTCCACCCTTTCCACCTGCACGGTAAGTATCTACGCGCAGATCTTCCGGTTTAATGTCAACTTCAATTGTATCATCCAGAACAGGATAAACATAAACCGAAGCAAAACTTGTATGACGACGGGCATTTGCGTCAAAAGGAGAAATACGAACCAGACGATGTATTCCTCCCTCCCCCTTAAGATAACCGTAAACAAAGTCACCGGAAATCTGAATTGTAATAGATTTGATTCCGCCTTCTGCTTCCAGTTCATCTACAACTTCTGTTTTATAGCCGTGACGTTCTGCCCATCTCAAATACATACGGCTGAGCATAAAGGCCCAGTCACAGGCTTCTGTTCCACCAGCACCTGCATGTACGGTAAGGAAGGCATCGTTCTGGTCTACCTCGCCAGAAAGGAGGTTCAAAATGTTTAATTTATCAAACTGAGTTTTTGCAGCCTCGTACATAGAGCGAACTTCATCTTCGTCGCTCTGTTCGCCGGATTCTGCGGCAAGCTCATACATGGCTTCGAGGTCATCCATATCTGCAATGATTTTTTTCCAGGGTTCAATTCGGCTTTTGAGCTTTCTTATCTGGCTCATCACCTTTTCTGCGGCTTCGTGGTCATCCCAGAAACCAGGGGCTTCGGTAAGCTTTTCTTTATCTGCTATCGCCTTTTCAATTGCGGCAGAGTCAAAGACGCCCCCAAACATTCATGATTTCTTCTCTCAACTGTTCTACTGGTAACTTAATTTCTTCTAACATATGCTTAGAATATCAGTAAACTTGATTTTCTGCAATTCTAACTATATTATTATATATATGAAGAAAACTATTTGCTCGCTTATTTTGATTATTGCAGCCTCTCTTTTATTTGCAGAAAAACCTCTTGTAAGGGATATTCAGGCAAAAGTCGGAAACGGAAAAAAGGTTCGCATCAGCTGGCAGCTTCCTCAAAAACCTGAGCCTGCCTTATATAATCTTCTGATTTACAGAACTACCGGGCAGATTTCTTCATATTCTCAACTGAAAAATCTTGAGCCTATAGCAAGTCTTGCTCCGGAAAAAACAAGTTATATAGACACACTTGAAGATCTTCGTGATTATTTTTACACCGTAATTTCCGAAACAGAAAAAGGTCCTTACGATGTAGTTCTCCTTTCCTTTAATTCAACAGTAACAAGCGTTCATCTCACTACAAAAAAACAGACAGAAGAAGCCGTAGAAAAAAATGAAACAGAAACAATGTATCCGGATGGAACTCTTAGAAAAACACCTCTTCCATACCTTGATATAATAGACGGTGTTGGAGCAGAACCTCTTGTTTCTGATAAAACAGCGTCTGATGTTTCTTCTCTTACTGGCGGCAGTAAAAAAGCTTCTAAATCTGCAGTTCTTACACCATATATCTTTGAAGAAGATCTTGTTTCACCGGATGGCGGAGATGCCTACCTTCTTTTCGAAATTCTAAAATCATCTTTTGTTACCAAAAAGTACAAGGAATCAATAGATAAACTGAACCATCTGATTGGAACCAACATAAGTGAAAGCACACGCAACCGCGCATACTTTTATCTTGGAGAAGCTCAGTATTTTAATAAAAATTACGAAGAAGCTGTAAGAAACTTTGTAAAGGTTCAGAGCGTATATCCAACCTTATCACAGAAATGGCTGGAAGCTTCGTTGGATAGAATATAGATTGCCACATACTTCGTGCCCGCAGGGCGACGTGGCAATCCATCTATCTTATTTTACGCAACAAATCAATAATCGCAGGACGTTCAACAGCCTTCTTGATTTCAGCAACAAGCTCATCACCCTTTACTGTATTATTTACAACTGGGTTACCATTTTCATCTGCATTTGGAACAGTATCCATTCCAGTTTCTGTATTCTGATCAGGCATACTTACAAGAACAAGTTCATCATCTTCATTTATTCTGTCATAAAAACCATGACTTGTTATAACTGCTTCAGAAACTTCTTCCCCAGCTTCTGTAACAAGCAGCATACCAACAACATCATCATCGCGGAAGAAAAGTCCTGCTCCGCTGTCCGCAGTTTTTACACAGCCTTTGCGGACAATCTTAAATTCTGCATCCTTTACAATATTTTCAGAACGACCTAAATCAATTAAAACTGTTTTTCCGTTACGCTGCAAAATCTTTCCGCGTACTGTAAGTTTTTCCAGAACCGAATTACGGAAACGGCGCAATACAGTAGAAAAACGGTTATTGCCGGTTGCATAATATTTTTCATTGAAGGTTTCTGTTCCGGTTCTTCCCGAATACATTGTGGCATTAAGGCTTACATCATCCTCGCCTTCACTCAAGGAAACAATTACGAAATAATCAAAATTATTAGCCCGGGCATTTTTAAATGCTTCACCATATCCTGAAACTGGAGTTACCTGAGTTTTTACAGAAGTAATTGCAACGCCGGAAAAAACATCTCCACAGGCAAGGGCTGTAAGACGGTCTGAGTCGGCATGATTAAAGGTTGAAGTATTTTCTGTATAGAAAACTGCAATGTTCCAGCGAATCTTATCCAGATAAAAAGCGTCTACCTTCCATCTTTTTGCAAGTGTATTATTAAGAAGAGAATCATAAGCTTCAATTGTATCATTAAGACTTTGCGGAAGTTTTTTATCAGTATTTTCTTTTACAAACTTAAGCTGGCTCAAATAAAGCTCATGCATTCCGTTTAATTCCAGAATTTCTGCATAGGCAAGACGAGCTGCCGCGTTTGACGGGTCCAGCATAAGCGCCCGCTGATATTCGTAAGTACTTCCAGCTTTGTCATAACGGCTGTCATACTGACGGGCATTATTCAGATGATAAGAAGCCCATTCTTGTCTTCTCTTGTCATCAAAATCAAGTTCGTTTTTAGCAGTAAGTTCCAGCATCATCCTCATAAGTTCATCCTGAGGATTTATAGAAAGACCTGTATCCCAGGTAGCAATTGCTTCTTCCATTTTGCCTAGTTTTGCCTCTGCAATTCCCTGAAGGTACCAGGCAGAGCTGCTGTTACGGTTTCGGCTGATAATAAAATGACAAAGATCTATAACATCTGAATAGCGGTGCTGAAGATAAACAATCTGAGCCAGAAGTTCGTAAGCCTGTTCATAAGCTCCACGAATCTCAACTGCAATGCGGGCATGCTTTTCTGCAGTCTTATAATCGCCTTTCATTGTATAAATGATTGCAGCAAGATAATGAACCTCTGGTTCTCCAGAATAATACTGCATTGCCTGGCGCAGATATTTTTCAGACTGTGCATATCTTTTTGTTTCTGCGCAAACCAGGGCCAGGGACAAAAGAGCCTTTCTGTTAGAGTTCTGACGTTTTAAAGCCTCTGCATACTGATTTTCTGCACCGGAAAACTTTCCATCATAAAGTTCAATTTCTGCAAGACCAAAATGAGCATCTATATCGTTAGGATATTTTTTCAGGATTTCATTGAAAATACTTCTGGCTTCATCTGTTCGTCCAAGAGCCAGCAGAATCATACCTTTAAGATTTTTTATTTCGGGTTTATTACTTTCATATTTTTCTGCACTTTCAAGATACTGAAAGGCAAGATCAAATTCTCCAAGATGATAAGAACAGTCTGCAAGTCGGAACCAGGCATCACTAAAGGCCGGATTTGAATTTACTACCTCAATATAATATTGAGAAGCTGTATACCAGTTTTCATCATTCTGAAGTTCAACAGCCTCATTATAAAGTTTGAGGATATTTTTTGATTCTGCGGCAAAAAGCGGAGTCCCTGCCCCTGCTAAAAGCGCAGTAAAAACCAGCGCACCTGCAAATCGACTTATCTTTCTACTCATCATCCTTTCCGTCATCAGTATTTTTTATAATCTTTACCATATTGATTCGGTGACCTTCCATGTCCTGTACAATAAAGTCGTAATCATTCCAGCTCACCTTTTCATATTTTACAGGAACCTTGCCAAACAAATCAAATACAAAACCACCAAGGGAATCAAAATCTTCGTTAGGGAATTCTGCTTCCAGGCTTTCATTCAAATCATCAAGGTCTACACGGGCATCACAAAGCCATACATTGTCGCTTACCTTAAGGATATCTTCCTGTTCCTTATCAAACTCATCCTGAATATCGCCTACAATTTCCTCGATAATATCTTCCATTGTTACAATGCCGGAAACTCCACCGTATTCATCAATTGCAATTGCAATATGAAGGTGATGGCGGCGGAATTCACGGAGCAGAGAGTCAATTCTCTTACTTTCCGGAACAAAATAAGCCTTGCGGGCCATCTGTGTAAGGTTGATTTCTTTTTTCTCGGCAAGACACTTAATGATATCTTTTACATAAAGAACACCAATTACATTATCAATTGAGTCTGTATAAAGGGGAAATCTGGAATGTCCGCTGGCAACAATTTTATTAAAAAGTTCATCCTGCGGTGTATCACTTGAAATGAAGTCTACATCGATTCGGGGAATCATAACTTCTTTAACAGAGGTTTTAGACAAATCCTCTACACCCTGAATCATATCTTTTTTTTCTTCGTTTAATATTTCCTGCTGAATTATTTCCGCCTCTTCTGCGGCAGTTTTCTTTTTCTTAAAAAAACTCATTTTATTATTTTTTCATCCTTTAATTTTTCTAAAACTTTTTCCTGAAGCACAAGCATTTCACAGACCGGAACTCTACCTTTTTCAATATGCTCTTCGCCATGGTCCATTCCATTCAGGTGGAGAAGTCCGTGCACGATAAGACGTTTAAGTTCATCATTACGGCTCTCATTAAAATATTCGGCATTTACAGGCAGAGTATCAAGGCTTATTACAATATCACCTACACATTTCCACTTGCCTTCTTCATCCTCATATTCTTCATCGTTCTCAAAAGAAAGAACATCTGTAGTGGAGTCAATGTTACGGTAAGTTTTGTTAAGCTCCTGCATATAAGTGTCATTGCACAAAAGCATGGAGATTTCTTCGCCGTCAAATTTTAATTGGCCAAGGGCTTTCTGCACAAAAGGCTCTACATTTTCAAACCAGTCAGGCTCTTCTACGCCCTCCTGCATTGCTACATATACTCGGTTCATTTCTTTTCCTTTATTTCTTTTACTTCTTTAACTGTTTTTGTTGTTTTTGCAGTGGCAGTTTCTTTTGCAGCAGAAACCTTTACCTGAGCCCCACTTTTTGCCCCTTCTTTTGGAGCTTCCTTAACAGCGGCTTTTACAGGTTCTTTTGCAGTTTCTGCTTTCTGCTCTTCTGTTTTTGCAGGTGCATCATCAGGATCCTGCTGATTCTGATATTTAATACGGTTATGATAATAGCCTGTAAGAAGATTTACAAAGGCTGCCTTGATTTTTGAAATATCACGGAAGGTAAGATCACAATTATCAAGTTGTTTATGCTCAACTTTCTGATTAATAAGCATGGTAATAAACTTATCAAGACGAGGAGATGTAGGATTATCAAGAGTATGGCAGGCTGCCTCTACAGTATCTGCAAGCATAACAACTGCAGATTCTTTAGTTGCAGGTGGAATTCCAGGATATCTGAAATCATCTTCATCCAGTGAAGGATCCTTTTCTTTTGCCATATTATAGAAGAAGGCAATGATGCTGTTTCCATGGTGCTCTGCAATAATATCAATTACTGCCTGAGGAAGATGGAGCTGATGAGCCTTTTCAACACCCTTACGCACATGACTTTTGATTACCGAAGCAGAAAGAGTCGGGTTCAGGTCGTTATGTTTGTTTTCCATACCGTTTACCTGATTTTCCACAAAGTACTCGCTCTGGTCCATTTTACCAATATCATGATAATAAGCACCAACACGGGCAAGAAGTGCATTTGCACCGATTTCACGACAGCCGGCTTCTGCAAGCTGGGCAACCATCATAGAATGATTATAAGTTCCGTTTGCCTGAATCTGCATCTGCTTAAAAATCGGAGTATTTGTGTCACTCAAATCCATAAGGCGGAATACAGAAGCAGTATTAAGCATGATTTCAAGTGGAGTAAGGAAGCCAAGAGTAAGAATTCCTGAAAGGAAGCCGTTGATTGCAAGTCCAATCATCAGCTTTGGAAGTTCTTCAAAAGTTTCGTTAAAGATAACAGAGAATAAAAGAACATACACAATATTGAATACGGCAATCATAAGACCGGCAAATACCAGATCCAGACGACGCTCAATTTTGCGGACAATTGCTGCTGCAGTAAGAGAAGAAGCAAGTGTCATAAGGAAGGTTGGAATCTGCCAGTTTGTAGCACAGAGCACTCCAATACTCATTACGATTGACAGTAAAAGTGCCGAAAGATTTCCATAAAGAATGGTTACAATCATTATGAACAAGGCAGAAGGAATTGCAACACAAATACTGTAAGGACTTGAGAAAAGCGGAAGCTTACCGCAGAAGGCAGTTACCGCAAAAACAGCCAGGAAGAAAATAACCTGCAGTAAAGGCTCCTTAAATAAAAGCTTTCTGTTAACTGAAATAAAAGTAAAGAGCAGATACCACATTATTGAAAGCATCAAAAGATAGAGCTCACTGTTTGCAAAAGCGCGATAATCTATATACAAAGGAGATGCAGACATCTTCTTAAGCTTTGAAAAACCTTCTTCGGTAATCGGGAAACCTTTTTTAATGATTTTTTCGCCCTTTGTTACAGATACCGGGTCAATATTGTCAGGAGGAAGACTTCTGTCTGCAAGAATTGTACGGTCTGCAATCTGGCCGATTTCAAAATCTTCAAGAGAGAAATTTGCAATAGTCTGAGCTGTACTTACTTTTACAAAGTTCAATGCTGAAACAGCAAGCAGACCTGTAAAAAAGAGAATAAGAAATGGATAATTATTTCTTATATATTCGCCCGCGCCCTTCATTACAAAACGGCCGGTTCCTGTTTTATTGTTTTCTTTTTCGGAGTTATTCCTTTTCATTTTCATACGCCTTTACTATTTTCTTTACCAATGGATTTCTTACAACATCATCTGCAGTAAGCTCCATAAAACCTATATCTTCTATTTTATATAATATACTGATTGAGTGCATGAGACCAGATTCCACTTTCTTTGGAAGGTCAATCTGACTCGGGTCTCCGGTAACAAATACCTTTGTATTCTCGCCCATACGGGTAAGGAACATTTTCATCTGGGCACAGGTAGTGTTCTGAGCTTCATCAAGAATTACTACTGCGTTATTAAGGGTACGGCCTCTCATATAAGCCAGAGGGGCAACCTCTACAATACCTGCTTCAAAAAGTCTTTTAACTGATTCCGGCGGCAGGATAGTTTCCATTGCATCGCGCAAAGGACGCAGATATGGATCAATTTTATCTTCCAGGTCTCCAGGTAAAAAGCCAAGGCTTTCCCCTGCTTCCACAACCGGTCTTGTTATTATTAATTTTGATTTTTTATGTGTTAATATAAGACGCAGGGCTTCTGCTACAGCAAGATAGGTTTTACCGCTTCCGGCAGAACCTGTACAGAATACCATATCACGGGTTTGAAGAAGATTTACGTATTCTGCCTGGCCCTGAGTTCTCGGATAAACACGGCGAACCGCGCCGGGAACCATGATAACCATTTCTTCTGCATTAATTTTTCTTTTTGTATTTAGAACTGTAAGGATTATATCGTCGCTGTTTTTACCGCCGGACTGCACTTCGTCTACAATGCGGTCTACAATAAACTGAAATTTCTGGCAGATTTCGGGAGCAGCGTTTTCTACGGAAAGCTCATTTCCTTTTGTAAAGACAGGAACTCCCAGATGTTCTTCTATGAGTTGTAAGTTTTTATCATTAGTTCCGCACAGGCAGGAAAGCACGTCGTTGTCGGGAACTACTATTGTATATTCGTTCAAAAATACCTCTTATTCTATTATTATTGATGATAAGTCAAATGTCAATTACAAAGAAGACTCCTTTTGTGGTGACATCTCCCGTGGAAAACTGCCTGCCGTCAACGGGGATGATGTTGCCGTCAGGCATTTTCCACTCCGATGTTACCACAAAAGCATTATCGTTCTAATTTCCATGTGCCGTAATCATCAATAATACTAGTCTTTATGCTCTCCATTGGTTTCCAGACTACGCCTATGGTGATGTATGGCTTGAAATCGTATATTTTTTTGCCGTTTTCGGTGATGATTCTTGGTTCTATCTTAAGGGTCATATTGGCTTTCCAGTCGTGCAAATCATGAGATACTGTCATATTAAGCGATTTAAGCTTAAAGCCTGATTTTTGTCTTATCGAGTCGTCATCAAATCTGAAAGAATCAATTAAATCCTTAAAGATATTGCCCGGGAAGCCGCCCCACTCGCTGTAAAGGTCTCCTTCTTCATTATGGAAGTACCAGTAAAGAACAGAGTTCTTAGAAGAAGCAGAGAATGTAATTTCACAGAATTCGTGAATCTTAAATTTAATAGACGGAGTAAATACAAAATAGCTGTTTGTCGGGCGGAGTAAATCTGCATTAATACTTGTATTTAAGCCAAAGGAGAAAGAAACTCTGTTAAACCATCTGTAATATGTTTTAGACGGCAGCGAATAAGAAAGAGAAAGAGAATATGGAAGGAATTCTTTCTCTGTACGGATTGTCCAGCCGGATGCAGTATCAAAATCGTAGCCCAGAACATAAGAATGTATATAAGAAAGCTGAACTCCAAAGGCAGATGCCGAAAGTTTAAGACTTTCCGGATGAGTTTCATCAATATTATAAGTAAAACTTTCTGTAAACTTAAGTTTGGAATCAAAAAGAGACAGAGTAAAGTTCTGACTTAGAGGAGTATTTCTCCATTTTTTGTTTATATCTTCGGTTGATTTTCGATCACTGTCCCTTATTTCCTGAAAACCTGTACTAATAGAAGCACTTGCATAAGGAACTCCTAAAGAAAGGGTTGCCGTATACTTCTTTTGTAAAGGAGGCATAATTACATTAAGACTCAAAGCCTGACTAAGCTTATTATTTAATTCCTTAGCCTTTATATTAACCGAAAGTGAGTTTACAGTAATACTGTCTTCATCAGACCAGTCTGCATAATGCTCTTCCAGAACAGGATTATCTGCATCTCCGGAATAGACCTGTCTGTATAATTTAATAGAAGAATTCCATGAAATACTGGTCTCGCTGAATATCGGATAGTAAATCAAAGGTTTAAGGGTTACTGTATTTGTATTGATTATATCTCTTGATTCAGACTTCATATCTGAAAATCTGAGTTTCTTAATTTCCGCTTCAGTATAACCATAAGTAATAGTATCAGAGTTTTGTGCTATATAAGGGTGCTGCTGGAAGACAGGAGAAAAAGACAGTTTATTTTCTACAGAGAAGAAACTTCCCCCGTAATTAAAGAGACTGGTAAGAGAAACAGGAAGCTTCATGTTGTACATGGAAGACCTTACATTATTCCAGTCAAAATCATTTGAAGTTCTAAGGTTTGAATCAGAATAAGAAATCTGAGTATTGAGGTTAAAAGCTATATTATAGCTGAGTTTATATGTGATACCCGAATTAACAGATTCTTTTGCTGCAGTATATTCCAGATCCGGAAGATAATATTCAAATAGCTTTTCTTCTTCTGAAGCAGGGGCTTTATTTTCAGGTTCTTTCTTTTCAGGCTCTTTTCCAGCCTCTTTAGCAGCTTCCTCTTCTGCCTTCTGCCTTTCCTCTTCCAGCTGTTTTTCTGTCTTAAGTTCATCAGGCTTATTAAGAGTAATTACATAAGAAGGTGAACTTTTTGAAGACTCTTTAGCAGGAGGCCATGAAAAAATAGTACCGCTTGCAGAAACATTGAGAGTAACCGGAGTAACCAGAGAAGGATAATAAAAGCGTCTTAAAGGAGTATAGTTTGTCCATTCGCTTTCATAGGCTGTTGTATCATATGTCTCAGAATTGAATGTTGTATTTTTAGAAGAAAAATTTACAGAGTTTGTCATATTAAAAGACAGAGACGAAAGATAAGGCTTCATAAAAGAAGGAATAGAAAGTGAATAAGATGCCGAAGCCTTCCACTGGAAAGAAGAAACCTCCCTTGAAGAAGTAGTAGTCTCTGTTGTAGTTGTGCTGTTTTTGCTTGCAGTTTCAAGAAGATAAGAAATCCAGTCCATGGTTTCTTTACGATCCAGCAGAAAATCATTTGAGAAGTAAGGATCTGAATAAACCGGGAATGAAAGAGAAAACTGGAAGGGTTTTGAAAGTTGAAATTCAAGATCTCCCGCATAACGGAATGGAACTTTCCATCCAAGGAAAGCTGATTCATCCCTATATTTTACACCAGTTGATGAATAGGGATTATAAGTCAGATTAGAACCGCTTCCCCTGAAAACTGTATTACTAAAGCCAAAGTAAGTATTAAAAGAAAGTTTTGAAATATAATTTGGTAGTGGATTTAATATTCCGTCAACTCCAGTCATATAGCCAAGGTTTGAATACCAGTCGGCCATCATTTTTATGTAGTGAGAAGAATCTCCAGTGTAGTTTTCATCAAGATTATGAAGGACAAGACCTTCCCTTACCTGCTCCTTCAGTGTATTCGGCTTTACAAAATTATAAACCGCCTTAAGGGACTCCGCAGAAGTAGATTCTGTTGAAGAAGAACTTGAAGAACTTGTAGATGATGTACTTGTTTTATCCAGGGGTTTTCTTCCCCATAAATAAGTAGTTGTCTGAACAGAATAGCCGCCTCTTTTTGTATAATCAAAAACAGGATTAAAAATCAATTCATCCTTAGGATAGTAAAAGGCCGGAAAATACAATACCGGCACAACACCTACATAAAGCAGGGCATTAAAAAAGG
>SFOB01000127.1 GCA_004554075.1 Treponema sp.
GGTACAGACAACCAGAAGTCCTTGTGCAAAGGAATCCAGGGTTCCTGTGTGGCCGACTTTATTTGTATTTAATGCTTTTTTTACGCTGTTAAGAGATGCAAAGGAAGTTGGTCCTGGTCTTTTTGCAAGTAGAACTATACCATCCTTTGTTGTTATTGTAGAAGCTTCTGTTATATTACTCACGTCAAGTAATATAACAGAAGAGACATTCTACTTCAATGCTTCTGAGAGGATTGCCAGATTGGCTTCCATAATCGAAAGATATGTAGTACCTGTTGCAGCCTGCTTTGATGTAGTAGACTGGATTGAATCCATTGTAAGAACTTTTGCATTCTTTTTCTTTGTATTCTGGATAATTGTGCGGGCAATTTTTCCGTCTCCGCTTTCAATTATGAGAACAGAGTTAAGGCCAAGTTCGTCAACCTTTTTTGCAAGGAAGATTACAGTTTCAAAGCTTGCTTCTGTTTCTGCAGAACAGCCAACGAAGGCTGCATAGTAATCGAGTCCGTAGTCGTCTACCAGGTAGCGGAATGGGAAGCGGTCTCCAAAGAGGATTGTCTTTTTACCTGCGGCTTTTACAGCTGCAGCATATTTTACATCGAGGGCGTCGAGGCGGGCTGAGTAGTTAGCGAGATTTGCTTTGTAGGTTGCGGCATTGGCTGCGTCTTTTTCGCAGAGAGCTGCGGCAATTTCTGCGCTAAGGATTTTAGCATTACGAAGTGAAAGCCATACGTGCTCGTCGTATTCAACTTCTTCCTCGTCGTCTTCATCGTGGTGGTGATGATGATGCTCGTGCTCTTCTTCCTCTTCTGCCTGCATACCTTCTTTTACTTCTTCGGCTTTTACCTTGTCGCCAAGAGTTTCGAGAAGATTGATTACCTTCATATTTTTGTTCTTTGCATTTTTAAGAGCGTCCTTTACCCAGCCATCGCTTTCTCCGCCAACATAGATGAAAATATCTGCTGTAGAGATTTTTGCTATGTCCTGGATAGAAGGCTGATATGAATGAAGGTCTACACCGTTTCCAAGAAGAAGGGTGAGTTCAACATTAGATGCCTTATCGCCAATGATTTCTCTTGCCCAGTCATATTCAGGGAAGATTGTGGTTACGACTTTGAGTTTGTTATTCTTTTCTGCTTTTTTTGCTTTTGCGAAAATTGATGTTGTGAGTGATAGAAGCACTGTAAGTAATAAAAATATTTTTTTCATTTAAAAACTCCTTGTTTTCTGTATAAACTTAGCATTAAGCCAGGCGTTGCGGGGCGGCGTTTGAGCCCCGCAGAGGAGGTAGCGTAAGACCGCGAAGCGGGCTGGAGCGAGGGGGAGACTTCCCCCTCCTTACTACGCTATAGCCTTTTCATCCAGACAACTCTTGAGAGCTGCCGTGATTGCTTCCTTATTATATCCCTTGCCGATGATTACAAGCTGATTTACTCTGTCGCCGAATTCCTCGTCCCAGGCTTCTTTTACGTCGGGATTGTATTCGAGGTATTCCTGCTTCTGTTTTTCCTCCAGGGCGTCGATCCAGTAGGCAACTGTCATTACTGAGGAGTTGCGGCCTGCCTGTTCAAAAAGCTGCACGTTGGCATCGGCATCACTAAACCAGATGTAGCCCTTTGCACGGATAAGCTCTTTTGGATAATTGTTGTTTACAAAATTCATAAAGCGTTCGCGGTTGAAGGGTCTTTTTTCTTCAAACACAAAGCTTGAAATTCCATATTCGCCGGTACAGCCCTGCTGAGCGCGGTTAGGCTCGTTGAGGCTGTTGATTGCCTTTTGAATTGCGGAAGATGAATCGATCTGTTCGTAGTTGAAAGGTTCAGTTGTGGTAATCTGATCAATGTCGATGTTTCCGTTTATGCTGTGGAAGATTGGAGCCCGTGGCTGGAAGTCACGGATAATGGCTTCAACTTCTTTAAGCTGATTTTCGTTCAAAAGGTCGCATTTGTTGAGGACGATAAAATTGCAGAATTCAATCTGGTCTACAATGAGGGTAGAGATTTCTTCTGCGGTAAGATTATTTTCATCTGTAGTATTTTTGTCGGACTTCTGCTTTTTAAGGTCATCCAGGAACTCCCGGTAGATTCTGTCGGAATCTACAACTGTAACAACAGATGTAAGATATACGTTTGTTTCCGGGTTATCTTCTTCATAAGCAAGGAAGCTTGCGCTGACAGCACCAGGATCACTGATACCAGAGGCTTCAACGAATACTACATCAACTGTATCAAGGTTAGAGATTTTTTCAATCTGCTGAATGAACTCATCGCGGAGAGTACAGCAGATACAGCCGTTCTGAAGTTCAAACATAGGGCATTCTGTTACGTTAGAGCCGTTCTTTTTAAGAATCTCTGCATCTACGTTAATGCTTCCCATATCATTTACAATCAGGGCAACACGGCGCTTTTCCTGACGAAGCAGGTTATTGAGTAAAGTAGTCTTTCCAGATCCTAAGTAGCCGGTAATAAGGACTACGGGTTTTTTATTATTCTTTTTCATAGTGATTGTTTCCTTATAGTGTCATCCCGAACTTGATTCGGGATCTTGTAATAGATGCTGAAACCAGTTCAGCATGACGCTGTATCTAAATCACCAGCTTTACTTTCTGCTTTACGAGAGTTGCCGGTGCGAAGAAGAGGGCAGAAAGAATAAAAAGATTTATATAGTTAAAAGCTGAAAAATCAATTGGGTCCAGAGGTGCAGTGGCAAAGATTTTTTTTGTGTTGTGGATGACCTGCAGTACAAGACAGATTTTGCAGTTTTCTTCATGGCAGCTTTCTTCGTGACCGGCATGAAGAACTTCAAAGGTCAGGACTGCAAAAAGCGAAAGGACTGCAAGAAGGGCTGCAACTCTGAAGATGTGGAAATGTTTTTTCTGATTATTCATCTTCATTTTCCTTCTTATCTGCGCAATCTGTGCAGAGTCCGTAAAAAACTGTACGAAGCGGATTAATTACAAAACCGTGTTCTGTCTTAAGATGGCCGCCGAGTTCTTCAAGTTCCTCGCATTCAAGGTGAATAAGCCGGCCGCAAAGTTCGCATTTTAAGTGGAAGTGCTGCTCGTTATTATTGCAGTTTTCTCCTGCGTATTCAAAGCAGGCAGCTGAGTGGTCATCAATAAAATACTTCTGGATTTTTCCTTCAGCAACCAGTTTTTCCAGCTGTCGGTAAATAGTAGCAATTCCAATGGAGATATTTTTTGCTTCAAAATGTGCGTGTACATCTTCTGCAGTAAAATGCTTTCCCTGCATTTCTCGAAGGTATGAAAAAAGAAGATCCTGTTGTCTGGTTTTATAAGCTGCTTTTTGCATAATTTGATAACGATTCTCAAATTATACGAATTGCTGAACATTTGTCAATATGAGAACCGTTCTCATTTTTCCTTGTCTTCACAAGTCCGCCTATATCATCTATAATATAGTTATGTTCAATTCACTTACTGGAATAATTACCGGGAAATTTCCTAAACAGGTTTTTATAGATACAAACGGTGTTGAATGGGATTTATGTGTTCCTGATTCAAACCTTGATATGCTGCCACCGGTTGGTAACGAGGCTAAGATTTATACATATCTTCAGCATACAGACCAGCTTATGTCTCTTTACGGTTTTGCCAGCGCAGATGAACGAAGTGTTTTTCTGGATCTGCTCAAGGTTGACGGGGTTGGCCCTAAGGGTGCTGTAAAAATCATGAGTGCGGTTTCTTCTGCTCGCCTGCTTGATGTACTTGAAAAGGGTGACCTTGAAATGCTGGAAAAGATTCCTGGAGTTGGTAAAAAGACCGCCGGTAAGATGATGCTTACCCTTAAGGGAAAACTTAAAATCAGTGAGAGTTCAGGGCCTGTTGTCAGTCTGAAAGCTGCCAGCCCTTATGCAGATGTGGTTATGTCTCTTGCAAGCATGGGCTATGATAAAAAACTTGTTGAACAGAAAGTTGCCCAGCTGGTTGAAGTTCTTACAAATGATAAGGACTTTGCCGGTAAGAGTCAGAAAGAGAGGGAAGATATTCTCTTCCGTCGTGCAATTGTGGAGCTTGCCTAGGGGGATTTTATGGCTGAAGATTTTAGTGAAGACTTTTCTGCAATTGTACGTGCGGACTTAAAAGACAGATATGATGAACAGGACAATAAACTTCGTCCTAATATGCTTAAAGATTTTCTTGGCCAGGAAAGTGTTAAGAAAAATCTTTCTACTTTTATTGAGGCGGCAAAGCTGCGCGAAGAACCTCTGGATCACCTGCTGCTTATTGGTCCTCCGGGACTTGGAAAAACAACTCTTGCTCAGATTACAGCGCACGAGCTGGGAGTAGATTTTAAGGTAACTTCTGCGCCTGCCCTTGATAAGCCGAAAGATCTTGCCGGTATTTTGAGTACTATAACTCCGCGTACCGTTTTCTTTATTGATGAGATTCATCGACTCAAGCCTGCAATTGAAGAAATGCTTTATATTGCAATGGAAGATTTTGAACTGGACTGGATTATTGGTCAGGGAGCTGCTGCCCGCACTGTCCGCATTCCGATTCCGCCATTTACTCTGGTTGGAGCTACTACTAAGGCTGGTAGCGTTAGTTCGCCGCTTCGTTCCCGTTTCGGCTTTATTCCTCGTTTTGAATTTTATACACAGAAAGAACTTGCTTCTATTATTAAGCGTTCTGCTAATATTCTTGAAATTGGAATTGATGAAGATGCGGCTATGCTCCTGGCTCAGTGCTGCCGCGGAACACCTCGTGTTGCAAACCGTGTGTTGCGTCGTATGAGAGACTTTGCCCAGGTTGCAGGAAGCAAAACTATTACGCTTGAAATTGTAGATGACGGATTGAAACGCCTTGAGATAGATGAAATTGGTCTTGAAAAGTACGACCGCGAAATCCTCCGTTCAATTATAGAAAACTTTGGTGGCGGCCCGGTTGGTGCCGAAACGCTTGCAATTTCTATTGGCGAAAGTATTGATACCCTGGAAGACTACTACGAGCCTTATCTGATTCAGTGCGGACTCTTGCAGAGAACTCCACGCGGCCGTATGGTAACGGAGAAGGCATATACACATCTTGGACTTACACATGCTGCAGATTCGAAAGACGGTGGCGCACAGGGTACGTTGTTCTAGTATTCTTTTTGTGATAAAATACCGCTCATGTTAACATCCGATTTTAATTTTAATCTGCCTGAAGATTTGATTGCGCAGCATCCGAGTGGAGTTCGCGGGCAGGATAAACTTATGCTTTTGAATCGTGCCACAGGCGAAGTAGAACATCACATGATGGACGACCTTCCAGACTTAATTGAGCCGGGCACACTCATGATTTTTAATAACAGCCGTGTTCGCCGTGCGCGAGTTTACGGAATCAAAGAAACTACCGGCCGCGAAACAGAATTTATGTTTCTCAACACAATCGACAAAGAATGCTGCATATGGAATACAATGGTAAAGTCTGCAAAAAAGCAGAAACCTGGAATGCATTATAAATTCCCAGACGGAACTGTAGCAGAAATCGTTGACCACGAAGGAAATGCAGGAACTGAATTTCGTGCCCTTAAATTTGATTTTGCAATTGATGAAGACTGGTTCGAAAGAAACGGTCACATTCCGCTTCCTCCATACATTAAGCGCGGGGATACAGAAGAAGACTCGGAACGCTATCAGAATGTTTACGCAACAGATACAGGTTCTGCTGCCTGCCCGACAGCGGGCCTTCACTTTACAGAGGAAATGCTTGCCCGTCTGGATGCAAAGGGAATTGAACGCCGTTTTGTAACCTTGCATGTAGGTCTTGGAACCTTCCTTCCTGTCCGCGAAGAAAATATTGAAAATCATAAGATGCATGAAGAATGGTCAAAGGCTGAAGGCCGCCCGATTCTTGCGGTTGGAACAACAAGTGTCCGTACCCTCGAAAGTGTTGCTCAGAAAATTGAGATGGAAGGTGGGGTAGTTGGTGCTAACAATGAATGGGTTCGTGCCGGTACAAACTCAACAAGTATCTTTATGTACCCGGGCTTTAAGTTTAAGGTTGTAGATAAAATGTTTACAAACTTCCACACTCCGGAAAGTACACTGATTATGCTGGTGTCTGCCTTTGCAGGCCGCGAACATATTTTGAATGCATACAATACCGCGGTAGAAAATAGATATCGCTTCTTCTCTTATGGCGACTGTATGTTTATTAGGTAAGCTGCTCGAAACTGTATCTTGCTAAATTAAAGAACTGCTGGCGCATAACGTCGGTAATCATCTGATCGGTGGCGGCCTGCAAAGGCAGACACCAGCATAATCAGTGTACTTAGATCGGAA
>SFOB01000128.1 GCA_004554075.1 Treponema sp.
GTCACAACAAATAAGAGCCCATGTCATTATCGGGCTTGACCCGATAATCTAAAAGATTGCAAATATTTTATAGGAGAAATATTTATGAAAAAAAATTTAGTTTTGATTGGAAGCGCAATCCTGTGTCTTTCAATTACCGGTTGTTCAAAAAAAGCTGCACCAAAGGCAAATGCAGCTGTAACAACAAAAGTTTCTGATGCTGCTTCACTTGTAAGCAAATCATTCGTTGACCCAATTACAGGATGGGCAAAGTATGATAACTTGATTAAAGAAATCAAGGCAGAAACAAATTACGAAACACGTACAAAGAAAATGCACGAAGCAGAAGACATCCTTATGTCTAACTACTGTGTAATTCCATTGTACTATTACAACGATGTTTACATGCAGAAACCTTATGTAAGCGGAATCTATGCAAATGCATTCGCTACAAAATTCTTTATGTATTCTAAGCTTAACAATGGTTCTAAAACACTTAGAATCCAGCTTGCTTCTGAGCCAGATTATCTTGACCCGGCTTTGAACTCTTCTGTAGACGGTGCTTGTCTTGCTGCAAACTCATTCTCAGGACTTTATACATATAATGAAAAGGGTGTAACAGTTCCTGCTTGTGCAGAAGGCTACAAAGTTTCTAAAGACGGACTTACATATACAGTTACTTTAAAGAAGAATCTTAAATGGTCTGATGGTTCAGCTCTTACTGCAGCTGATTTTGAATACTCATGGAAGCGTGCTGTTTCTCCAGATACAGCAGCAGACTATGAATATATGTTCTCTGGCTTTGATGGATATGAAAGCGGTAATCTTAACGTTAAGGCTTTGAATGATACAACACTTCAGTTTGTTCTTACAGCTCCATGTGCATACATTGAAGACCTTATGGCATTCCCAACATTCTATCCAGTTTGCAAAAAGTATGTTGAAGCTAATTCAACAAAAGAAGCTCCTGGTGCATGGTGTGCAAATGCAGGCTTTGTAAGCAACGGTGCTTTTGTTTGTACAAGCTGGAAACATGATGTTTCTATGACTTACGAAAAGAACCCATACTGGTTCGATGCAGATAAGGTAACAGTTGAAAAGCTTGAGTTCATGCTTTCTGCAGATGATACTGCAATCTTTGCTGCTTACAATGCAGACAACCTTGATTTTATTGATGAAGTTGCAAATGATGAAATTGCAAAACTTCTTGAAACAAAGAACTCTGAGTTCCACATCGTAGACGAACTTGGAACATACTATGTTGCATTTAATTCTAAATCAAAGCTATTTGCAGGTAAAACTCCAGAACAGGCTGCTTGTATGAGACAGGCATTGTCTCTTATTATCGACCGTGATTACATTGTTGAAAACATCGCTCAGACAGGTCAGGTTCCTGCTAATGCATTCATTCCTCTTGGAATGGCTGACGGTAACGGCGGTTTATTCAAATCTGATGCTGTAAAGCAGGGATATTATGATCCAAGTGCTATCAACAATAATCAGGAAGAAACTATGGCAAAGGCAAGAGAGCTTCTTGCTGCTGCAGGCTTTAAGTTTGATGCAGAAGGAAAGCTTTCTTCTGAAACTCCTATCTCAATTGAATATCTTACAAACCAGACTTCTGCACACATTGCAATTGCAGAATCTATGCAGCAGGATTTCTCTTCAATTGGAATTAAGATGACAATTCAGGTTCAGGACTGGAACGTATTCCTTGAAGAACGCAAGAACGGAAACTTCGACATTGCACGCGAAGGCTGGATTGCAGACTTCAACGACCCAATCAACATGCTTGAAATGTGGATTTCTACATCTGGTAACAACGACTGCCAGTTTGGTAAATAATTCTTAAAAAATAATCAAAGGGATGTTCTAATAAGTAATGTCATGCTGAACTTGTTTCAGCATCTACACTCATCTAGTTCTATAGATTCCGAAACAGTTCGGAATGACACTAGATGTAATACTTTTGGAACATCCTTTTTTCTTTTTTAAAAAAATCTATGATATAATTCCATTATGCAGAAAAGATTATTCCCCCTTATTGAATTGTTTGTTTTCGCTATAAGCTTTGTTTTATATGTTGGTTGTTCATCAAACAAACAAGTTTCTGGCGCAGATCCGCAACTGGAGCAATCAGGTTTTTATGTTGATGGCACTACCTTACGAAGGGCAGATGGAAGTCCTTTTGTAATGCGTGGAATTAATCACGGGCACAACTGGTTTCCGGATCAGGAAAAAACTGCTTTTGATGCAATTGCTGCTAGCGGTGCAAATACAATAAGAATCGTCCTTTCCGACGGTCAGAGATGGAAAAAAGATGACAAGGCTGCTTTAAGGAAAGTAATTGACGCCGCAACTTCACGAGGTATGATTCCTGTTATAGAAGTTCATGACGGAACCGGTTCAGATGATATTGAAGTGCTTACAAAGATTGCTGAGTACTGGTGCGAGATGGCTGATGTACTTGCAGGAACAGAAAACTCATGTATCTTAAATATTGCAAATGAATGGTGCGGTGGCTGGAAATCAAAAGTCTGGAGGGATGGTTATACAAAAGTAATCCCAATGATACGGCAGGCTGGAATTAAAAATACAATTATGGTAGATGCTGCAGGCTGGGGCCAATTCGGCTATTCAATTCGGAAATACGGAGCCCAGGTTTTTAATTCAGATCCCCTCAAAAATACAATGTTTTCCGTTCATATGTACGGAATGTCCGGCCGCTTCAAATGGCTGATCCGCTTTAATCTTGAAGGAGCAACAAAGCAGAATCTCTGTGTATGTGCAGGAGAGTTTGGCTGGAAGCATTCTGATGGAGATGTAAAAGAAGATTACCTTATGCAGTACTGCCAGGAAAAAGGAATTGGCTGGCTTGCCTGGAGCTGGAAAGGCAACTCCGGCGGCGTAGAATATCTTGATATGGCAGAAGATTGGGATGGCAGCAAGCTTTCTGACTGGGGTGATAAAGTTATAAACGGAGAGTTTGGAATCAAAAAGACATCAATTAAAGCAAAATCCAACGAAATCAAAATATTCTAAGATATAACAAACTTTAATAATACTAAAAATATTTAATATTTTTTAATAATTCTCTTGAAATTTTACATGATTTTCTATATTATTTAATCAATTAGAAAAGCACGTGGAGGTGCATTATGAACGAGGAGATAAAGGCTGTAGCAGACCGTTTAATCGGTCTGCGTGAAATTATGGACGTGTCAGTTGAAGAAGCTGCAGGTGTTTGCGGCATTTCGATTGAGCAGTACAAGAAGTATGAGACTGGCACTGTTGATATTCCTGTTGGTATTTTACAGTCTATGTCTAAGAAGTATGGAATCGACCTCGGAACTCTTATTTCGGGCAAGGAACCTCACATGCATTCTTACTGTCTCACAAAAAAGGACAAGGGACTTTCGGTAGACAGACGAAGTGATTATAAATATCAGGCTCTGGCTGCAGGTTTTCAGAACCGCAAGGCAGATCCGTTTATCGTTACAATTACTCCGGAAGAAACCCGCGAGATTCATTTCAATTCACATCCAGGCCATGAGTTTGAATATATGATTGAAGGTTCAATGAAGCTTGTTGTTGACGGAAAGGAAATGACTCTGGAAGAGGGGGATTCTGTTTATTTTGACGCCACAAAGCAGCATGGTATGCAGGCGTTGAATAACCAGAAAGCTAAATTTTTGGCAATAATTATATAGGATTTTTTATGTTAGAAGATTTTCTAGAACGAACTGAGTTTACAGATTACAAAGATTTTTTTGAAAACTATAAAATAAAGGTACCTGCCAATTTCAATTTTGGTTATGATGTAGTTGATGTTCTGGCAGAACGTACACCGGATGCAAAAGCCTTTGTATGGTGCAACGATAACGGCGAAGAACTTGTAATGACCTTCGGCGAACTTAAAGAACGCACAGACAAGGCAGCAGCTTACTTCCGCAGCATCGGAATTAAGCGCGGCGACTTTGTTATGCTGATTTTGCAGCGCCGCTATGAGTTCTGGCTTTCAATTGTTGCTCTTCATAAAATTGGTGCAGCCGTAATTCCTGCAACTCACATGCTTACAAAAGAAGACATCGTATTCCGCTGTAACGCTGCTTACATTAAGGCTGTTGTTGCAGTTGATCACCGCGAACTCTTTACTTATATCGAAGAAGCTCAGAAGGAATGTCCTTCACTTACAACTCTTGTTGCTGTTCCTCCTTTTGGAATTGACCAGGGGATGAGCGCAGAATTTAAGGCAAAACATCCAAGCTGGCTGGATTTTACAGAAGGCTATCTGAATGTAAACCAGTCAGCTTTGAATGATTTCCACGCCCTCAAGCGCGAAGACATCAGCAAGAACGATGATATTCTTCTTGCATACTTTACATCAGGAACTACAAGCCATCCAAAACTGGTTTCTCATAACTATCTTTATCCACTCGGACACATTGTAACTGCAAGCTACTGGCAGCAGGTACAGAAGGGTGGACTCCATCTTACTGTAGCTGATACAGGCTGGGGTAAGGCAGTTTGGGGTAAACTCTACGGCCAATGGATTGCTGAGTGCTGCGTCTTTATTTATGACTACCATGACAAGTTTAAGCCAATTGATTTGATCAAGCAGATTGAAAAACATCACATTACTTCTTTCTGTGCGCCACCAACAATCTACCGCTTCCTTATTCAGGAAGATTTGACTCAATATGATTTCTCAAGTTGTCTACATTGGTCGACAGCTGGTGAGCCTTTGAGTGAAGAAGTTTTCAACAAGTGGAAGGAAATCACTGGAAAAGAAATTCGCGAAGGTTTTGGACAGACTGAGACTACCTTGTCGCTCTTCAACTATGGTAATGAGCGTATTAAACCGGGAAGTCTTGGAAAGCCGGCTCCATACTACAACGTAACTTTGATTGATGAAGAAGGCAACGAAGTAGAAGATGGTGAAGTTGGCGAAATCGTAGTTGATATGTCTCAGGGCAATTTCCCTGGTCTCTTTATGGAATATTTCGGAGATCCTGCAAAAACAAAGTCAGTTATGCACGACGGCTACTATCATACATCTGATAACGCATGGCGTGATGAAGACGGCTACTTCTGGTTTACAGGCCGTAACGACGACGTAATCAAATGTTCCGGCTACCGCATTGGTACTTTCGAAGTTGAATCAGTTCTTATGCAGCATCCTGCTGTTGTAGAATGTGCAGTTACAGCCGCTCCAGACCCTGTTCGTGG
The DNA here is from genome assembly GCA_004554075.1 of Treponema sp. Lineage (GTDB taxonomy): Bacteria > Spirochaetota > Spirochaetia > Treponematales > Treponemataceae > Treponema_D. The sequence goes on from SFOB01000128.1 coordinate 5,209, forward strand.
TCAGGTAGTAAAAGCAACAATCGTTCTTGCAAAAGGCTATGAAGGAAGTGATGAGCTAGTAAAAGACATTCAGAACTTTGTAAAGAAAACAACTGCGCCATATAAATACCCAAGAATTGTAGAGTTCAGAGATAGTCTGCCAAAAACTATAAGTGGTAAGATTAAGAGAAAAGATATTAAGTAAGGCTACAATCGAAGAACCGTTAAAAACTGGGCTGCGACAGCGGGCCAGTTTAGGTTCATCGAAAGAATGCCTCAGAGGCAAGCTGTGCTTGCCGACTGTTATAATTGTACTTATTATTCTAGATATTCATACATATATCCAAATGGATCTTCTACCATCTGGCATGTATCACCAAACTCCATAAGCAGGCCGCCACTTTCTGTGGTGGTTTGCCATTTTAAAAGCTCATTGCCATTTGTATCTTTACCGTAATGTTCCCCGCACCAAAAACTATAATGAGCGTGACTATGAGCTCGAAGAAATCATGAGTTCCTACTGGCTCAACTTTGTAAAAT
>SFOB01000129.1 GCA_004554075.1 Treponema sp.
AAACAAGTTCTTCATAAGAAACTGCACCAAGTTCACCAGTACCCTTTTTGATAGCACGTTCAATGTTATCCTTAGGCATGTTAGCAGCACGAGCCTTAATAATTACAGTTCTAAGACGAGGGTTAGAGTTAGGGTCTCCACCGCCCATACGTGCAGCAATAGAAATTTCCTTAATAAATTTGGTAAAAATCTTACCACGCTTTGCATCGGCCAAACCCTTTGCATGTTTAATGGTGGCCCATTTACTATGTCCTGACATTAGGAACTCCTTATGTATTATAGATTACTAATTGTATCTAATAAAAATATCATAAATTAAAATTTTATTCAATATTATGGCCCAAAATCAAAGTCCAAGCCTAAAACTCGCGGATACAGCAGATAGTATTATCGTCCATATGTTTTGGACTTAAGTCCATAAATCCACTCTGAAAATCAAATAGATATGCATGAATATTACTGTCTCCATCATACTGAGATGATGACCAGCAATATCTATGAGCATTATCTGTAAAGGTATCTCCACCAAGCCCGGAAACTGTAGTTTCCAGATCAAAAACCTTAGAACTTCCTATACCGTTTGCGTAAATCTGAAAGAGTTCTGCCAGAGTTGGAAGATACCAGCCGCTTTCATAAATGGTTCCGCTTACATTGCTGCCGTAAAGATCCTTATATTTATCACCATAGTAAAATGCCGGATACTTACCTGCTGTCCCTGTATCGTTATCTGAGTTTCCAAGGAAACTTGCAATCTGTGCAAGATTATCACTTCCGTCTTTATCAGCATCAGAATCAAAGGTCATGGCACCTGCAGTTCCACCATACGGGCACTGTATTGTTGTAATCTTTTTATCATAAGCCTTTGCCCCTTCTGCACACCATGCATAAGTAAGGCTATGCTTTAAGCCAAATCCAAGGGTTCGGCTTGCTGTATTACTTCCGCTGTTAAGTCCAGTTCCCTTATAGAAAATCATTGCAATTGCATAATCCTTAAGCTGATTTTTGCCCGCAGCATCAAGTTTTGCAAATTCTGTAGAAGGCATAGCAGAACCATCATTAAAGGCAATATCACCAACAGCTTTTGCTACCGAAGGAATCTTACTGCCGGCATACTGACCACCGCGAACTACACGGAAGCCCATATCATTGTTTCGTGAATTTGGCGTACTGCAATTTCTATGTTTTGCTTCACACCACTCATTATTACCAGAATAGCCACCGCCTTTTGTTACACGACTATTGTTTGTAGAATCTGCAGAAACACCAGAACTTGGAGTGTCTGCATAAATATACGGTGCTTCAGTACGATTTATATGTAAATCACTTACCCATTCCCAGACATTTCCACTCATATCATACATATGAAGATTAGAAGTTGGTGCAAGAGATTTCACCGGCAGAGTTTTTCCGTTTCCTGAGGCCGGACAATTTGCAACATCCGTTATAGTATCACTTCCGCTATAAATAGTCTGACCTACACTATCAAGATTTCCATCACGGGCCAGAAACTCCCATTCAACTTCAAAAGGAAGCCTCCAGCCGTTTTTATTTCCAAGTATTGTAACATTCCAGCTGCAGGACTCAGGCGCACAATAACCTTCAGTCAGGCTTCCCTCAATATTCGGCCATTGTGCAGGATTTGTTTTTTCATTAACTACATAAACTGGCTCAAGGCCTTCATCAATACTTCGCAGATTGCAGTAGACAATAGCATCATACCAGCTGACGCTATAAACAGGATAAAAATCACCCTTTCCTATACCTGTTGTTGGGGTATCCCCACCATATTTACAGTAAGTCTCATACTCTCCCTGTGTTGTTTCGTGATCGCTTGCAATTATTCCTTTTATCTGCCCAAGTTTACGGCCTTCTATAAATACTGCAGAAGAGTGTCCCGAAACAGAAATAGTAGCAGCCCCATCAAAAGTTGAAGCTGAAGTTTCCGGATAACTAAAAGGCACTCCCTCTTGAAGCTTACCTGTTGAAGTAAAAGCCCATGTAGTATCAGGATTAGAAGGATCCTGGACTATTACAAACTTTTTAAGTTCTCTTTTAAGGGTTGTATCGGTTACAGAAGAATCAAGAGTAATTAAGACTGGACAATTTGTGTTATAGTAGCAGGGTTTTATGTAGCCCACTATACCGCCAGACTCTTCCGGAGGAGTAAGTTTTCCTTTTATTATTATACTATCAGCTAAAGTTACACGATTGTGTATATCGTTCTTTCCTTTTCCAAGTTCTCCATCTACACCATAAGGAATATAAACAGAACCACTTATTTCAAAGTACCCCTGCTGTATTCCAACAGCCCCTCCAGGCTCAACCGCAGATGAATTATTACTTATAATACCGTTCTTAAAGGAAACCGTACAATCTAGTGGAACATAAATTCCGCCTCCACAGGTATTACAATTGTTATATGATATTGTTGTATCTTCAATTTCTATAGTCGAATTACCACAAGGATTTATTCCACCACCATAGCCATTTGAATAGTTATGCGATATGTCACAATTTTTTATTTTTACCAAACAGGACGAACCATAAAGATAAATTCCTCCACCACCGCTATTCTGGTACACCTTGCAACCTTCTACATTTATTTCTCCAGAACTTACATTGTATATATGAATACCAGCAGCCTGACCATTACTACTTATCAGTAAATTTTTTATGGTAATTTCTGCACGTTTTAACAAGATGACCTCATTATTGATACCAGATGGAGTTTTTATACTATCAGTTTCAAAAGAATTTACTCCTTCAATGGTAATTGTTTTAGCAGCTACACTTTCATTAACAGTAACTACGTCTGTTACAGCACCACAAACAACAATTCTATAATCTGTAGTAGAAGATGTACATTTTCCAAGCGCTGTAGTCACACTTGTAAATGGATTTAAAATAGAGCCCTGTCTTGCACTAGAGTCTAGGGTTACTCCACCCGCTGCATAAGGGCCGCCGGCATCATCGCCTTTAACCCAGAATTTTACAGCATCTTCACTTATTGTAACAGGATATTCACTTTCTTTACTTCCGTCAGAAAGATACCATTTACTTGTCGTCAGCTTTGGCCATACATATATTGTCTGCTGAATGTAATCACGCGCTTGTGTAATATCCCCGTCCCTGTAAATATAGATATTTGCTGTATATTCACCGGCAGCAATTCCACCGCTGCTTCCTTCCACAGTTTTTATAGTACAAGAAGTACCGCTTGAAGTTATGATTACAGGCTTTCCATCACCACTAGCCCCGCTTACTCCACTACCAGCAGAATCAACTATAGAACACTTTATGTTATAGTTTTCAGAAACAGAAATACTTAAATCAATATAGCCTTTCACCGTACTGGAATCATAAGACTTAAAATATACATTTTTTTCAATGGCAGTACCTTGTGTGGCATATGAAATTTTCTGACTTCCTGAAAAAAGCTCTTTTCCTTCTGAATCACAAATATAAAAGGCAAAATTTTTGTTTGAAAATGTATCAGAAACTATACTGTAAACAATTGTTTTGTTATCCTCATCATAAGTGCCAGTAGCATCTTCAGTTAAAATTTCAGAAGTGGCCTTAAAGGTATAACCGCTTGCAAAAGAAAGAGAATCAAAATCCGGATATGCTGAACGGCTGCTGTTTTTTAATGACTGAGAATTGTCAGAAAATTGCGGTCTGATTACAATTTTACAGCCATCTGCATTTTCTGATTGAGTAGACAAAGAAGAAAAGAAATCGCAGGAAGCAAAAAGAAAAGCAGATGAAATTATAATAGAGAAAAATATGAATATACTTGCGACCTTTTTACTCTGCCCCTTCATAAACCTTCCCCATAAAATAATATTAGATTATAACACGAAATACTTGTTTTAACCATTAATAAAATTTTATAACTCGGAGAACATTTACGCTTTGCTATTGCGGGTTAATACACAGAGCCGGTAGTACACCATAAAACTCACAATGAGATGGAGCTGTCGCAGATACATTTTTATATAAAGATCCCTGCAAAACGCTAGTACGTGGACTATCCGATGCAGGAGAACGAAGCCACCAGCTACCAACCCCATCATCACCAACATACATACCAGAAGCAATAGCATAATCTGTAGCAGTAAAGGATCTGGCATCATCTTCAATATTTCTTCCCTGGAAACCATATTCAGGCGATGTCGCTTCTCTCTGACTCAATATAAATATCTTATCATCTGTATTTTCAGAAAAATAACCTTCAGCAGGAGGAGTAAAAGTTTCAGCTGCATCTTGACCACTAGAACGAGAATTATCAACTTTTGTAGTCAAAATCAAATTCTGCGCATCCTCTGTAAATGCTTCCTGCAAAAAGCCTTTATTATAATAACCATCAATCTCTGAACCACTTATATTGTAATATTTCAAACCATTCAACCAGGCTCGTAAATTACTATATTTATATTTTGAACTATTTTGGGTAACACCATCTACCTTAGGCCCACTCTGATCACTATACCAGAAGGAACTTGGCTTAAGAGTATGTTCAGAAATCAGGAACCATTTTCCTTCGGTTTCCGCATCTAAATCATGATCGAAATTTTTACTGATTACACGCCACTTAAGAGGCTCAACCTTAAAATATCTCCAATTTTCATAGCCACCATAAGTTCTTGGTGCAGAACCATCACTATAATTCAAATGGGTTGAAGAATATTTATCTTCATAAACTTTTACATACCAGCAGCCATCATCTCCCAGACAATAGCCGGCATCATTCTTTACGCTTTCATCAACATATAAGGTAGAAGTTGACGGTACAACAGACTGAGGGTAATCTCCAAACAAAACATAAGTTGCAGAAGTTCCTGCATTACCATCTGTACCGTCTGGCAATACTTCAATTTCTGAAGTAAATTCCTGTCTAGGACTAACAACCTTATAAGTTCGCTCTGTTACATGAGAAAGACCAAGATATGAAATAGTAAGTCTGATTGTATAGACATCATCATTTGATAAACCAGGAACAGAAATTGTTACCTGATCATAATAAGGGTAGCAATCAAGGTCCATAAGTTTTATATCACCATTGTAGAGTGCCGCACTTATTTCCAAAGTTGCACCCGCTTCACTACTAGGGTCTATATACTGACCAGGATTATTTGAATACAATTTTCCATCATCTCTACCAGTATAAAGTCTTGTCTGGCTTGGAGTAGCAGATGGATAATCAGGATCAGGAGGTTCCTGTCTGTAAACAACATAGGTTATTTCAATATCACTTCTTTCGGTATCTGGTAAAGCAATATAAGTCTGCTGATTATTTTCGCTAAACGTAAATATATAATCATAAGCCGTGTAGGTTGCATTGCCTTCGGCACCGATCTTGGCAATGGCAGCCTGAATCTCAGAACCGCTGTCGTCTGCGACAATTGAGAAGCCGCGGTCGCTCTTGAAATAATTTGAAGGAGAATCTGTATTATACTGGCCATAACCGCTTGTAAATGAATAGATATCTCCCAGTAACTGAGGTTCTTTATCGTCATCAGTTGTAATGCCAAGCAGACAGCCGCTTGTAAGCTGGCCTATAACAGTAAGCAGCTGAGTTCCCGTAAGAACAATATTACATTTCTTTAAGCTTGCTCCACTGCCGCTTGAGTTATAATCAAAAGTTGTGGATTGGCTAAAATAGCCTAAGATAGAAAAAGAGGTTTGAATCGGATAAAATGTTTTTACCGCAAAACAACAAACCG
>SFOB01000039.1 GCA_004554075.1 Treponema sp.
CATTGTATATCGTCTGCCGTTTGCATCCTTATAATCAAAGTGCCATTTCTGGGCACCAAGGGTACCGCCGTTATTTACTGTCTGTTCAAGCAGCTTAATCATCACAAAAGAAGTCTGAGGAGAAATAACCTGAATCTTTTCTCCCTTTGCAGCCTGAGCCTTTCTGATGTCTAACTCAGGATTCAAAACTACGTTTCCGTTTTTGTCTTCTACAGTGCGGATAGCCATTGGTGTAATTTCTTTACCACCGTTTGCAAAGATTGCGTAGGCACGAGCCATTTCAATAGGGCGGACAGAACATACACCAAGACCAAGAGGATATACTGGAAGGAAGCTGCGGCTTTCAAGTTCATTCTGTGGAATGCCAAGAAGTTTAGAAGCACGGTCAATTGCAGCTTCAAATCCGATCCCATCGAGAATCTTAAGGGACGGAACATTCATAGAGCGGGTAAGGGCATACCATACAGAAACGTTACCTTCCCATTCACCACGGAAGTTGAGCGGAATATATGGCTTTCCATCTGCAGTATGGAATACAACCATAGAGTCGGAAATTTGAGTTGTAGGAGTAAACTTTCTTGAGTCGATTGCAGCAGAGTAGTAAAGAGGTTTGAAAGTAGAACCCGGCTGAACCTTTGCCTGTGTCGCGCGGATAAACTGGTTATCTGATTCAAACTTACTTCCGCCTACAAGTGCATCAATGTAGCCGTTTGAATGGTCGAGGGCAACCATAGTACCTTCGATAGTTGTCTTTTCTTCATTCTGTTTTGCAATTGCAACGGCACGGTTTACAATATTAACTTTAAGCTTTTCTGTTCCTGTCATCAGGGAAACAACATCAAGAACAGGATTAATTCGATTTACGTAAGTATTGTTTGCAACAATTTCAGTTCTCTGTTCGCTTACCTTGAGTTCCGGAATATCAAAAAGAAGGGCAAGCATTTCTGTCATTGGAACATAAACATTTGTTGCAACGCCGGTTTTAGAAGAGTGCTCGCGTTTATAGCGTCTGTTTGCATCTTCAATATATTTTGCCATTACATCCTGTGCAATCTGCTGATGTGCGAGATTAAGTGTTGTATTTACAGTAAAGCCGGAAGTATAAATATCATCCGAACCATAAATCATACTTGAAAGCTCACGGCGAACATATTCAGAAAACCATGGAGCCTTGTCATCTCTCATCATATATGCTGAGGTTGAGGTTCGTGTATAATCAAAGTTTGCCCAGTAATCTTCAAAAGATTCATCTGCTTCTTCCTTAGTAAGAAAGCCTGCATCAACCATTGAAGTAAGAACATACTTCTGTCTTGCCATGGCATTATTAGGATGATCAAAAGGATTATAAAGGGCAGGGTTAGAAAGCTGAATTACAAGGATTGCTGCTTCTGCCGGAGTGATTTCTGTAGCTCCATGTCCAAAGTAATATTTCGAAGCAGCATTTACACCGTAGGTACCGCCACCAAAATAAATTTTGTTTAAGTAGAGTTCAAGAATCTCGTTTTTAGAATAGCGACGTTCCATCTGGATAGCCCACCACAATTCCTTAAGCTTTCGGAAAACAGATTTATCTGTACGGTCGCAGTAGAGTGTTCCGGCAATCTGCTGTGTGAGGGTAGAACCACCACCAAGAGAGCGGCCGGTAAGAATACCAACAACGCCACGGAAAATAGCTTTAAGATTAAAACCTTTATGTGAGAAGAACACATTGTCTTCTCGGGTAATCAAAGCATCAATCATCTGCTGCGGAAGATTATTATAGGCAATAATTTCACGCTTTTCGTCGGAAGCAAACTCAGTAATAACTTCACCGTTAATATCAAGCAGCTTTGTAGGAAGTGCAGTGTCAAAATCAGATATATATTCAGAATTAATTATATTGCGGGTTTCAGAAACAGACCATCCAAGAAAGGATCCCATCATGATAGATCCCAAAAAAAACAAAGCGATGATCACAATTCCAGATTTTTTAATCTTTGTCATATTCTGCTTATTATAGTAGAAATCATCAAAAAAGTGAATAGTTACAACTTTCCGCCCAATTATTCCAAGCCTTTTTTTGTCTTTAATAAGAATCCTGAAATTGTGATGGCTGGATACGGAGCAGAAAAAGACCGAGCCTTTTTTTATAACACTTGACCTTCATTCCCGCGAAAAAGAGTCCCAGACAACATCATCCCCGTTGGCTGGGGCTCTTTTTTGTGGGAGTGGAGGCTTTTGATTTAAAATAAAAAAAGGCTCGGAATAGATCCGAGCCATGCCCATCAGGCATATCGGGAACATGGGTGGGAGGGGAAAATGTTCCCGATATATTTATTATCGACCCCAGTACCCGAAATCTTTAATCTAAATAAAAAAAAATGTAAAAAATCTGTCATTCCGAACTTGTTTCGGAATCTTAAAATAGATCCTGAAACAAGTTCAGGATGACAATAATGAAACAAGTTCAGGATGATGTTAGTTTTCAGAGATGTCGAGATCCAGGGAGAAGTTTGCGGTGTAGGTTTTGCCCTTGATGGCTGTAATTGAGCGGACGATTTCATAGTCACCGATAGAGAACTTAATTTTATGTTCACCTTCGGTAATTACAAATTCCTTGCCAAAAACTGTGCATTTTACATCATCCAGGCGAACTTCTGTGCCTTCAGGGGCTGTTATAAGCAGAGTAGGCTCAAGGCTTTTCATTTCAACAGTAAGTTCTGTAGTCTTTGCACGGTCAATACGAACTGTACGAACTTCATTTCTGTATGCTTCAGAAATAATTGAAATGTCATGAACTCCGGTATCAAGAAGAACCTTTGGATTATCTGTAAGAGGAATCATTTTGTCGTCTATGAAGAGGGTACAAGGCGCAAGCTTCTTTTCAGGGGCAACAAGTTTAAGAGCCAGCTGACCTTTGTTCATTAGAATTGGTTTTACAGTTATAGGAATAATAGAATTGAGGGTTTCTTCAGGAACTCCCTTCATTACAGGCTGAAGTCTTATAAAAATCACATTCTTAGAAGGTGTGATTACTGTATCAACTTTAGTGGTGTAGTTATTTGATTTTATTGAGTTTTCTTTCTTGAGTGGAATCTGAAGAACCCAGGAAAGCTTTCCAGGAAGGGTTCTTACATAAGCACGGGTTCCGTTGTAATCAATCTGTGTGCTTTTTGGTGTAGGGCTGATATTTGCGTATACGGAGCAGGCTACAGAATCCATCCATGAGGCAACTGCTTCGGGAATCTCGAACTTTAACTCAAGGCCCTCGATAAAAGTCTGGTCTGCCGGAAGGGTGATGGCAAGTGCTTCATTAATTCCAAGCTTTGCAGTTCCCTCTGACTCTGCAGTCTGTACAACTGTCAGTTCATGAACTTTGCTTACACGAAAACTTTCCGCGTTTAATGTAACTGCGGCAAGGAAAGCCAGGAGGAGAGAAATCGGAAGTTTTTTAGCACAATATAGTTTTTTCATCACTCTTTAATATTCAGTTTATTACGCGGGTCTTCTGCTTTGCCACCTTTTCTTATTTCAAAGTGAAGGTGAGGGCCTGTCGCTTTACCCGTCTGTCCCACAAGTCCTATAACATCACCTTTCTTTACGTATTGATATCTGTCTACAAATACTTTAGAAAGATGTGCATAAACACTTGTCATTTTTCCCTGGTCATGGCTCAGAATTATATAATTTCCAAACTCGACATCGTTTTCGATAACGGCATAAACAGCACCATCTTTTATGGCATATACAGGGGTGCCTTCAGAAGCTGCAAGGTCAATTCCGTTATGATTTTTCATTTCGCCTGAGAATGGATTTTTTCTTTTTCCGAATTCCGAAGATACCCAGTAAGAATCATTATCCAGCGGGAGTCTCAGTGCTGAATCTAGAAAATATGCTCTTTCTGTGGGGGTAAAACGCTTGCTGCTTAAGAACAGATAATCTCTACCATCTATATTATAGTATAAGTTGTTTTTTGTTAAGGTTTGAGTGCTATAATTTTCCTGTAAAAGTATTTCAATGGAATTTATTCCACGGTCTACGGCAATAAAAAGTCCGTCTACAACAGGCAGAATAAAGGTTTTACCCTTTACATCATCCTGTGCATTTTCTATCTGATTTAAGGTTGCAAGGGTTTCCTGATTTATGGTTGTGCGGCTGGCAAGGCCCTGGAATGTAAAGCGTTCTGTATTCTTGTACAGAAAGAACATGATTTCTGGCTGACGGCCGGCACTTACGGCTTTTCTGTTAGCTTCAACTATACTGTTGTAATCCTGGAAAACTGTATTTGCCCGTGAAGGGGAGAGACTTTCAATGACTGGAAGCTTATCTTTTTCAATAGTAATTCTTTTAATCTGGTCCTGAGAAGAAGAAACATTCTGCGCAAAAAGATTAGGGGCAGAAAAAATCAGGACAATGAGAAAAGTAAAAATGTTAAAAAAACGGGGCAGTCTTTTAGAGAGCCCCGTTTCGCAGTTTAAAGAAATCAATCTATTCTTCTACAATTGCTTCTGCTGGACATGAAGCTGCGCAAGAACCACAGCTGATGCACTTTTCAGCATCGATAGCGCGAGCGCCGTCTTTTTCTGCAATTGCTCCTACCGGACAGTCCGGTTCGCAAGCTCCACAGTTTACACACTGATCGGTAATTTTAAATGCCATATTTGCTCCTATAAAATTTAAAATCTACCTAAAATAATACAACAATAGGGGGAAATTCGCAACTGATATTTGAATAAATCTATGTTGTAAAGTATAATGAGGTCTATGACTAAAGAAGAACTTGCTAAATATATTGATCATACTCTTCTGGCTCCTCAGGCTGGAATCAGAGAAATTGTATTGTTGTGTCAGGAAGCCCGCCGCTACGGTTTTGCTTCTGTTTGTGTTAATCCTGTTTATGTTTCTGCCGCTGCAAATGAACTTGAAGGTTCAGGTGTTAAGGTTTGTACTGTAGTTGGTTTTCCTCTGGGAGCTACAACAACAAAAGATAAAGTTAATGAATCAATTAACGCAATTGAAAACGGTGCAGAAGAAATTGATATGGTTATCAATATTGGTGCAGCAAAAGACGGTCGTTTTACAGAAGTTGAAACAGATATTCTTGATGTAGTAACTGCATGTAAAGAAGCCGGTAAGAAAGTTGGAAAGAATATCATTGTAAAAACAATTCTTGAAACCTGTCTTCTCGAAGATGCTGCAATCGTAAATGCCTGTCTTTGTGCTAAAAAGGCTGGAGCTGATTTTGTTAAGACTTCAACAGGTTTTGCAAATCCAAAGGGAATTGATGGAAATCCACTTCCTAACGGAGCAAGTGAGCATCATGTAAAACTTATGCGTGAAACTGTTGGTCCTGATATGGGTGTAAAGGCTTCCGGCGGAATAAGAAGTGCCAGAACCCTTATTACAATGCTCGAAGCAGGAGCAAGCCGAATCGGTACTTCCAGTGGTAGTAAGATTTACGAAAACTGGGACGAGAGCAAAGAGGTAAATAATAAATACTAAGAGTAGAAAAGGTGGTTTCGATACACCGCTTCGCGGCACTCAACCACCGGTGGTTGGAGTAGTACGGTGCTGACGCACCTATCGTATCGAAACCACTTTTTTATTTCTGAACTGGAAGTGAGAAGTACAATCTGTTGTCGCTCACTTCCATTTTTATTTCACGTGCATCGTGCATTACAGCAATGTAAGATTTTACTGTAGAGCTTACCAGGGCATACTGACTGAGCGAAAGCTGCATATCATTTTTATCTGCAACATATTTTACAATCTCTTCTGCAGTGAGACGCTTTTTTGTTTTTAAAGAATCAAGAATACAGGTTCTTGTAGAAATAATTGCAATCTTGTTAAGCTCTGCCGCTTCGTTTATATTTCGCTTTAAGAAATCTCCGTGGCTTGGAATACACCATTCAACATTTTCAATTGCACAGAGCTTGTCTAAAGAATCCATATATTCAACAGGATTCAGAATAAGAGGAATCCAGTGATTGATGATTTCATTGCGTGGGAAAATGTTGTCGCCAGGGAAAATAACTTTGTGGTCATTTTTACCGCTGATTATTACACCCAGAGTTTCATAACTGTGACCATTCAATTCGATGAAGGAAATCTTACGACCGCCGGAAAGTTCAATTACATCATCTTTTGTAAGAAAGCGGTTTAAATAGGTAGGTGAAGGCATAAAGAAGAGGGTTCGCATTTCGTGAGGAGGGTAGCCGCCCCAGAGTACAGTACCCTGAATAATCGGGGTTTCCATAGCTCCCTGTTCATGTTTTGCAGCCCATAGCTCGCAGCCTGTTTCTTCATGCAAAAAATTATGGGCTCCGCAATGATCTGCGTGCCCATGTGTAGTGATAATTGCTTTTACTGTAAAAGATAAGCCCTGCTGTTCAAAAAAAGCCTTGAGAACGTCTAAAACATACTCACCGTCAATTTCTGTACAGCCGGAATCAATAAGATATACTTCAACAGAAGAACCGTTGGAAGAGGAGATTTCATTTACTATTACACCAACATTTGTTGTTGCTGGAATTACATAAACTCCCGCAGACAATTCAATGATTTTTGCTGTAAGGTTATCCAATTGAAATCTTCTCCTGTAATAAGTAAAAGGCCCGATTGAATCGGGCCTTCATTTTAGAAATTCTTAGCCTTGTTGATGTTCTTGATTGTGTAGTCGTAATTGTGTTCGTTGATTACGAACTTAGCTGAATCTCCAACCTTCTTGTCGAGAATTGCATTTCCGAATGGTGACATGTAAGAAATGATGTTGTTATCCGGATCAGATTCCCAAGGTCCAAGAATTGTATAAACTTCATCTTTGTTTTCGATGTTGTTGTGCAATGTAACTTCTGTAGCGAAAGAAACGATTGCAGTTGTGCTTGTTGTAGGGTCAAAGATAACGGCACGGTTAAGTTCTTCCTGAAGCTTAGAAAGTCTGAGTTCAAGCTGATGCTTAGTTTCCTTAGCAGCCTGATATTCAGCGTTTTCTTTAAGGTCTCCCTTAGCCTTTGCATCTGCAAGTTCAACCTTGTTCTTTTCAAGCTGAACATTCTTGATGTCGTCGATTTCTGCTTTCTTTTCTGCAAGCTTCTTAGAAGTTACAATCATACCCTTAGGCTGTGAAAGCTTTTCTTCAGTTACGCGGAACTTGAAGTCTGGGTACTTCTCAAGAATCTTGTTGCGGGCAGTTGATTTGTAAGATGGATCAATGTCTGCAATATCATCAATGAGAGTGTACATCTTCTTAACTGTATCTTCTCCCTTAGAGAACATGTAAGTGAAAATTGTGTCGTTATCAAACAGAAGCTCAGTTGCTTTCTTGTTAATCTTCTTGTTTTCTGTAGTATTTACGTGGTTGTTGATTTCGCGGAATGTGAGTTCAATTACATTGATAAGAGTAATCAACTGCTTTTCGTATGCAATACCTGCAGACTTGAACCATTCAAGGTCCTGGCACTTCTCAAAGAAGAAGAGAACTGTTTCGCGGTAATCCTTAAATGCTTCAAAACTTGTTTTTGCAAGCTTCTGAACATCTGCTGTAAATCCGGCATTAATGAGCTCGTTGATAAGCTTCATGTCGAGTACAGTAGGGAAGAGGCGGATGTACTGAGCGTTCCAGTCTGGAAGCATCTTGATGCATTCAAGGAAGTCTGCCTTAAGGTGAGTATTCTTAGAATCTTTAAGTTCCTTGTAAAGCTCACGAGGATCTTCAATACGACCATAAATTTCTGCGAATGTTTCTTTTACAGGATAGATGAAGCGTGAATCCTGAGCGCTTACATAACGTGCGATAAGGTATGAAGCGAGAACCTGTTCTGTAATCTTAGAGAAGTTCTTGAGGAAGCCTGTGAAGTAAGCGTACATTTCGGCAAAGTTGTCGTTTGTGCGGTCCATTTCTTCGTCATTGAAGAACTTCATAAAGATGTCTACGCGGGCAAAGAATGCTTTCTGAGCTTTAAACTCGTTAGCAAGCTTTTCTACAGGAGTGATGTTTCCTTCGCGAACAGTGTACATGTTGATGTCGTTAGGATTTACGCCGAATACAGGGTTTGTTTCAAGAATCTTCTTTGCTGCTGCATTCCAAGAAGTCCATTCGCCTGATGTAAGAATACCGTATTCTTTCTTTGTTTTTCCGTCTTTTTCTGTAACAGTGCGAACAAGTTCGTTCTTGATTGTCTTAAGGTCACAGTTGTTGTCGTAGCTCTTGATGATTGTTTTAAGAGCCCATTCCTTATCCTTCTTGATTTTTTCAGCAAGAGGAACCTTGTTGCCGTTTTCTTTTACATAGTTGAGGGCCTTAAGTACCCAGATATGATCTTTTGCAAGTGGTTTGAGGGCTGTAACTGCCATAGAAAGCTTAATTTCGTGGATTCCTGCAGCCTTACCAAAGTTGATTGTAAGAGTATCGTTATCAAGGCTCTTGATAATACCTACGCCCCAGTTTCTGTGGAATACGAATCCGCCCTTGTCAAAAGCAATGTGCTTTTCAAAGTCGTTGATAGCTTCAAATACGTTTCTATAGCTTGCAGAAAGGTTAGAAGAACGGATGTAGTCTTCGAGGTGGCTGTGAGAAGCATACTTTCCGCGGAAACAGTCAGTAATTTCTTTTCTAGCCCATGTATCTTTAGGATCAATTTCAAGATTCTGTTTAAGAATGATGATTGCGATATCCCATTTTTTGTTGTCTTTGTAATAGTCGTAGAGTTCCTGCATGAGGGTAGTTGTTTTCTGGTCACCCATCTGCTTAGAAATCTTGCGGCGGAGATTCTGGAAGAAGTCGAACTCTTCTGGCATAAGCTGAACGAGCTTTGTCCAAACTTCCTTGCAGGCATTGCTGTTATTAGCGTTGATGTAGCGGAGAATTGCCTTCTTGTAGTAGCTGATTGCGTTGTCTGTATCTCCGGCATTTTCATAGTGCTCTGCGAGGAGCTTTGCAAGGTCTGCTTCTTCAAAGTCTATGCGTACGATTTTTTCGTAAAGTTCCCAAACCTTTTCGTTTCCTTCTGCAAGGTAGCTGTCTGCAAGAGTGCGGAGAGCAAATTTATTGTTCTCATCATCTGCAAGAATGCTTTCGCAGAGGTAAGTAACGATGTTTTCTTTATGATTTTTCTGGAAGATGTCTACAAGTGTTACAAGGGCAGAGTTATCAAGAGAACCATTCTGAAGGTCAAGAATACCACAGATATAAAGAGCAATGATACTGTCTTTTGAGTGAGAGAGATGCTCCTGACATACTTCATGAACTTCTTTAATAATACCTTCGCTTTTTGCCTTTTCTACAAGGTCAGCAAGTTCTTTAAGATTGTTCTGTGTGTAGTTGCTGATGGTTGCGCGTGTCCAAGTCTCTTCCTTGAGCATGTCCTGAATTGACTGCATTAATTCTGCCATTGTAATCTCCTTATCTGGGGCTGTGTTATTTAATGTACATTTCGTACACAGCGGAATCCAGAAGTTTTATTCGTAGTAACACTTCATTAATCTTGGCCTGATTTTCATTTGCCAAGTCGTAATGATCCATAAGCCAGAAATAACAATTGAGCATACGCGGGATAAGGATTTCGCTGTTGCACGATGGATCCTTAATTTCATTTTCCATTGCGTAAATGTCTTTCTTAAGTCTGGCAACTTCCTGAGAAGTCAGCTCTCTCTTAATGTTGAATACTCCTCCAAGAACTCCGTAAACCGGGATCCAGTAGAGAAGCGGCTTTCCTGAATAGCCTTTGCTCTTTGTCTTTTCGATAAGACATTTTATGAGCTCTGAATCAAGAAAATCCAGGTCGATGCTGTCCGGGTCTGCAAAAAATGCTTCGCGGTACAGTACCTTTCCAAATTTATCTTCGCCGCAAAGGGAGTAGCAGTCTGCCAGCTCCGCAAGTACCGAAGAAAGATTCGGATATATGTTGTTTGCTTCTGTAAGAAAAGCCCGCGCATTTTCGAAATCTCCAAGCTTCTTGTAACAGATGCCTGTTTTTTTGTAGATTTCTGCTTTCTGGAGCGGATCCTTTTCCTCCAGCATTTTTTTGTATTCTTCCAAAGCGTTTTTAAAGAACCCCTGCTGAACTGCAAAAAGAGCCGGTTCATAAGGATTGCTTTCGCGCGAAATATAGTCCTGAAAGTTTTTCCATTCCAGAAGAATGTTTTCGCTGCGTTCAAACGAATCGTCAATACTTTTAAGACGCTTTATGGAATCAATCCAGAAGATACAGCACTTGTTTGTGTATATAAGTTCATTGCTTTCAAGGTCGTGCTCGAAGAGAGAACTTATGATTTTCTGTGCCTCTAAAGGATTTCCCTGCTGCAGAAAGCCCAGGGCAACCTTAAGTTCAGCTTCTGTCTGAAAGTCCATAGTGTCTAAATTCTATTTTATACAAGAAAAGATTTTTAATCAATAAAAATTATGAGATTTTGCCAAAATTGGGACAATATTTATAAATCAGAAGTGATAATCTGTCAAGTAAAATTTTTAACGATTTTTTGGAGTTTTAACAATTATATTGTAAATTTTCGATTTTCTTGTTAAAATACTATCCAAATGAAAACTCAAATTCTGGCGCCATCACTTCTTTCAGCAGATTTTTCAACCCTGGGAAGTGAGATTAAAAAAATAGAAGACAACAAGGGTGGGGCAGTTCATATTGATGTTATGGACGGTTCTTTTGTTCCTGAAATCACTTACGGCGAGCCCGTAATCCGCTCAATCAGAAAGCTCACAAAACTTCCTTTTGATGTTCATCTTATGATTGAAAAACCTGAACTTCATGTAGAATCTTTTGCAAAGGCTGGAGCCGACTGGATTACTTTCCATTGGGAAGCAACAAATCATGCACACCGTGTAATTCAGATGATTCACGAAGCCGGTAAAAAAGCCGGAGTAGCCATCTGTCCGGGTACTCCTGTATCCTTACTGTCGGAAATCCTTCCTTGTGCCGATATTATATTAGTGATGACTGTCAATCCCGGCTGGGGCGGACAGAAGATTATTCCTTCCTGTGTGGAGAAAGTTGCCCAACTGAAGAAATACAGAGAGGAACACGGATTAAACTTTATGATATCTGTAGACGGCGGGGTAAATAATGAGACCCTGGACTCTGTAATAAACGCCGGAACAGATGTTGTTGTTTCCGGTTCCTGCTTTTTCAATGGCAGCTTAAAATGGAGTTGAGAAGATTGTTAAGTTTTAAGAAATTAACTGCAGCAGCAGTGGTTTGTACATCGCTTTTAATGTATTGTGCGGCCTCAGATTCTGCTTCTACGGCATTTGCAGAAGCCTGTAAGTCTTATACAAGAGGAGACTGGGCTGATGCAAAGTTTATGCTTAAGAAAGCTGTTTCTTATCAGGAAAATCTGAATCCGGATACCTACTTTATGCTGATAATGGCAGAAGTGTACGACGGTGATAATAAATCAGCTCTTGATGACTGTAATTTCTTCCTGGAAAATTTTTCTGATTCAATGTATTATCCGCGGGTTTACTATCAGAAGGGAAAACTTCTTTATGCTCTTGGTGAATACGAAAAAGCGGTAGTAGTGCTCAGCGACTTCTGTCATCTTTATGAAAAGGATGAACTTTATTCCTTTGCACTCTTTTATATAGGTGAATCTCTTTTTGCAGGTTATAAATATGATGAAGCCGGTTCTGTTTATGAAAGAATCGTAACAGAATTTCCGGAATCAGCAAAAACTCCGGCTGCCCAGTATCGTCTTGAAACAATTTTACAGCGTGGCCGCGAAGAAAAACTTCTTTATCTCTTAAAACAGACAGGAGAAGAGTATCTGGCCGCAAAGGAAGAGTATGAACGCCAGCTGCGTCTTTATAATTCAGAAGCAGTTGATTCTACAAGACAAAAACTTACTGCAGCTCAGGCCCGAAACGAAAGCCTTGAAAAGCAGGTTAATGAACTTGAACTTGAGATTGCAGCCTTGAAAAATAATCAGGCTGAGTCAGAACGTATAATTCAGCAGCTTAAAGAAGCAGGGGAGAGGGATATTCCTGAACCAGAGCCATTTGATGAAAAGAAATATCAGTTAAAGCTTCTTAAGGCAAAGGCTCTTGAAGCACAAAGAATGCTTGATGAGAAGTTGGGAACTTCTTCAACGGAGGGGAAATGAAAAAGATAGTTTATTCTGCAGCGATTGTTTGTATATTAGCGCTTGCGGTTTCCTGTAAATCAACTAAAACAGAAAAAAAAGCCTCTGGGGATAATTACAAAAAACAGGAAGTTTCTGAAATTGCAGAAGATCAGGAAGAGTCTGCAGAAGATGAAGCTGATGATGAAGACGAAGAGGCCGATGCTTCTGAAAAAAAGCCGGCAAAGGCTGCTGATGCAGAGACAGAGCAGAAGGATTTTACCGGCTGGATTAAATCTTCAAGAAAAAATATAAACGAACGCTTTGGAAACATTCAGATAAAGATTAAGGCCAGAGTAGGTTCTTTTACACTTGCCGCCTTGAATGAAAATGATAAGGCAATTCCTGTTTTATCTACAGCAAATGAATATATTTCAAATGCCTTTTATCTTAAAACTTCAAAAAAGATTTATAATCTTGTAACAGACGGTAATGTTCGTACTGCCGCAAGACGCACAACAGATGGTGCTGCCATACTTTATGAAGTTCCGGATGTTGCCCAGATTACAGTTAATTTTTCTTTCTTCCCTTCTGAAAAGCAGAAAGATATTAATATGATTAAGGTTACTGCAACAATTAAGAACAGCGGTAAACGTACAGATGAGTATACATTTAAGTCTGTGCTGGATACAGTTCTCGGTGAAGCAGCAAATTATCATTTTTATACCTTTGAAGATGTTCCTGTAAAAAATGAAGTTCTTTACAGAACCCTGCAGAATCAGAAATGGTTTGTTTCAAAGAATGTAAATGCAGCTATGCAGCTTTTCTATTCCGGTGCAGACTGTACAGCACCTGACCTTGTTGCCCTTGCAAACTATTCAACTCTCGAAAAGAATACCTGGGAGCCGGATATGCTCAGCTACAGAGTTTTTGATACTCTGCTTTCATATAATAACTCTGCAGTTTGTACAATCTGGAAGCCAATGAAGCTTGAACCTTCTGCTTCAGGCAAAATTGTATTCTACATTGCTTTGTCTGGAGACGGTTCTCCTGCCACAGGTGAAAAATATGTTTACAGCAAAGAGTTTGAAGAAAAAGAACCTGCTCCTGAAAAATCAGAGAACTCTGGAAAATCTGTAACAGGACTTGAAGTAATTACTCCGTTCTCAGTGGAAGATGAACAGAAGCCGGATTCTATAACAGAAATTCCAGGAGATGATTCTCTTGTTGTTGAAAAGCCTGGTAAGCCACAGGATATTCCTAATGTTGATTTTTATATTAAAAATATGACAAAGGAGCATCTTACTCCAGAATATATTCAATCACTGTTAGACCGCATTGCTGCCCTTGAAGAAGATTCTCCTTCTTTGAACAGACAGGAACTTCTTCAGCTTAATGCAGAGCTGGATGCTATTCTAACTTATTTGAGGCAGTAGGATTTTATGGCAAAGGATGCACTTACTCTTGCCTGGCTTGATATGCGACGCCGCCGTTTTGCAACTGCAATAAAGCGGCTTGAGGCAAAGAAAGATATCTACGAAGAAAATTTTGAGTATTATGTAACTCTCGGAATAGCATGTCTTTATGTGGGTGATATCGGTGCATCTTCAGGCTATTTTCAGCTGGCCCGCAGAATCAAGCTTACAGATACAAGACTCCTTTTAGGTCAGGCCGCAATTTTTTTAAGGCGCGGAGATACAGCCCGGGCTCTTCAGTACTATCTTGAAATAAAAGAAAATGATCCTCAGAATAAAACTGCAGATGAAGCAATGGAGTTTATCCGTGTTCACGGCAATTACGATACTATCTGCCGCTGGGTAGATACCGGCCGCATAGAGCAGTTTTATCCTCCATTGGGGTCTAATCCTGATAAAGTTGCTTTGTTTGGAATCGCTGGCGCGGCTTTTGTTCTTGGCTGTGTGTTTACATTTATTTTCTTTCCCCGCGGCCAGCAGTATACAGGGCCTCGTGCAGACCTTTCAAAGCTTGAGCTTTCTTCTGAAGAAAAATCTGATGCAAAGGAAAAGGATCTTTCTACTCAGTCTTATGCCTTTGTACTTTCGAATAAAGAAATCAATAAAAGATATAATAATGCCCTTCAGTATTTTCAGGCTCACAGAGATAATGCAGCTCAGATAGAAGTTAATATGATTTTGAATTCTGATGCTTCTGTTGCAGTAAAAAAGAAGGCAAGGCTTCTTATGGGCTATTTTGAAGTTCCGGATTTTGATACAATCAGAGATGTTCCTTCATATGCAGATGTTGCAGCAAATCCTGCAGTATATATTGACTGCTGGGTAAACTGGGGCGGAAAAATTTCCAATGCAGTTACTTATGAAGATGGTTCTTATTCCTGCGATTTTCTTGTAGGAGATGAAACTCTTTCTAAGTATGAAGGAAGTGTGAGAGTTCGTTTTTCTGCAGATCCTGGAGTGGATGTAAGCAAGGCTGTAAAAATTCTTGGAAAGATCGTTATGGAAGATGGATCTGTATCCCTTGCTGGTCGTGCAGTATATAAAAGTGTTTACAATTAGTAAAAATATAAAAAAATGCATTTTTTTTGAAAATTTTTAAGGAATTTTTAAAAATCATTGCACAAAATCGTAAGGTTTAGCCCATATTATATGTGGGAGGAAGGTGGCTAAAATGGAAACATCAGAAAAAATGAAGGCTCTGGAGGCGGCTCGTCTTCAGATTGAAAAGCAGTTCGGCCAGGGCGCAATTATGAAGCTTGGTGACAAGGCAAATGTTACCGGCATTGAAGTTATTCCGTCTGGATCAATCCTTTTGGATGAAGCTCTTGGTATCGGTGGATATCCTCGTGGTCGTGTTATTGAAATGTATGGACCTGAGAGCTCTGGAAAGACTACACTTGCCCTGCACGCAATTGCAGAAGCACAGAAATTAGGCGGGGTTGCAGCATTCGTAGATGCAGAACATGCTCTGGATCCAACTTATGCAAAGAACCTTGGTGTAAATATTGATGAGCTTTGGGTGTCTCAGCCGGACACTGGTGAACAGGCTCTTGAGATTACAGAAAACCTGGTAAGAAGCGGCGCGGTAGATATTATTGTTGTAGACTCTGTTGCAGCTCTTACACCGGAAAAAGAAATTGAAGGTGAAATGGGTGACTCTGTAATGGGTATGCAGGCCCGCCTTATGAGCCAGGCTTTGCGTAAGCTTACAGCAATTATCGGTAAGTCAAACTGTATCGTAATCTTCATCAACCAGATTCGTATGAAGATTGGCGTTATGTTTGGTAACCCAGAAACTACAACTGGTGGACAGGCTCTTAAGTTCTACTCATCTGTTCGTCTTGATATCCGCCGTATTGAAACAATCGACGGAAAGGGTGATGAGGATGCAATTGGAAACCGTGTTCGTGTAAAGGTTGCAAAGAATAAGGTTGCAGCTCCATTTAAGAAGTGTGAACTGGATATTTACTTTGGAAAGGGTATTAATGCCTATGCTTCTCTCCTTGATTCTGCAGTAAAGCACGGAATCGTAGACAAGCGCGGTGCCTGGTATACAATGGGCGAAAATAAAATCGGTCAGGGTAAGGAAAATGCCGTTGCCTTTATCGAAGGAAATCCAGAAATCGCTGCCGAAATTGAAGCCAAGGTTCGCGAGTTAGTCTTCCCTGGTCAGAAGATTGAGAAGAAAGAGCCTGCTAAGAAGGCTAAGAAGGCCGATGAGGCTGAGGCTTCAGTCGAGGCTTAAATAAATAGAGGTGATTTATGAAACGAGTTTTGCTCGGTTTAGGTTCAAATAAATCTTACAATAATAAATCACCTCTCGAGCTCCTTGCTTCTGCCGGCCAGGAGCTTTGCAGCCTGATGAGTGACCTGCATTTTTCCAGTGTCTACCAGACGCCTGCAATGTATGTTACTGACCAGGAAGATTTTTATAATGCGGCGGCTGTAGGCTATGTAGCCGATGATACCGACGCATTTGATTTTTTACATAAGATAAACGAAATCGAGGCTAAGTTTGGCCGCGACCGCACGAAGGAAGTTCGTTTTGGTCCCCGCTCCCTCGATATAGATATAGAACTTTTTGGAGACGAAACAATAAATGCTCCTGATCTTCAGATTCCACATGTAAGAATGGAAGAAAGAGCATTTGTTTTGATACCTTCCATTGAAGTTTTAAAATATTCTGCCGATGAAATAGTTAGGGAAAAATATATAAAATGCCTTGAGGCCGTCAAAAGAACGGGTGGGGCTGAAGGAATTAAAAAATTAATGGAATTCCCTAAGGCGGTAGAAAATGGAAGAAACAGAAAACTCAGTTAACGCAGAAAGCACAGGCGGCACAACAGTAGCCGTAAAGCATGCATACAAAGCCGGAGAATTTGAAGGACCTCTCGACCTTCTCTGGGCTCTTATCCGTGAAAGCAAAGTAAATATCTACGACATCCCGATTGCTCAGATTACAGAGCAGTATCTCGAATATCTTGATTACGCAGTACAGACAGACCTTGGAGACCTTTCGGAGTTCTACAGCTGGGCTGCAAAACTTATCTATATTAAAAGCCGTATGCTTCTTCCTGTTGAAGTTGCTTATGATGATGAGGATGAAGAAGACCCACGTGCAGAGCTTGTAGAAAAACTTATTGAATATCAGAAATTTAAGAAGCTTTCTTCTCTTATGGAAGAGCAGGAAGATGATTCTGAATGGAACTTTGAACGCAAGAAGATTCAGCGCGTTCTTCCTTTTGATGATACAGAAGATATGTGGGAAGAGGTAGACACCTGGGAACTCTTGCAGCAGATGCAGGATATCTTTAAGTCTATCATGAAACAGTATTCAAACGAAAAGATTTTGAATATGTACGAGGAGATTTCTGTAAACGAGAAAATCACCCTCATGAATGAACTTCTTGAAGATAAAAAAGAATGTATGTTCACAGACCTTCTTACAAGACCTGGTAACGAAATGGACGTTATCTGCGCTTTCATGGCAATCCTTGAGGCTGTTAAATTTAAGATGATTACTATCTTCCAAAATAAGCTTTTTGGTGATATAAAAATATGCGCTCGCGAAGATAACTCCGGTTATGTTCCAAGCGAAGAAGAACTTACTAGTAACTAGGATTACCAATGGACTTTAATAAAGAAACTGCACTTGTTGAGACTATTTTATTTCTGGAAAGCGAACCACTTACCGCCAAGGTGCTTGCCAATAAAGCACAGCTTTCCGAAGAAGTAACAGAAAAGTGCCTTGAAAAATTAAAAGAAAAATACAGCGCAGAAGACTCCGGCATTGAGCTTGCAATGATTACAGGCGGCTGGTGTCTGGCGCCAAAAAAAGAATACTGGGACGTACTCAAAGAATTTTACGGTTCAAAACGCGAAGGCCGCCTTTCCAAATCAGCAATGGAAACCCTCGCAATCATCGCCTATTCACAGCCAATCACTCGTGCCGAAATTGAACAGATCCGCGGTGTAGGCGTAGATAATATGATCCGTCTTTTGATTGAAAGAAATCTCATAAAAGAAGTTGGAAAAAAGGAAGCCCCTGGACGTCCAACCCTGTTCGGAACTACCAAGGAATTTTTAAAGCTTTTCCGCTTGAATTCTATCGCGGAATTGCCTAAACTTGATGAAGATGAACAGGAAAGATTCGAACTTGCCCGATAATGAAATCAGGCTTCAGGCCTACCTTGCGCACTGCGGGGTAGCAAGCCGGCGCGCGTCCGAACAGATTATTCTGGATGGACGCGTTTGTGTTAATGGCGCGGTTGTTACTGCATTAGGAACAAAGGTCCGCGACGGTGACCTTGTAACCGTTGACGGAAAACGAGTACATCTGGAAGAACGCAAATGCTATGTGCTTCTTAATAAACCCGCAGGCTTTGTCTGCTCTTCCAGTGATGAAAAAGGCCGCCAGGTAGCGGTCGACCTTCTTCGCGAAAGCTACAAGGAAAGACTTTACAATGTAGGACGCCTCGATATGTACAGTAAGGGAATGATTCTCTTTACTAACGACGGCGATTTTGCAGCAAAACTTAGTCATCCTTCAAGCCAGATAGAAAAAGAATATATAGTAGAAACAAGTCAGGATGTTACTCCGGAGACAGCAGCCCTTTTTGAAAAGGGAGTCAGAGTTGATAATGTCTTTTATAAGTGTCTTCGCTGTGATGTCCTTAAGCCTCGAAAAATCCGCATAGTTTTGATTGAAGGTAAAAACCGCGAAATCCGCAAAATGCTCGAAAGTCAGAATATTGGAACCCGTTCCCTGGTTCGCGTTCGCATAGGCAATGTAAACCTTGATGATCTGCGTCCTGGTGAACACCGCGATCTTACCGAGCGGGAAGTGAAGGGACTTCTTAATTTGTGTAAATAGATTGCTTCGTCGCTGCGCTCCTCGCAATGACGAAGTCTGGAGGAAATATGATAATTGCAATTGACGGACCAGCCGGAACCGGAAAAAGCACCATTGCCAAAATGCTGGCAGAAAAACTGGATCTTACCTTTTTGAACAGCGGTGGTTTTTACCGCACCCTTACAATGGCTGTCTTAGATGCCGGAGTTGATTATAAGGATGAGAAAGCAACCCTGGACTTTTGCCGCCAGCAGAAAATTGAATATACAAAAGAAGGTCATTTCATTCTGAATGGAAAAGATGTTACAGACCATCTGCATGACGACCGTGTTACAGCAAACGCAAGTCAGGTTAGTTCTATAGTAGAAATCCGTCATCTGGTAAATGACCTTATGCGGGAAATTACAAAGAGCCTGAATATTGTCTGTGAAGGCCGCGATATGACAACTGTAGTCTTTCCAAATGCCGAAGTTAAAGTTTATCTTGACGCAAGTGCAGAAGTTCGTGCCCGCCGCCGCTTTGATCAGGGGGTAAGTGATATGACTCTGGAAGAAATCAAAGCTGCCATAGAAAAGCGCGACGAAATGGACAAAAATAAGAAAGAAGGTTCTCTGAAAATCGCAAAAGATGCGCTATATATAGATACTTCTAACTTGACGATAGACAATGTTTGTGAGATAATAGAAAAACAAATTTCATAAATTAAAGGTTTTAGAATGGAAGAAATGGAAGTGGAAAAGGAAGTATCCCAGAACTCCAAGGGCGACTTTCAGACACAATTAGAGGAGTCCCTTAAAGAATTCAATGCACCACAGGCTGGTCAGATGGTAGAAGGTATCGTAGTACAGATTACCAACGACTATGTTTATGTTGACATTGGAGACAAGTCAGAGGGATTGATCCCTACAGAGGAGTTCGCAGGCGACCTGCCGAAAGAAGGGGATAAGGTTCAGGCGTTCTTGTCAGGACACAATGCAAATGGTCCTGTATTGTCAAAGAAAAAGGCAGATTCAAAACGCTACATGAAAGAGATTCAGTCAGCATGGAAAGATAAGACTCCAGTTGACGGCGTTATCGTAAAAGTAGTGAAGAGCGGTTACGAAGTTGATCTTGGTATCGACCGCGCTGCATTCCTGCCTATCAGCCAGGCTGATTCAGAAAAGATTGAAAAGCCTGAGTCATTGATTGGTTTGAGATCTAAGTTCTATATTGAACGACTTTATTCAGATAATAAACTTAATCCTGTAGTAAATCGCCGCAAGTATCTTGAAGAAGAAATTGATGAAAAACGCGATGCATTCTTCAACTCAGTACAGATTGGTGATTCAGTAAAGGGTACTGTAAAGAGCTTCACAAGCTTCGGTGCTTTCATTGATTTGGGTGGCTTTGATGGTCTTCTCCACATCAACGACATGAGCTGGGGTCACGTAGCTCGTCCTAAGGACTTTGTAAAGAAGGGACAGGAAATCGAACTTAAGGTTATCCGTCTTGATCCTGCTGAAAAGAGAATTAATCTTTCTCTTAAGCACTTTGCAGAAGATCCATGGATTCACTTTGAAGAAAAGTATCATGTAAATGACATCGTAAAGGGTAAGGTAACAAAGCTTACAGAATTCGGTGCATTTGTTGAACTCGAAGAAGGAATTGAAGGTCTTGTACACATTTCTGAGTTCTCTTGGACAAAGAAAGTAAACAAGCCAGGTGATATGGTTTCTGTTGGTCAGGAAGTTGAAGCAATGATCCTTGGTTATGATATCCAGGCTGGTCGTGTTTCTCTCGGCTTTAAGCAGGCTACAGAAAATCCATGGGATTCAATTGCAGAAAAATATGCAGTTGGTACAAAAATCAAGGGTAAGGTTGTAAAGATTACAAACATCGGTGCATTCGTTGCTCTTGAAGACGGAATCGATGCTTTCCTCCATGCAGATGATATCTCTTGGACAAAGAAAGTTCGTCATCCGGGTAGTGAACTTACTGTAGATCAGGAAATTGAAGCAGTTGTAATTGAATGCGATCCTGAAGCTCACAGAGTAAAGGTTGGAATCAAGCAGCTTACAGACAATCCTTGGAAGGAATTTGCTGAAGAGTTCAAGCCTGGTTCAACACTTGAAGGTGAAATCACTTCTATCACAGACTTCGGTATCTTTGTAAAGGCTCCTAACGGAATTGAAGGTCTTGTAAACAAGGCTAACCTCAGTGACGACAAGGAAGTTCCTTTTGAAGAGGCTGTAACAAAATACAAGGTTGGCGACAAAATCAACGTATTCGTTGTAGACGTAAAAGTAGACAAGGAACAGGTTGCATTCTCTGTACGCGAGTTCAAGAGAAAGCAGCAGCGTGACGAAATCTCACAGTATATGTCTAGCTCAAACGACGATGATGATGGAGCATATACACTTGGAGATATGTTAAAGTCTCAGAAGAATGACTAAATAATTTGCAGGAATGGATAAGAAAGTAACTCCTTTCGCAGGCGAAAGTTCTTTTGCAAAGGAAATGAGTACGCTGGTACAGAACCTCTCTAGTAACAACGCTTCGGTGTTGCTGGTTGGTGAGAAAGGAACGGGAAGGCGTCTCATTGCTCAACATATCCATTCTGCTGCAGAAAAATCTGGTGATGCCGGTTATTTTTTTGAGATAAACTGCAGGTCTTTTACAGAAGCTCAAGTTATAGAAAGTTTTGAAACTGTAGGTCGTATGATTTCTTATGGCCAGCGGTTAACCTTATTTATCAGCTTTACAGAACTACTTACAAAGACTATGCAGTCTGCTTTTCTTGATTTAATCAAAAAGCAGGCAGAAAAGAATCTCAAGCTTAAAATAATATGTGCAGTTGAAAGACCTTTAGAAGAAGCTGTTGCTTCGGGCCTTTTTTTATCAGAGCTTTATGCAAGACTAAGTACGGTGGTGCTTAATGTGCCGCCACTGCGTCAGAGAACAGAAGATATAATTCCAATTGCCCAGACTTATCTTTTACGATTCAGCAGAAAGTCTGGCCTTGGTTTTACAGAGTTTTCTGAAGGTGCTAAAAAAGCAATGCAGACCTGCTTTTGGCAGGGAAATGCTGATGAACTTATAAATGCAGTTCA
>SFOB01000130.1 GCA_004554075.1 Treponema sp.
CTACCATTACCATTGCATCATATTTGTTGGCAAGTTCGTAAATTTTGTCGAGAGGACATACGTTGCCGTCCATAGAGAAGACTCCGTCGGTGACTATGATGCGGAAACGGCATTTCTGTGCGGCTTTCAACTGTTCTTCAAGGTCGGTCATGTCAGCATTGGAGTATCTGAAGCGTTGTGCCTTACATAGTCTTACACCGTCGATAATGGAGGCATGGTTGAGCGCATCAGAAATGATGGCGTCTTCTGGGCCAAGAAGAGGCTCGAACACTCCGCCGTTTGCATCGAAGCATGCTGCATAAAGGATGGTGTCCTCTGTACCGAAAAAGTCGGCAATGGCTTTTTCAAGTTCTTTGTGGTAATATCCATTATTTGTAAGCCACTTTCTATCCCAAATATCTTCAAGCATTTTTTCAAATTCTTTTAAATCTGGCAAAAGCGGAGATGTTACTGTAATTAATTTTTCTTCACTCATCGTTTAATAAATCCTTTTAATGTATTTACAAAATAATTATATACTTCTAACTTAAACAACTTAGCTAAAACTACATAAACAATTATCCCAACAATAATTTGAATAATCAATAATAACAAAGGTGGAATTGAAATAAAATTCATTATCCAAACAATACATGCCATTAGAATAGAAAGTACAAAAGAAGGTATTAAATCTTTCCATTGTTCAAAATAGGAATAGTCCATAAGTTTTTTATTTGGATAAGCATTTATAAATGTTGAAATAAAGCCACTAACAACTTGACCAATTGCCATTGCATAAATTCCAAGTGGCAAAGTAATAAGAATATTCAATACTGTTACACATTTTTTTATTATTTCTAATTTTAAGAAAATATCACTTCTACCTAATGCATTTATTCCTGTTAGATTTGCTGTATGAATTGGATACAAAGCATAACTGATACAAGCTAATTGTAAAAAAGGAACGCAAGGAAGCCATTTATTTGTAAGCAAAACTTTTACCAAAGGTTCAGCAACCGCAACTAAGCCAAACATACATGGCATTAAAACAAAAGCACTTGTACTTATAGAACGTCTTGTAATTCTTTTTACTTCAGAAGGATTATCATTATTTGCGGAAAGAGTTGGTAACATTACACTTTGAATTGAACCATCTAAATTAGATGCAATAACTTGAGGGAATTGTTGCCCCCGATTAAAATATCCTAAAGTTTGGCTATTATAAATTCTTCCAACAATTAAGTTATATATATTTCTAAAAACAGTATCTAATAAACCTGAACAAAGAAGTTTCCAACCAAAACTAAAAAGACTTTTTACTCGTGTAAAAGAAAATAATAATTTGGGTCTCCACTTTACTGTAAACCACAAAATAATACAGATTAAAACATCTCTTATAAGTTGTTGTGCTACTAGAGCCCAGACACCATACCCCATATAAGCAAGAATTACACCAACAATTCCAGAACCAACAACAGCTCCCATGCTACTATAAAAGAATCTTTTAAACTGCATTGTTTTTGAAACATAGGCATTTTGAACACTATTTACAGCACCAAAAAACAAAGTAAAAGAAATCACTCTTATCACTGGTGTTAATATTTCTTGATTGTAAAATTTTGCTATAAAGGGAGCAGCAAAAAATAAAACTACATAACAAATAAGAGCCACAAATAGACTTAAATAGAATATAGAAGAAAAGTCTGTATCATCAGATTCTTTTTTTTGAATGAGTGCTGTATTAAAACCACTTTGAATAAAAACCGTAGCAATCTGTATAAAAACAAGAATTAAGGCAATTACACCGTAATCTTCTGGTGAAACAAGACGTGCAAGTATAATAGATAAAACAAACTGCACACCTTGAACTCCACCACGTTCTAAGAACTTCCAAATTAGTGATGAGATTACTGTATTTTTCGCTATTCGTTTAGTAGTATTTTTCTCTTCCATAGTTCTATACGTTTTTTATACTCTTTCAGTCTACTACTTTTCTCAAATTACATCAACAAAACAAAAAATTATTTTCCATGCCCCACGACAAATCACTACATCAAGAATACACATATTATTTTAGGGCAAAAAAATCCCCGCTAGACTTTTCTCTAACAGGGATTTTCATATCATCTAATCATTATCTTTTAATACATCCATTATCTTAACAATCTGTTTTTTTTCACACAGAAAAAGGAGCAGATTTAAGGTGCAAACAGCCGATAAACTAAAAAAGGCGGTAGGCACATGGCAAAAATTGCGACAGTCGTTCAGTAAGGATTTCAAGGCAAAAGTTACATCTGTTTCCAGAGTATAAAAAGCAATAAATAACGCTCCGGTAAAAATTGAATAATAATTTGCCCAAGTGTTGTAATTCTGATAGTGAAAATTGCGTCCTTCTATCGCCTTTTCATAATATTTAAAAAGAATATTAACTTCTTTAGTTTGTATTTCTCCAAAAATTTAAAGACACCTTCTCCATTGGCAAGCGGTCGTTATTTCAGACCTTGCCCTGCAATGAAACTGTTCCCCACTTGACTTACGTGCTTCAACCAAACTCCGCGTCAAATAATGGTTGCCTTTAACTTTACTATAATACAATGTATTATTTTAGGTTGTCAATATTCAAATTATGAACAATCGAAATTTACTTTTTCTGAATTTCCTGATACGACAGGCTTAAAATCCGTTTTCCGTCCATAAGCATAACTTCAAAATTTATGCGCTTATTAGACCTGTTCACATCCGTAATACGGCCTTCCATTCCCTTAAACAATCCGTCTACAATTACAATCCTGTCGTTTACATCAAACTGAACATTTACAACAGGAATAACGCTTCCATATTTTAAAAATGAAGTCACAAGCTCTGTATCTTTTGCAGATAAAGGTTTTATTCCATTGTCATTAGGAAGGAAATCTATAAATCCTTCTTCATCTTTTATATCCTGGATTCTTGAAATATTATCCGTTTCCCAGAAAACATAACCTGGAAACAACGGATCAATATATTCTTTGCCGCTTTTTAACCTCATCTGCTTTCCAACACAATAAAGCCTGCCATTCTCCTCCTCTGGAAAAGAATCAAAAACAGCTTGTACTTTTTCTATAAATTTATTTTCAAAACCGGTTCTAACCCAAATGCAGTAAAAATTGCTCATTATCCAACTCTTCGCTTTTTCAATCCAATAAGAATAATAGCATATTTTTTTGATTAAGTCAGTAAAGCGTTCAAGTTTTGAATAAAATCACCATCGCCTGTCAGTAAAATCTTTTATATCGCTCAATACTTTCTTTATCGTCCAAAAACATTTTCAGGAGCGTACATCCGTAAAATACTGAGCGTCCAAAAAGATTATGCGGAACGCCACAGAACATTTTCTTGTACAGCGCTCAATATTTTGCAAAGCGGTGCAGAATACTCTTCAAAAGCAAAAATATTTTTATTTTCTTATACTTTTATATAATATTTCTTGACATATAATATAATGTAACTTATACTTATGATCGTAAGGCGATTAACTGCTCCCGTCTTACACGAAAGGAAACCACAAAAGGTTTCAATTTTAGCCTAATATAGGAGAAGGCTGTTATGACAGAGGTAAAAGAAAATCTTTTTGCAGGGAGGGTAAAGAAACTTATGAAAGAAAACCGCTATTCACAGAAAGAACTCTGCGAAATTTGCGGTATTACAGAAGCAGCATTCAGCCGCTACATGACACAGGGTAGTTTGCCGCGAACAAAGGTGCTTGCAAATCTTGCGAACGCACTTCACACAACAAGTGACTATTTGATGGGACTTGAAAACCATTATGGTTACGATCAGCTTGAGATTCTTTTGGCTTCAAGTAAGGACAACCTTAGTCTGAACCAGAAAAAAAAGCTGGTGGACATTCTTATGGACGAGTACAAGACGGCTCAGAGTCTGTAGGGATTATAAAGGGCATGTATACATGGAGGTATACTTTTGAAAGACAACAGTGAGACAACAGAAGAAGAATCGTATGTACTTCCCAGCTGGAGAGTGAACCAGATTATTTTGATTGCCGTTCGCTTTTTGACTGATGAAGGTTACTACGAAGATGGGTTTGATTATCAGAAGGCAATTCAGAACAAAGGCATCCTGCTAAAAGCTTATTCTGCCTTTAAGTCTGAAAACCTTCTGGAACTGCAAAAGATTTCGTTGAGTCTGTGGAAAGAGGGGTTGTGCCTGGTTGCCACAGACAGCGAAACGCAGCAAGTTTGCCGCATGATTGCCTACAATGACAGTAAGACTGCGGCAGAGATTATGCAGATAATATTCCATGAATATGGTCACATACTTTTTGGACACACGGAACAATGCCCGAACGCAGAGGCAGAAGCAATTCTATTTTCTGCAATAGCAACGTTCCTTATGATAGCGGAACAGCAGTTTCACATAGGTCAGCTGGTTGCAAAAGATGGCGGCAAAGAACGCTTCTTTGAAGGAATCAAGGCAGGTCTTATGGAAAAATTTGGTACACAGGAGGTGATGTCATGATATGCGCATAAAAAAAGCCTGTTTTAATAAGTGCGCCAACACAAATTAAACAAGGCTTTCCGGTCGGGAGCCAGTACTGATCCCCAATTCTTAAACTGTTAGAATTAATTATATCATTGCCGGCTCTCCTTGTCAAAGAAAATCGTTCGGCGGCGATTATTCCGCTGCTCCCCAGGATGGGTGTAATCATTTTCAAGGAGGGCATTGCGTATGCTCAACATCAAAACAATCAAAAATGTCCTTGTAACGGACGAATCAAAAGACGGCTTCTGCTTCAGAAGTTCGTGCTCACAGTCTCTCAGCCAGAAAAAGCTCGCAAGCGAAATGGCTGACTGGAACTCTTCTTTCACAGAGGCAGACTATCTGGGTATGCTTTCCGTAATGGAAAACATTGTCGTAAAATACCTTGCCAAAGGTTACAGCGTTGAACTTCCTTTCGGAACTCTCAGAGCAAATGCCACGGGAACCTGTTCAAACATTCAGGACGGCTTTACGCTGGGAAGTGGAAACCACACACTTGGATTTCTGTTCAACGCAAACGAGGCGACCACCGCAAATGTAAAGGCAAAGCTCGAATACAAGCAGCTTCCGCCAGACATCACCGGTGAAGCAAAGCTCTACCGTGTAACCGCATTGAACGACGACGCAAGCGAAAGCACGAACCTTTCCGTAAGCAAAGGCAAGACGCTCCGCCTGCACGGTCGTAACCTCACCTTCGACATCACAGACGAAAACCAGGGCGTATTTCTGGAAAACGAAAGCGGACTCACCCGCCTTTCAGTCTACAACCGCCGTGGCACGAATGTAGTCGATTCGCCAGTTCCGAGCGAACTTGCAGCAGGAAGCTACAACGTGAGCATCGTCACCAAGCCGGGCAACACCTACTTTACCGCAAACATTGATTCTGTTGTAACGGTAGCGTAAATTTTTAATTTCAGGGCGTGGTGGGCGATATGCGCCTGCCATGTCCTGATTTCGCGTCTTTATAAACCCCATAAATATACAAAGAAAGGAAATAAATCTCCAAGTCCAGGGCAAACGCATTATAAGAACTTTTAAAATACCTACTAACCT
>SFOB01000040.1 GCA_004554075.1 Treponema sp.
TTTTATAGATATCATAGCCTTTCTTTACGGGCTTTTGATTTTATGGACTCTTGCAACTGCAAAGTTTAACTGGCTTAAGGAAAGCCTTTTTCCGCCACCGGGAAAAGTTTTTGCCCAGTTTGTAGAAGATGGATTAAAGCTTTTGATTCATGCAGGAAGTTCCATTGCTATTGTTCTGGAAGGTTACCTGCTCGGCCTTTTAATTGCAATTCCACTTGGACTTTTCCTTGGCTGGAGCGCAAGACTTGGTAGTGCGGCAACTTATATTTCCAAGTTTTTTGGTTCAATTCCACCAATCGTTTATATCCCTTATGGAATTGCCCTCTTGCCAACCTTCCGTTCTGTTTCGGTATTTGTAATTTTCCTTGCTGCCTTCTGGCCGGCCTTTGCTGGAACCATGAGCGGAGTACTTCATGTTGAAAAACGCATTATTGATTCTGCCCGTGTTTTGAATGTAAGCAAATCTACAATGCTTTTCCGTGTCATTCTGCCTGCTGCGCTTCCGGAAATCTTTTTGGGTTGTAACCAGGGACTTGGAGTTTCCTTTATTCTGCTTACTTCTGCCGAAATGATTGGTGCAAGCCGGGGAATAGGTTTCTACGTAAAACAGTATTCAGATTTTGGTGATTACACCAGAACAATTACAGGTCTTATTGTAATAGGAATTGTAGTTGTTGTGATAACTTTGCTTTTCAATAAGCTTCAGCGTTATTTGCTGAGGTGGAAAAGATAGATAAAAATATTTGATTTAAAGAGGAAAAATATGAAAAAGACATTTATTACATTAGCTGCACTTGCTCTTCTTGCAGTTTCGTTCAGCGGATGTGCAAGTACAGGCGGACACAAAAAAGATTGTTGTGAAGAAAAGGCAAGCTGCTGCGAAGAAAAAGATGATTGCTGCAAGGCAAAAGAAACTAAAGAAGAAAAAGACTGCTGCAAAGAGAAAAAGGACTGCTGCGAAGATGACCATCACAAGGCAGATAAGCTTGGAGCAGGCTGCTGCGGCTGATTTTTAATTCATTTATAAACGAGGAAATCCATGACAGAAATTCTTTGGCATGGACGCGGTGGACAGGGGGCCTTTACGGCGGCTAAACTTCTGGGGGCGGCTTATTCGCTTTCGGAAGGGAAGTCGGCGCTGGCCTTTCCTTCTTTTGGTCCTGAGCGTCGAGGTGCCCCCATTCTTGCATTTACTAAACTTGATTCAAAAGAGATTGGCGACAGAAGCCAGATTAAAAAAGCTGATTATGTAATTTATCTTGATGACACTCTATTTTCTGATGCAGCCTTTGCAGAGATAAAAGAGGGCGGAAAGATTCTTATAAATACAAAAAAGAATAAGGTAGATTTTCTTGAAGCTGATGGAGTAGACGGCGCCACTGCAATTGTTCCTTTTGATGCAGACAGTCTTGCCCTTGAAGTTTTAAAGATGCCTGTAACAAATACTGCTATGCTTGCTCTGCTGGCTCGTGAAAGCGGAGTTGTTTCAAAGGAAGAACTTTTGCAGGCTGTCCAGTCCTATATGCCGGCCAAGATTGCCGCAAAAAATACTGTACTTGTAGAAGAAGTGTTTGCGGGAGGTCCAAAATGAAACCATACTTAAGAGAAAAAATCCCCACAGGTTTTAATGATATCCCCCAAGCAACAGTTTACGAGGCAGGTTATCTTGTAAGTAAAAACGCCGGCTGGAGAAACATACGACCGGTCGTTAGTACAGAAAAATGCAAGGGCTGCCTTCAGTGCTATCTTTACTGCCCGGACGGAGTAATTTCTAAAGACGCAGAAAGTGGCAAAATAAAAATTGATTATGATTTTTGTAAGGGCTGCGGTATCTGTGCAAAAATCTGTAAGTTTGAAGCAATTTCAATTGAAGCTGAAAAATAGGATAAAGAGGTAAAAATGTCACGACAATTTCTTTCTGGAGATGAAGCCTTTGCTTACGGAGTTCGCCTTGCAAAGCCTGCGGTAATTTCTGCTTATCCAATTACACCGCAGACAGTTGTTGTAGAAAAACTTTCTGAGTTTGTAGAAGATGGTTCCTTAAAAAGTGATTTTATACATGTTGAATCTGAGCATTCTGCCTTGAGCTGTGCAATGGGAGTTAGTGCGGCAGGAAGCCGTGCCTTTACTGCAACAAGCTCTCAGGGGCTTTTGTACATGGCAGAGTGCCTGGTTTATGCAAGCGGAGGTCGTTTTCCAATTGTAATGATGAATGCCAACCGTGCAACAGCTCTTCCCTGGAACATCTATGGAGACCAGAGAGATTCTCTTGCGCTTCTGGATTCCGGCTGGATTCAGTCCTACGCTAAAAATGCCCAGGAGGCTTTGGACTTTGCTCTGCTTTCTTATTACGTTGCGGAGCACAAAAAAGTGCAGACTCCTTTTATGGTAAACCTGGACGGCTTTGCCCTTACTCACACCTTTGAAAGTGTAGAAGTTCCGGACCAGGAAAAGGCAGACAAGTTCCTGCCTCCATTTGAAACTGACAATAAATTTGATTTTGATAAGCCTGTAAACATGGCCTTTTCTGCCGGCCCTGAAACAAATACTTTCTTTAAGTACAAAGAGCACCGTGCAATGCTTAATGTGCGCGAGGTGGTAAAAGAAGCAGAAGAACGCTTTGAGAAAATCTTTGGCCGTAAGTATTCGGGCCTGATAGAAAAATACAAAACTGAAGATGCTGACTTTGCAATTATTACTCTTGGCAGCGTGGCTGGTCTTGTGGAGCAGGTAGTAGATGAGCTTAGAGCCGCTGGTAAAAAAGCGGGCCTTTTACGAATCCGCTATATGCGTCCCTTCCCGGATCTGGAGATTGTGGAAGCCTTGCGTAATGTAAAAGCTGCGGCAGTTCTGGAAAAGGATATTTCTTTTGGGGCTGAGGGTACAGTTTATACAAACGTGAACTCCGTACTTAAAAAGGCCGGACTTGATTTTCCTTGCAGCAACTACATCGGCGGTCTTGGTGGAAAAGATATAAGCTCTGCTGAGATTCACGGAATATTTGAAGCTCTCGAAAAAGCCGGGGGCGTTGCGGGGGCGGGAACCCCCGCTGGAGAGGGTGGCGGAAGACCGCTTGCGGGCTGGAGCCAGGGAGAGACTTCTCCCTCACAAATCAACTTTTTAGGAGTACCACAGGAGGCCCAGAATGATTAACGCAAAAACTTTGAACGAAGAAGAATATTTTTACGGGCACAAGGCCTGCGCCGGCTGCGGGGGAAGCCTTGCGGTAAGAATCGCCCTCAAGGTGCTGGGAGAAAAGGCTGTGGCCGTGCTGCCTGCCGGCTGTATGAGTGCGGTTGGTTTTAATTATCCTCAGCTCTGTTTCTCCAACAACGCCATAATTTCTACCTTTGCTGGAACTGCCAGCATGATGACGGGTATTCTTGCCGGCCTTAAGGCGAGGGGAATTACAGATGCTCCTGTGGTTGGCTTTGCTGGTGATGGTGGAACTGCGGATATCGGCCTTCAGGCCCTCAGTGGCGCCATTGACCGTAACGATGACGTGCTTTACATCTGCTACGACAACGAAGCTTATATGAACACCGGAATCCAGAAGAGTTCTCTTACTCCTTTTGGGGCGCGTACTACAACAACTCCGGCCGGTCGCAATGTGCGCGGTAATCTCCGTGTAAAAAAGAATCTTTTTGAAATTGTTGCGGCCCACGACATTCCTTATGCGGCAACTGCCAGTGTGGGCTACATTCAGGATTTTATAAACAAGGTGGAAAAGGCCAGCAAGATTCGTGGCACAAAGTTTATTCACGTTATTGCGCCTTGCCCAACCGGGTGGGGAGTAAAGACCGACGAGACAATTGATGTGGCAAAGGAGATTGTTGATACAGGTCTTTTATATCTGGCGGAATATGAAAATGGGCAGTACAGAATTACTTATAAGCCTAAGGAGTTTTCTGATGTAGCTTCTTATATCCGCCGCCAGGCCCGCTTCCGTCATCTTACAGACGAAGACATCTCGCTCATAATACAAGGACGGGATGCCAAATGGAAA
Source organism: Treponema sp. (assembly GCA_004554075.1). GTDB lineage: Bacteria > Spirochaetota > Spirochaetia > Treponematales > Treponemataceae > Treponema_D. The sequence continues at coordinate 4,007 of SFOB01000040.1, forward strand.
AGGCTGTCACAACTGGCAGCCTTGGATGGGCTTACTTCTTTTTAGCTGCCCTGGAACCAATGGCCTGGATCAGCTGAACAAAGATGATAAGAATGATTACAGTGCTTGTCATAAGAGGAGTGTTAAAGCGCTGGTAGCCGTAGGTGAGGGCAAGGTCTCCAACGCCGCCACCGCCTACTGCACCGGCCATTGCGGTAGCACCAAGAAGGCCTACGGTTCCGGTTGTAATGCCAAGAATAATTCCGCCCTTAGATTCAGGCAGAACAAACTTAAAAATTGTCTGCAGGGTTGTGGCTCCCATAGACTGGGCTGCTTCAATAATTCCCTTATCAACTTCCAGCAGTGCATTTTCTATAAGACGGGCAAGATATGGCGCAATATAGCAGGTGAGGGGAACCAGGGCCGCAGTAGAGCCTACTCGGGTTCCGACAAGAGCCTTTGTAAGCGGCATGATGTAAACAATCAGAATGATAAAAGGCACGCTGCGGATTATGTTTATGATTGTTCCGGTAACTGTGTAGAAAATTGTATTAGGTTTAATGCCGCCCTTTCTTGTAATAAAAAGTGTGATTGCAAGAGGAAATGCAATAAGCAGTCCAAAAACTAAACCAAGACCAACCATGTAAAAGGTCTGTCCGATTGAAAGATATATTTTTGATGCGCTGATTCCAAATATCATAATACCACCTCATATTTTGGCACTTTGTGCTCTTCAAAAAATTTTTCTGCGGCCGCAAGCTGCTCTTCTGTCCCTGTAATCTGAACGGTCTGGAAACCGATTACAGATTCTTCCAGCTCTGTAACTGTTCCGTAGAGAATGGAAATGTTTACTCCAGTCTCCTTGATTGCAAGCGACATAATAGGGTCGTCTGCATTTTTGCCGTCAAAGCGAAGGCGAACAACTCTCTGCGGTTTATCGTAGCTTTTAAGGTATTGGGTAACACTTGCCGGCAGCTGGTCGTTGATAACTGTTTTGATAAAACCCTTTGTAGTTTCCTTCTGAGGGTTTCCAAAAACGTCAATTACTGAACCGCTTTCTACAAGCTGGCCTTTTTCCAGAACGGCAACTTTATTGCATACCTGGGAGATAACATTCATCTGGTGGGTAATCATGAGGATGGTGATGTTCAGGTCCCGGTTGATCTTTTTAAGCAGCTGCAGAATTGAATCTGTAGTGCGCGGGTCCAGAGCAGAAGTTGCTTCATCGCAGAGAAGAATCTCAGGATTCAAAGCCAGGGCTCGGGCAATGCCAACTCTCTGTTTCTGTCCGCCGGAAAGCTCTCGGGGCAGGGCAGAGGCCTTGTCTTCCAGCTCTACGAACTGGAGGAGTTCTGTTACGCGGGCCTTGATTTTATCCTTTGGCCAGTGAGCCAGCTGCAGTGGTGTCGCAATATTCTGGAATACGCTTTTGCTTTCCAGCAGGTTGAAGTGCTGGAAAATCATTCCTATGTTTTTGCGGAAGCTTCTGAGCTCTGCGCCCTTAAGATCTGCAATGTTTTTACCATTTACAATTACGGTTCCGCTGTCTGGTTTTTCGAGGGCGTTTACCATTCTGATTAAGGTAGATTTTCCTGCACCCGAAAAACCGATTACTCCGAAAATATCTCCCTTTTCAATTTTGAGGGTGATGTCCTGGAGCGCATGCACGGTACTCGTTTTTGTTTTGAATGATTTGGATATATTTTCGAATGTAATCATTGATGTATCCTCGCAATAGGGATTGGAGGGCCGCCGCAGGCGTTCCGAAGGAATGGAGCGATAGCGGAAGCCCGCAAAGCCCGACGGCCGCTTGCGGCCGGATTGCCCCTAGTTGAAACTATAATCCTCTGGAATCCAGAAGAGACCGTTCTCGTAATTTGTGCTCTCGAGATATTTCTTGAACTCTGCAGAGTGGTAAGCGGCAACGATGTCCTTAGCCCACTGAGAATCAACATTGTCCTCGCGAACAACTACCTGAAGTACAAGGTGAGGAAGAACTGTTTCTTTTGCCAGTGCTGTAGAAGCATCGATGCCGGCATTGTAAACAATTGAACCTGTGATTACTACGAAGTCAAAGTCATCCTGAACCTGTGGAATGTTCAGGCTCTTCATTTCTGTAAACTGAATGTTGTATGGGTTAGAAGCGATATCTTCACTTGTTACAGTAGAAAGATTTACTCCGTCCTTAAGTGTAATCCAGCCGATTTTCTGAAGAAGAACATAAGCACGTGCTGTGTTAGCAGGATCATTTGGAACTGCAACTTTTGGTTTGTTCAAAGACTTGATTGCATCTGGTGTAGCATAGTGAGAAGAGAACATACTTGCAGGAACTGTTGGAATTGGTGTGATTGGAACCAGCTTTCCGTTGTTTCCCTTGTTGTAGTTTTCTGCATAAGCTGAATGCTGCTCTACGTTGAAGTCTACGTCGCCGCCGTTTACTGCGTCATCTGCCAGGGCCAGGTCAGAATAATCATAGCCCTTGAGTGTATAGCCCTTTGCTTCGAGAATTGGCTTTACTCCGCTTTCGAAAAGAACTGTGTAAGGTCCCTGTGAACGGCTGTAAGTGATTGTTTTCTTATCTGCGCTGTTTCCTGCAGACTTTTTTGAACATCCTGCGAATGCCACCATAAGAGAAGTGATAGCTATTGCAGCCAGAACTGATTTTGTAAGTTTTCTCATAATATACCTCCGAGTTGTGAGAATGGCATCTGAAAGATGCATAAAAGTATTTATTCATCGTAATACCTATTGACTTAGTAGGTAATAGATGTTAGATTGGTTATACAACTAGTTACCTACTATGTCAATGGGTAATTGCAAAAAAGTTTAAAAATTTTTGATTTACGGAGGATAAAAGCTCTATGAGTATATTAGACGAAGCATTTTCTATAAAAGATTACATGGTCCAGCAGAGAAATTATTTTCATTCTCATCCGGAGCTGGGCCTGCAGGAGTTTAATACCTGTAAACATATAGAAGAAGAGCTGGATAAAATCGGCTTGCCCCACCACCGCGTTGCAGGAACCAATGTGATTGCAGAACTGGAGGGCCAGGCAGCAGGCGGGGGTGCTGCGGGGGCCGGTGGAGCCTCGGGGGCAGCCGGTGGCAGCCAGGGAAAGACACTTTTTTTACGTGCCGACATAGACGCCCTGCCCATCCAGGAAAAAAATGAAGTTCCATATAAGAGCCAGAATGACGGGGTAATGCATGCCTGCGGCCACGATGGCCATGCGGCATATCTTCTTGGGGCAGCCCGCCTGCTTAAGGAGCATAAAGCTGATTTTCATGGCAAGGTAATTTTCTGCTTTCAGGCCGCAGAGGAGATAGGTAAGGGCGCCCGCGACGTTCTTGCAGCCGGCGAGCTGGACAATGTAGACCGCATATTCGGCATTCACTTTCAGGCCGGCCTTGATGTAGGAAAGTATGGAATTAAAAGCGGCCCGGACATGGCAAGCTGCGACCGTTTTAAAATCCAGATTAAGGGAAAAGCTGCCCACATTACAACTCCACAAAATGGAGCTGATTCAGTCTTCATCGGTGCCCTCATAGTAAGCCAGCTGCAGACAGTAGTAAGCAGACTCGTTTCTCCTGTAGAAGGAGGCCTTATTGGAGTAGGAAGCTTTCACTCAGGAACTACCTATAACATTATCCCAGGCGAGGCAGTGCTGGAAGGTACCATAAGAGCCTTCAGCGCTGCTAACAGAAAAAAGCTTGCAGACGCAGTAAGGCGCATTGCCACAGATATTGCAGAAACCTATGGCGCTCAGACTGATGTTGATATAGAAGACATCTGCGACCCATGTACAAATCCTGCAGAAACAGCAGCAGAAGTCCTTGAGTCTGCCAGAAAACTTGTAAGCGAAGAAAATATTCTTACCGGAATAGACAAGCGCTTTGGTTCAGACAACTTTGCAGATTTTATGCGCAAGGCACCTGGAACTTATGTTCACGTCGGCTCTTCAGACAGCGATGCAACCCGCTACCCGCACCACAATGAACATTTTGATCTTGCAGAAGACTCATATTCTTATGCAGCAGCCCTTGCAGTTCAGTACAGTCTGGACTACTTAAAATAGAAAAAATAAGGAGGTATCCAAAATGATGAGAATTTCTACCCGCGGTCAGTATGCCCTTTTGATTATGACAGAGCTTGCAGAACAGCCGGCAGAAAAGTTTATTCCATTAAAGCTGCTCTCTCACCGCCACAATATTTCTGTAAAATATCTGGAGCAGATTCTGATTCAGCTCAGCAAGGCGGGCCTTGTGATTGGAGTACGCGGAAGTAACGGCGGCTACAAGCTTGTAAAAAGAACAGATGAATATACAACAGGCGAAATCCTTCGTGCTCTGGAAGGAGATCTTTCTCCGGTAGGCGAGCAGAAAAACAATGTTATTTCTGATGTTGGCGTAAATGACTACTGGAAAGACTTTGAAAGTGTAATCAATGATTATGTAGATTCAGTTACCCTGGACAAGCTTGTAGAAAAGAATAAAGAAAGCGCCGGCTGGATGTATTATATATAAAGCTTTTATAAAACATTTGTTATTTGCCATTAGCCCATATAATCTGATATAATTTTATTTTATGGAAGGAAATAAGATTGTAGTGGCTCTTACAGGTGCCACAGGTGCTATGGGCGGTGAGGTTTTAGCCCATCTTTTGGATTCAGAAAACATTTCTGAAATTCGTCTTTTGGTAAGAAATCCTGCAAAGAGCAGATGTTTTTTTAAGTCGCTTCTGAAAAAGGGAAAAGATAAAATTACAATTGTTCAGGGCTCTCTTACAAGAAGGGATGATATTGTCCAGCTGGTTCAGGGATCAGACTATGTAATTCACTGTGCAGCTGTAATTCCGCCAAAGGCAGATCATAATCCGGATAATACTATCAAAGTAAATTACGAAGGAACAAAGCTGATTGTAGACGCAATCAAAGAAAGCGGCCGTGCAGACGAAATCAAGCTGGTTCATATTTCTACAGTTGCAGTTTACGGAAACCGCGATTACCATCATCCGTGGGCCCGCATGGGAGACCCTGTAATGTCCAGCGCCTACGACTATTATTCAGCTGCAAAAATCAAGGGCGAACGCTACGTTCTCGAAAGCGGTCTTAAAAACTGGGTAGTACTCCGCCAGTCTGCCGTTTATCACAAATATTTTCTTACAAACAATATGAACGATGGCCTTATGTTCCACACCTGCTGGAATGCACCATTTGAGTGGGTAACAGACAGAGACTCAGGCCTTATGATCAAGAATCTTATTGATTTTGACCTGGAAGGAAAACTCAACGGCTTCTGGCTCAACGACTACAATATTGGTGGTGGTGCTGCCTGCCGAGAAACAGGTTACGAAACCTTTAATGCAGGCTTTGGCCTTATGGGGGCTAGTGCAGAAGCCTTCTTTGAACCTTACTGGAATATTCCACGCAACTTCCACGGAGTATGGTATACAGACAGCCATGTTCTCGACGACTGGCTCCATTATCGTACAGAATCAAGTGCAGACTTCTGGAAGTACATGGCAAAGCAGCTCTGGTACTACAAACTGGGCGCAATCGTTCCAAAAAAACTTATTCGCAAACTTGCTATTGAACGCCTCTTAAAAAACTCCAACGCTCCAATGAACTGGGTACGCCTTGGTAAAAAAGGCCGTATAGACGCCTTCTGGGGTGGCCAGGAAGCTTTTGATAAACTCCCTAAAACCTGGGACAAGTTCCCGGTTCTTGCCAAGGGCCAGACTCCGGATGGAGCAATTGATTATGAAGACTTAAAGGATGAAGCAAAAGCCGGCCGTTATGCACTTGATCATGGTTATGATGAAAGCAAGGCAGACAGCGAGCTTGGAGCTGCAGATTTTGCACAGGCAGCAGAATTCCGCGGTGGCTCTCTTGTAACTCCTGCTTCAGAAATCAAGAAGGGAGAACTTCATACAAAGCTTCAGTGGAAGTGCCATTGCGGTCACACTTTTGAAAGCACACCATTTACAGTTTTAAAAGCCGGCTTCTGGTGTCCTGAATGCTGTGAAGCCCTTCCATGGGCCTTTGATAAGGCAGCCGCCCACGTACCTTTCTATGCCCAGGTGTGGTACGATACACATTCAAAAGCAGAAGAAAACAATGTGTATCCATATGATGAGCACGAAGACGACGATTTAATTTACTAAGCTTTTGTGAGTGTGTGGCAAAAATGAAAAAGGTAATTCTTTATGTTTTTTCTGGAACAGGAAATACTCAGCTTGTTGCAGAGCTTTATAAAAAATATTTAACTGATTGCGAAACTACAATTTATAAACTTGGCAAGCATGCAGAAGGGGAGAGCGTGCCATCTCCGCTTGACTATGACCTGGTTGGTCTTGGCTATCCTGTTCACGGTTTTAACGCTCCTCTGGTTATGAATAATTTTTGCAAAAGCCTTCCCGCAATTGAAGCAGAGGCCGGCCGCAAAAAAACCTTCATCTTCAAAACCTCAGGCGAAGGGCTCACCTTCAACAACTATTCCTCTCAGAAAATCATAAGAATGCTGGAAGGCAAGGGCTACGAGTTTATAACCGAGCGCCACTACGTTATGCCTTACAATATGATTTTCCGCCACTCACCAACAATGGTAAAAAGTGAATATATTTATGCAGATGCCCAGGTGCGTCTGAACGTACAGGAGCTTGCAGAAGGCCGCAAAAATAAAATCCATTACTTTCCGCTGCGCTACTGGTTTGTGCCGATTGTCCGCATAGAATGGATTTACGCAAGACTTCAGGGGCCTTTTATGAAGGTCAATATGAAAAAGTGCATCAAGTGCATGAAGTGCGTAAAGGCCTGTCCGCTTGGAAACATTAAATATATAGAAGAAAAGAATACTTTCAAGTTTGGTACCAACTGCGCTCTTTGTGTATGCTGTTCTTTCGGCTGCCCAACAAGTGCAATCTCCATTGGTCTTTTGAACGGATGGAAGATAAACGGTTCTTATCAGATTCAAAAAACAGCCGCAGATTCTTCTCTGGAGTTCCCCTTCTTTACAGAAAAAGAAAAACTCAAGGGCCTTTACCGCTGGCTTTACTATAAATACTATCAGCGCCTTAGCAAAGAATTAGCTGATAACGGTATAGCTTTAAAAGTGTAACGTTTTATTTATTGTATCACCTCAGATTATCTACTATAATATTACCGCCGACAGTTAATTTACGGCAATTTTTGATTATCTGAGGTAATACAAATGGCTACATGGTCTAATGCAGACTCGCTTTCTTCATGGAAGAAGTTGCAGTCTCTTAAAGGTATGGTTTCTGTTGCAGATGAGCTTTCATCAACCGGTGCAGCAGACAGAATCGCAAAATATTCTATTCCTATGGGCGGAGAACTTACTTATAACTTCGCTGCAAAACAGGTAAATGAACAGATTCTTAAAACTCTTGCTGAGCTCGCAGAAGAGCAGCAGCTTGTAGAAAAATATCAGGAGCTTCTTGATGGTGCTGTAATCAACACTGGAGAAAAGCGTATGGTTTTGCACCAGCTTACACGCGGTCAGCTTGGAAAAGATGTTATGGCTGATGGCGTAAATAAACGCGAGTTTTATATTAACGAAGTTCGCCGCATTGCTGAGTTTGCAGACAAAGTTCACTCTGGCGAGCTCAAGAACGAAAAAGGCGAAAAATATACTACAGTTTGTCAGATTGGTATTGGTGGTTCAGACCTTGGTCCACGCGCTATGTACCTCGCTCTGGAAAACTGGGCAAAGAAAAACAATACTTTCAAAATGGAAGCACACTTCATCTCTAACGTTGACCCTGATGATGCTGCAAGTGTTGTAAAATCTCTCGACATTTCTAAGACAATTTTTATTCTTGTTTCTAAATCAGGAACAACACTCGAAACTCTTACAAACGAATCTTTCGTAAAAGACTTCATTAAAAAGGCTGGCTGTGATGCAAGCAAGCACATGATTGCTGTTACATCTGAGACATCACCTCTCGCTCACAACCCGGACTATATGGCAGCCTTCTATATGGATGATTATATCGGTGGCCGCTATTCTTCAACTTCTGGTGTAGGAGGAGCTGTTTTGAGCCTCGCCTTCGGACCAAAAGTATTCCAGGACTTCCTCGATGGAGCCGCAGAAGAAGACAAGCTTTCTTTGAACAAGGACATCACAAAGAACGCTGCTCTTATGGACGCTCTCATCGGTGTTTACGAGCGCAATGTTCAGGGCTATCCTGCAACTGCAATTCTTCCTTACAGTCAGGCACTCAGCCGCTTCCCGGCTCACCTTCAGCAGCTTGATATGGAATCAAATGGTAAGAGCGTAAACCGCGACGGAAAGCCTCTCGGCTACGTAACTGGTCCTGTAATTTTCGGTGAACCGGGAACTAACGGTCAGCACTCCTTCTATCAGCTCCTTCACCAGGGAACTGATATCATTCCTCTCCAGTTCATCGCCTTCCGCGAAAACCAGACAGGTGAAGATGTTGTAATTGAAGATTCAACAAGCCAGGTAAAACTCTGCGCAAACGTAACAGCACAGATCGTAGCCTTTGCCTGCGGTAAATCAGATGAAAATCCAAACAAGGCATTTGCCGGCGGACGTCCATCAAGCTTGATTTACGGCGCACAGCTCAATCCAAAGAGCCTCGGTGCCTTGCTCGCTCACTACGAGAACAAGGTAATGTTCCAGGGCTTTGTATGGAATGTAAACTCTTTCGACCAGGAGGGAGTTCAGCTTGGTAAGAAGCTTGCTAAGACTGTCCTTTCAGGAAATATGGAAGGAGCTCTCAAAGCATACGCTGGTCTTCTCATCAAATAAAATATTTGTATGACATAAACGGATGTGTGATTTTTCATGCATCCGTTTTTTTATTTATTTTTAATTGATTTATTATGGAAAAAAGTGATGAAGTAAAAGAGATTAATCTCAAAAACAGGAAGCGCTTTAAGCTCTTTCGAAGAAGTGTTTACAGCCGCCTCATAATCAACTTTCTCTTCATTGCAGTCCAAATCTTCTTACTGGTTTTCTTTATCATCCGTCTACAAAAATATCTGGAAGTTTACTTTGGAGCCTCTCTTATCCTTTCGGCTTCATTTATGATTTTCCTTGTAAACAAAAAGGGCAAGAATGAATTTAAAATCGCATGGATTCTTCCATTGCTTTTTATCCCTTTGTTTAGTATTTCAGCTTATCTTATGTATCACACAAACCGGGGGTCAAAGCGCCAGTCTAAACGGCTTTCAGAGCTCCGCATAGAAACAGAAAAACTTCTTCCGGCTGCTACCCAGAAGGAAGCTGCTGATTTCCAGACAAAATCAAAATATGCAGATTTAATTCATTATCTGTGCAAGAGTAATTCTTTTTATCCTTATCAAAATTGTGATGTAAAATACTTTTCCTGCGGAGAAGAATTCTTTCCAGATTTAATCGCTTCAATTCGTGCAGCCCAGAAATATATCTTTATGGAATTCTTTATTATTGATCTGGATGAATCCTGGGCAGAAATAATGAAAGTACTGGAAGAACGAATAGAGCATGGAGTAGAAGTCCGGGTTTTGTGTGATGGACTTGGATCTCCTGTTCTTTCATCAGCCACCTGTCAAAAATATCTTAAATCAAAAGGAATCCATTCAAAAGTTTTCTCACAAATTATTCCGGTCATTTCAACTTATCTGAATAACCGTGATCATCGAAAAATTATTGTCATAGACGGAGAGATTGCTTTTACAGGCGGACTTAATCTTGCAAATGAATATTTCAACCGCGGAAAAAATCGTTTCCCATACTGGAAGGATAATGGCGTTCGCATCAAGGGGCAGGCTGTTCATACTTTGATTCAATTGTTCCTGCAGAACTGGAATTTAAATTCAAAGACGATGGAAGAAGATTATCACTTTCTTGAAGGCTCTTATCAAAAGTATGAAACTTCTGGAATTACAATTCCTTATGGAGATGATTTTTATAATAACAAGGATATCGCAGAAAACATTTATTTGTATATCATCAATAACGCAAAGAAATATATTAATATTACAACCCCTTATCTTTTAATTGATAATCAGCTTCAGGAAGCAATTCTTTTTGCAGTAGACAGGGGAGTGGAAGTTTCAATAATCGTCCCGTCTGTTCCAGATCATTTTTTGACTTTCTGTATCGGAAAAACATTTATCGAAACGCTGGTTAATAACGGTGTGAAAGTATATCTTTATCAGAAGGGCTTTATTCATGCCAAAACTTTTATTTCTGATGATCAGATTGCGACAATCGGTTCTGTAAATCTTGATTACCGTAGTCTTTTCCATCATTTTGAAAATGGAGTTATATTTATTGATTCCCCTGTTGTAAATGAAGCAAAAAATGATTTTGAAAATACATTGAAGGACTGTTGTCTGATGGCGAAAGAGGATTATAAGAAAATCCCTTGGTATATCAGATTTTATGGAAGACTCTTCAGAATCTTTGCTCCATTAATGTAGATTTTATCTTCTAAAGTCAGGACTCTTTAAAACTTGTAAAAAATGCATAAAAAGTGTATATTTATACATTATGAAGGAACGACAGTCTCGCCTTAAGGCTATAAAAAATCTTATCAAAAATAATACTATCGAAAGTCAGGATGATCTTCTTTCCCTGCTCACCAAGGAAGGCTACGAGGTAACTCAGGCAACCCTGAGCCGCGACCTTAAGCTTTTGAAGGTTGGCAAGGTGCCAGACGGCCAGAACGGCTACAAGTATGCCCTTCCTGGCGATGACGAAAACGGCGAAAGCGAGGCAATTTACGTTCAGGACTTTTTGCGCGGCTACATCAGTATAGATTTTTCAGGAAACATTGTCGTTATTAAAACCTTCCCAGGTCACGCAAACACAGTCTGCAATGCCCTGGACAACCTCAACATGGACGAAGTACTCGGTACCGTAGCCGGCGACAACTGTATGTTTGCCTGCCTGCGAGAAGGCGTAACAGGCGAAGAGTTCATGGAAAAACTCAAGAAGCATATTCCAGGCCTGGAAGACTAGACCTGGACGATTAGAATCTGTTATAAATCCCCGTCATTAGATGCAGTATCTGTTGCTGCGTCTCCGTCGTGATTTTCTGCTGCAGCGGTAGCTTCGGATGCAGTTGCGGTAGAATCATCTTCATCTTTCACAGTCACTTCTGCCTCAACCTCATTTTTCGCAGAAATCAGGTCAAAAATAACCAGCGCAATTCCACCCACAAGCACAATAACTCCTATAAGGCGGATAATTGCATTGCCAAGGGCTCGTGGAGAAATCAAAATGAGTATTACTGCAGTTGCAAGCAGTAAAAGATTTTCTATTATGTAGCGCTTGCGTTCAACTCCCGAATCTTTAAGAAGGGCAGCGGCGTAAAAGCCTGCGGCGGCAGAAAGCAGAAGGTAGATAATCAGCACCCAGATCATAGCTGTCCAGGCAGCGCCGCCAATTGCCAGAGGGAAGAGCACAGCCATAAGGCCGGCCACAATGCTTACAATGCTCTTTATGAGAATCGTGCGGCGGTAAGAAAGCTCTTCGGAAATCTCCTTTGTAAACTTAATGCTGTAGATTCCGTAAGCGATGGCAGCAAGCCCGATGATTATTACCACGAGCTTAATCCAGAATGCTGGGAAAATAATGATGAGGAGGCCAAGCAGGGCCGCCAGAATGCCAGAAAAAAGATACCATCGTTTCATAAATACTCCTCCAAACTGTCATTCCGGACTTGATCCGGAATCTCTTCTATAATCAAATTTAAGCGTGCAATCATATAAAGTCAAGAAAATAAAAATGTCATAAAAAACTCATTTAACTATTGACACAACTTCATAAAACCTATAAGATAACAACACTTAATGGAGCGATACCAAAGCGGTCGTACTGGGGCGGTCTTGAAAACCGTTGATCTTCACGGGTCCGGGGGTTCGAATCCCTCTCGCTCCGCTAAAATGGAAGCGTGGTAGAGCGGTAATACAACGGATTGCTAATCCGTCACTTCCGTAAGGGGTGGGCAGGTTCAACTCCTGTCGCTTCCGAGAAAGCGGTTCTACCGCACAACATGAAGAATGAGATTGTAGCTCAGCTGGATTAGAGCACCACCCTGCGGAGGTGGGGGTCGCACGTTCGAATCGTGTCAGTCTCAAAGATTAAAGACTTGTCTTAATGGCAGGTCTTTTTTATTTTAAAGCAAAAATCTTAGATTAATCATCAAAAAGAAAATCTGTGGCATTTTTTCTTATGGTAACAGTTTTTGAGGCTGGAACGCATAAGTTTTATGCATTTGGCATTAAAAGAAAAAGTCATTGGTTTTAGGTTTTGTTCATTATTCATACTGATATTACAAGTGGAATAATGTATATGTCAATGTTTTTATTGATATTTAAACTTTCTCCTTCTTTTAGGGAAATAGAGTCGGTATTATTATTATAAATTTGTATAATAAACTAAATAATTTGAATAGAAATATGTCAAATGTATATTTTTGACAAGTTACTTATTTTATGTTAATTTAATCTTAATATAGAAAAGTTATTAAAAGTCTCCCGTATTATTATGGGAATAGTTAAAAACAGATTTTTTAATGAAATCTATTATATCAATAAATAATTAAATATTTAGAAGGTATATATATGAATATAGGATTAGTTTTACAAGCACGAACTGGTTCAACAAGATTACCAGAAAAGATGCTAATGCCTTTTTATTGTAAAAAAACGATTCTTGATGTTTTATTACAAAGAATAATAGCGGAAAAATTAGGTTTACCTATTGTATTAGCTACAACAACAAATGAACGTGATATAAAAATTTATGAAATTGCGGAAAGGAATTCTGTTTTTTGTTTTAGAGGTAGTGAAACAGATGTTCTCAAAAGATTTATTGATACTGCACAAGAGTACAAGTTTGATGCAGTAATAAGAATATGTGCTGACAATCCATTTTTAAGTATGAAATATTTAAGGAAATTATTGGAGTATATTAAAGATAATAAATCTGATTATGTTTCTTTTCAAACAAGTGATGGAACTCCTTCTATAAAAACTCATTTTGGTTTTTGGGCTGAATATATAACAGTGGATGCATTGAGACGTATACAGTTGAAAACAGATGATAGTTTATTTCATGAACATGTAACCAATTATGCATATACAAATAGAGATTTATTTTGTTGTAATTTTTTACCAATTGAAGATTTTATTGAAAGATCAAATATTCGATTGACTGTTGATACTGCAGATGATTTTCAAAATGCATCAAAATTATATGAAACGTTACTAAATCAAAATCTATCTATCGAGCCTCAAAATATAATACCTCTAATAGATTCAGAAATGAAATTAAATATGTCAAAACAAATTATACTAAATTCAAAATAAAGAAAAGGAGAAATATAGTCATGGAAAATACTTATATTATTGGAGAGATAGGCCAGAATCATAATGGTTCTGTTGATATTGCAAAGTTGATTATAGATTTAATTACACGTCCTGTCATTGAAGAAAGTTTTAATCTTTCATTACAACCGATGAATGCTGTAAAACTTACAAAACGAGATTTGACAGAAGAATTGTCAGATTCTCAGATGAATCGACCTTATATAAATGAAAACTCTTTCGGAGCAACTTATGGAGAGCATCGTAAAGCATTAGAGCTTTCAGATGAACAGCATTTTGAAGTATATAAATATGCAAAAGAAAAAGGACTTGATTTTGTAGAAACTCTATGTGCTATAGGATGTCTTTCTATGCTCAAATTGTTTACTCCAGATTATTTAAAAGTTGCAAGTAGAGATTTAACAAATCTCCCATTATTAAATGCTTTAGCAGAAACAAAAATACCAATCATTCTTTCAACAGGTATGGCTGACAAGAAGGATTTAGATAATGCTCTTGCTGCAATTACAAAATATCATGAGAATATTTCTATTCTTCATTGTGTCTCACAATATCCTACACAGCCAAACAACTTGAATCTTCTTACTATCAAATATTTACAGGAAAACTATGGAAAATATACAATAGGTTTCTCAGACCATACAATTGGAATTTCTGCGCCTGTTGCTGCGGTTGCAATGGGGGCAAAAATAATTGAAAAGCATATTACAATTGATCGTAGAATGAAAGGAACTGACCAAAAAGGTTCTCTTGGTCCAGATGGTGTAAACAGAATGATTCGAGATATACGTCTAACAGAACTTTATATGGGAAAGAAAGAATTGTTTGTTGAACCATCTGTTGAATCATCAAGAATAAAATTGGAACGCTCGATTGCTACAAAGCATGATATGAAGAAAGGAGATGTAATTAAATTAGAAGATATTCACCTTCTTAGTCCGGGGGATGGAGTAAAGTGGGCTGATAAGGATTCTATTGTTGGAAAGACTCTTATAGCAGATGTTCCTAAAAACGAGATTATCTATACTAAATTTATTGGAGAATAATTACATTAACATGAAATTTGATATTTCAAGAATAAAACTTGTGATAACAGATATTGATGGTGTATGGACTGATGGTGGTATGTATTACGATCAAACTGGAAATGAGTTAAAAAAATTTAATACTGCTGATAGCTTTGGCGTAATACTCTGCCACTATTTTCATATTCCTGTTGCTATTATAACAGGTGAAAAAACAGAGATAGTTAAACGTAGAGCAGAGAAACTCAATATAGATTATTTATTTGATGGTGTATCAAATAAACTTGAAATAGCACAAGAACTATGTCAGAAATTAAACATTTCTTTGCAACAAATAGCATTTATAGGAGATGATATTGGAGATTATAGGTTATTAAAATCGGCTGGAATTTCTGGTGCTCCAAAGAATGCAACTAATGAGATAACAAAAATAGTTGATATTCGATGTAAAAAGCAAGGTGGAGACGGAGCGTTTAGAGAATTTGTTGAAAAAATTTTGGGTAAAAAAATAATACAACAATTTTTTAAAACCTTATAGAGAGATATAAATAATTGTTAGATTAAGTACTATTATTCTTTTTATTGGGGTAAATATATATTTAACTGAAATATCTGTGTGATTATGTGATTGTTTAAGGCTAGTCAGAATTAATAAGGGTTTATTAGAGTAAAATGAAAAGATCATTTCTTTTGATAGTGTGTGTTTTATTTAGTATCATTAATATTTCTTGCAAAAATCAAGATGCAGTTTCTAATCTTTTAGATATAGAATCTATTCCTGAAAGAATAATTAAAACTGGTGATATAACTGTTGTGGGGGAGGGGCAAGCCGTTACTATAAGATATGAATTGCCAGATACAATAAATGATTCCGATGTTATATATCAATGGTATGAAGTAAAAGGTGATGAAGAAATAATTGTAGAGAACGCAACTGAAAATCAATTTATTACAAAACCTTTTCTAAAAAAGGGAAATATCAGTTATTTTCGTTGTAAGGTATTTAATAATGATACAAAACAGGAAATGGATTCTTCAAAAATATCAGTAATTGGTTATTCAGGATTACCTATTCTATTTATCGATACTAAAGATGGTTCTGATGTTGAAGATAGAGAAAATTGGAAAGAAATGAATCTAACCTTATTATCTAATAAGTATGGAAATATTACAATTGGTGGAAAGATTAAAGGTCGTGGTAATACAAGTTGGTATTTCCCGAAAAAACCGTATACAATAAAATTCTCAGATAATCAATCATTGCTTGGAATGAATGAAGGAAAAAAATTTGTTCTTGTAAATAATTATATTGATAAATCTTTACTAAGAAATTCCTTTGTTTCTTATATAGGAAATAATATTTTTAATTCTCATTGGCAACCTTCATTTGAGTTTTGTGATGTGATTTTTAATGGAGAATATAAAGGTGTTTATATTCTTGGAGAATCCATAAAGATAGACAAAAAGCGAATTGATATTCAGTCATTAAAAAAGACTGTATTAGGAAATGGAAAAGATTTAAATAAAGATGGAATAATTGATAAAGAAGATGGTGGTTTTATTTGTGAAGTGAATAACAAGTTTGATGAGAATTATAACTTCTCAATAAATTCCTCTTTTCCAATTGTAAGTTTGAAAGATCCTGATACAGATGATTTTTCTATTTGGACTGATGAGTTAGAGAATTATATTCTTGAGAAAACAACTGCAGCGGATGCAGTATTGCATGAAGAAAATTGGCTTGATAAAGAATTAGGATATGAAAATAAATTTGATGTTGATTCATTTGTTGATTGGTATTTGACTAATGAATTTGTAAAGAATGCGGATTCTGTGGCAGGACCTTCAATCTATTTTTATTATAATCCAGCTGATGATAAAATTCATTTTGGACCAAATTGGGATTTTGATGCTTGCTGTGGACAATATAAAGGCTGGTTTACAGATTATGATTTATATAGTCCTGAAGGATTATGGGTTTTGGGAGGATATAAAAAAAGAGGGGATATAACTGTATCAACAGAATGGATAAACAGATTATTTCAAGATCCAAGTTTTGTTTCAATTGTAAAAAATAGATGGAATACAAAAAAAGCTTTATTATATGAAGCCATTAATACAATTATTGACAATTATGTTACTGAAATAAATGTATCAGCAAAATTGAACTTTATGCTTTATCCAATCTTAGGTAAAAAAATACTTAATGATTATGAAGCACCTGATTATGAGAAACGATTAAACTATCAAGATGAAGTAGATTATTTACTTGTTTGGCTGAATGATAGATATGTCTGGTTTGATAATGCAATTAATTCATTGTGATATAGGAGGCATGATAAAAATATAAACGAACAAGCGGTAATGTGATAAGCTGAAGAATATTCAGCGGAACCCAGGTAATAGTTCGTCATGTTTAGTAAG